>NZ_JAMPQI010000021.1:0-92148 GCF_028482365.1 Providencia sp. PROV122 | reverse complement strand
TGTGATATTGTCGGTCGCTTAGTCCGTTATCCATTCGAAATACCTGCAAGTGTGATTTTAGGTGTTATTGGCGCCATTATTTTCCTTTTTTTACTGTTGAAGCAGCAGCGTTATGCAAAAAGTTAATGCATCAGTGGTGTTACCCAAAAAAGGGATGACACCATTACAAAGAATATGGCTATTACTGGGGCTGTCGGTTATAGCTATTACACTTTTTATGACTATCAATCTTGGCAATAACCTTGCTTATATTTTGCCACACCGAGGTTATATGGTGCTGACGATGATTCTGGTCGCTTTTGCTTCTGGGGTCTCGACCGTTCTTTTTCAGACCATAGCCAATAATAAGATATTGACGCCCTCTATTATGGGTTTAGAGGCGTTATTTATTTTATTACAGTCAATCTTTGTGTTTTATACCGATAGCTTCCCTGCATCTTGGTTGCTCAATATTGGGAAGTTTTTGCTAGAGTCATCGCTACTCGTTCTATTCTCCGTATTACTTTATCGCTGGTTGTTTGTTTCAGCTAAGTTGAATATCAACCTCGTTTTGATGGTTGGTATTATTCTTGGTACGTTATTTAAAAGTACGGCGACGTTACTACAGCGGTTGATGGATCCGAATGAATTCTCAATTCTACAAAGTCGTATGTTTGCGACTTTTACACGAGCGACCCCTGAGCTGATCTTCTTTACTTTAGCAATTACGCTAGTCGTTGGTATTTTGCTGTGGCGTATGCGCTATTGTTTCGATGTTTTAGCTCTCGGTCAGGCAAATGCGATCAATTTAGGAATTAACTATCGCCATAAAGTGACGGTGATTTTATTACTGATATCGATATTAGTGGCGGTATCGACAGCATTAGTAGGGCCATTAACTTTCTTAGGGTTAATGGTGGCGAACCTTGCTTATTTTATTAGTGGTAGTAGTCAGCACCGTTATCTGTTGCCCGTCTCTTTCTTATTAGGAGTGATTGCGCTTATTGGAGGGCAATTGATCCTTGATTACGGCTTGAACATGGCGGGTACGCTATCTGTTGTGATTGAGTTTATCGGCGGCATATTCTTTATTTATATGGTGTTAAGAAGGTTTTAGTATGATTGAAATTAATCAGATATCGAAAAGTTATCAGGATACTAAGGTCTTAGATAACATCACAACAACGATTAAAAATAGTGGTATTACATCGATTATTGGGCCTAATGGAGCAGGTAAGTCGACGCTTTTATCAATCATTGGGCGCTTATTAATGGCCGATTCTGGGCATGTGAAGGTTAATGAGCTAGATGTTGTAAAAACGCCAAGTGATAAGCTAGCGACTTATTTGTCAGTGTTGCGACAAGAAAACCAGTTCGCAAGTCGATTAACCGTTGAAGAGTTAGTTGGTTTTGGTCGCTATCCTTATACAAAAGGGCGTTTAACCCTTGATGACAAAAAGAAAATCGATGAGTCACTCGAATTCTTAAATTTATCTAACTTGCGTCATCGTTATTTGGATGAGCTATCAGGTGGTCAACGGCAAAGAGCCTATGTGGCGATGGTTTTATGTCAAGACACTGAATATGTGCTGTTAGATGAACCACTCAACAACCTTGATATGAAGCACGCGGTCATTATGATGAAATTGCTGCGTCGCGCGGCAGACGAGTTAGGCAAAACGATTATTTTGGTGATCCACGATATCAATTTTGCCTCTGTCTACTCCGACCATATTATCGCTATGCGAGCAGGGAAGTTAGTTTATCATGGGGCGCCTAATGACATTATGAAGGTCGATATCATCGAAGATATCTTTGATACTCCTATTGAGATTAAATCTGTCGATAATAAATTGATAGCGATGTATTACTAAACGAAGTCATTTTATTTTTATAAAAAATAGCCTCTATTGCTTGTTAGCATAGAGGCTATTTTATTGAGCTATATATCAAACGCAGTAGCAAAGCTACAAACTATTCACGCGCCATTCCAATCACTCTTCACCTAATTAGCATAAGTGAAGAGTGCATCCAAATCCCGCGTAAAAAGCGTTTTATATTACTCGCTAAAACGAGAAAGTCTGTATGGACGTGGATCGATGATAGGCTTAGTATCCATCAATAGATCAGCAGTCAACTGTCCAGATGCAGGACTTTCTGTCATACCCCAACCTGTTGCGGTGTTGATAACAAGGCCAGGGTATTGTTCGATTTTCGAAATGATTGGGATCTCATCGTCAGTTGGGCTAACAGTGCCGCCCCAACGCTCAACCACTTTAGAGTCTTTAAACACAGGGAATTCATTTCTAAGTCTTTCTAGAACGCCATCCAAGTGCTCATTGTTTGGTGTGTTAGTTGCGGTACGGAACTCTTCAAATGGCGTTTTCTCATCCAGCTTCCATGAGGTTGCCATGGTGAAGGAGTTAAAGAGATCTTTACCGATTGAGAATTCTAATGGCAGCTCTCCGCCTCCGAGTAGGTGTAAAAAGCGAGGGCCTAGCAGGAAGCTATCTTTAACGATAGAACTGGTAAAGATACGTGGTGCTACCGCATAAGTACCATCAGCTTGTTCACGGAAGTGAATACCGTTTGGTAGATGCACGTTACCTCTCGGTGCACCAGGCACGCCAGTAATACGCTGTTGAGATAGGTAAACGTTCAGTGTAGGAACATCAACGCCTAGGTTACCCATAAATAGGCGAGACCAGATACCACCAGTTAGCACTACGTTAGAAGTTTTGATGGAACCTTTTTCGGTCACAACGTCGGAAATCTTACCGCCAGCGGTTTCTATGCCCCTTACTGCACAGTTGGTATAGATGCGGATCCCGATTGATTTGGCGTAGTTAGCCATGGTTGGTGTAACCACTTCTGGGTCGAGACTACCTGCGTCTTCTTCAAATCCACCGATTTTCCATGGAGTTTGTGCATTAGGTAAGCGTTTTGCCAGCTCTTCACCTTCGATCATGCGAGTTCTTAAAGGTGTATCAAAACCTGGGTTTTCTGCTGTCTTTTTGATCCACTCTCTGGTGAGTTCTAGATCTTTTTCGCTAGAAGGAACTTCAACACGGCCTTGAATGCGGTAACTTGTATCAGCACCGATTTTTTCATTCATGCCAGTCCATAAAATTTTTCCATAGTGGTGTAATGGAAAAATTTCTGGGGAAGTTTTGTAGCTAATAATTTGGCTATAAGCACGGCCTGATTGTTCGCCGCCTACAACGCCTTTTTCACAAATAACAACGTTCATCCCCCTTTCGGTGAGATTAATTGCAGTCATAATACCTTGAAGGCCTGCACCGATAATAACGGCATCAGCGGATTTTGGTAATGCACCTTCTGTGCCTGCTACAGCAGGAACACGAGATTTGGTGGACTCAAACCGACCTTCTCTGCGGATCATTGGAACAACCGCAGCACCACCTGCGAGAACACCCGCAGCACCGACCCCTAAAAGTAGTTTTCTTCTCGAGATTTTCATCTATAACCTCAATAATAACCTTAGTTTTTATATAGTAAATAATTACAATTTAAGATAATCATATTATCATATTTCATGATGTTGTTAACTATGGTTAATATTTGTTAACAAAAGTAAGAGAAATGTGAATATTCATAATCAGAAATAATCAAGCCTGTAAGGGGTTTGCGAGCTATTTTAATAAAATTCAATCTTTTTAAGAGGGCAGAAAATAAAGTGAAATGTCAGATAATGTGTACAGTGATTTTTTAATCAACTTAGATGCGGTGGATATTTGTTTCGTAGAGTGAGTAATTAGCAAAAATACTAGAATGAGCCAAGTGTTAAACAATGCTATATTGTGTGGTTAATAAGGGTAGGAGAATGAAATATCCGATTTTATGAGGGTTGGTGGTTATCCTTCTTTTTACTCTTGAAAGGTTAAATAGATAAAATACGTATTAGTTTAAAAACATTTAATTAAATATCTAAATGTTTGTGTTTTTTATATTGTCGTTTTTTTGAACTAAATTCTCAAGTTTTTCAGTAACAGGAAAATTCGTTGCGTATTTTTAGGTTTACACTATTTTAAAATAAAGTTGAAAAAATATATTTTGTTATTGAAACGCCTATTAGGAATATATTTTACCTCTGATTTATCATTAAAAAACATGAGGATATGTTTATCTTTGTGTCTGTTGATAAAATAGTCAAAGACGAATTCTTATCCAGTTTAACCCTTTCAATAACGACTGTTACTAATAATAATCCTAAATTTGTTTATTTTTTTAGTCACACATAGTGGTAAAAGTAAAATATACGACTAAGCTGGTTAAAGTGTTATCTAAATAAGTAATCCTTACAATAAATCAGGTTTTTTATTTAGGCAATAGTTTGAGTTATCTATTTTTTAACCAATTGGCATACATAGTTTGTGCTTATTATCATCATGCCAGAAAAATCATGGATTAAAAGTTTGGCGAACCCAGTGGGAAATGACAATTAATTCACTTAGGTAGAAGTGCTTATTTAGTATAAACCTCTATTATTGGAGTGTAATTTATTATAGGGCGATTTATTCCTTTTTAGAATTAACTCTCTTTATTTTGGCGCCATTGAGTGGCTTGAGCTGGACGGAATAGGTCTCTAAATTTTTTCTATTGTGATTGGAATAACGTATTTCATCACGTGTTGCGCTATTTTTATCTTTAATAAAGTGTCTGATATATTGGCTGAGTGATGGTGGTGTGACGGGAGCAGGCTCTTTATTATTGCTACCGTTCGCGTATTCGTGGAAAATTTTTTGTATAAAACTTGCGCCATCAATCTCCAAGATCAATAGAAATTTATACAGTAAATCAATTGTGAGTGGCGTTATCCCGTTTTCATAGCGAGAAATTTGTTGCTGGCTGATCCCCATTAATTTGGCTAATTCTTTGCCCGTGATTTTCTTCTCCTTTCTTGCCTTGCGTAAAAAGTAACCCGATAGTGTACTGAGTTTGTTTTCTTCCATTATTTAGTTTTCTACTCATCGCCTCTATTTGGGCGCTACTATAACGAGTCTGCTGTAGGTGTAAAAATGTTTATACCTAATAAACAGTGATTTTTGATAGTTTATAACTATTGTTATATTTATTTTTATTGAAAATGCTGATTTACACTATTGGTATTCACGTAAATTTTTGGAAAATTGAGAGCTTAAATCTATGAAAATATCGTCATTTTAAGAAGGTTATTTTATTTATATTTCGAATTATGACGTAAAAAGAGTAAATGTGTTTACTAATTTGTTCTATTTGAAATAGTTAATTGTCACCTAAATTGTTTCATTTTGTTACATTCTGTCAAAGGTTTGACGGCTATTTTAGAGATAATTTCATATTATGAGTATTAATTTCCTAAGTTGAATTACGTAATTGCTGTTAAGTGAAGCTGATTATTCATTTCCAGTGGGAATTTGTGCGAAGAAATCGGCGTAGTCGCTTGAGCATATTTGATGCAGAATAACGTTTAAGTCAGATAAAGGTTGTTGTGACCAATCAGCGCGAATATCAATATCTGCATATTGGCGACGGTGCCATATTTTGAGTGCCGCTGAACGAATTCCTCGATAATCACCTCCCGCTTTTTCACCCGCTTTCATTGCCATTAATAGCCTATTTGCTAGCGCTAACTCTGAGTATTTATGATAGGTATCGTATAGCGCGTGTAAAACATGCTCTCCTGCGAGCATATTACCTGCAATCGCTAAATTGGTTTCAGATAAGCCACCACACCAAGGTAAACATGCCTGTCCTGTCCAATGCGCACTGGTGCCTTGTTTATCAATAATGATCAATTGCCTTAATGTGGGGGCGGCATCTTTTTTAAGCAAAACATCTAAACAGGTTTTAGCTGGCATAGCCTCTCGAAGGAATTCAACTCCCGTTATACCCGCCATGGGGTTGGTCATGGCTTGTGTGGCAATCGCACCATGATGACTTGCCCCATGGAGAACTAATGCCCCTACTGCGGGACCACCTGTTGCGGTTATTGCTCCAATTTCCCCCGTTTTTGCACAACGAGCGACGATAGAAAAAGTCATTTTACACCTCATAAATTAGACACCGATCAAATTTATCATTATAAATTATTGCGAGAAAGTTAATTTATCATCATAAATAAAGAAAAAGAGAATAATTTTAACAAAATTGACACATATCACAGCATCGTCACCACACCAGGGAGAACAAATATGGGCATGTGTTTACGCAGATGGGTAGCCACAGTTTCACTTCTATTCGCTTTTTCATTTCCGCTATGGGGCGATGAAAACAGCCATGTATTGTTATTAGGGCAAGTGGCTGAACCGCAATCATTAGATCCTCAGGTGGCGACGGCTGCCAATGATTCACGGATCTTGGTGAATATTTATGAGGGGTTGGTGCGCAATTCTGATGGTTCATTAAAGCTTGAGCCTGCACTGGCCGAATCATGGAATGTGAGTGAGGATGGACTGACTTACACATTTCATTTACGCAAAGGGGTTCGCTTTCATGATGGATCACCATTAGATGCACAAGCGGTTAAGTTTACGTTCGAACGTATGCTTAATCGTGAGCATCCTTACTATCATACAGGGCCTTTTCCTTTATCATTTTTCTTTTCTGTTATCGACAACATTGAAACGCCCGATAACGCCACGGTGATCTTCCGGTTAAAAGAGCCGTTTGCCCCTTTTTTATCCAATCTTGCAACCCCCGCAGGTTTGATTGTCTCGCCAACCGCCGTTAAACAATACGATAAAAATTTTGGTCGCCATCCAAGTGGGACTGGGCCTTTTAAATTTACCGAGTGGACGGCGAATCAGCGTGTTGTTGTGGAAGCCAATGATCAGTACTGGGGAGGGCGACCGTCACTGCAATATGTGGTTTTTCGCCCAATAACTGACGCTAATACTCGCGTGGCTGAAATGCTGTCGGGAGGGATTGATGCGATGGTTGAAGTGCCCGCGGATAATGTACCACTGTTTGCCTCTGATAAACGTTTTCACTTGTATCAAGCAACAGGCCCGCATGTTTGGTATGGCATGTTGAATGCATCACGTCCACCATTTGACGATGTGCGTGTCAGGCAAGCCGTGAATTACGCAGTCAACAAACAGAATATCGTTAAATATATCCTTCAAGGCTCCGCAGATGTTGCACAGGGGCCAATCCCTTCAGCTTTCGATTGGGCGTTTGATCCTGAAACGGAGGCTTACCCTTACGATCCTCAAAAAGCGCGTGAATTGATTAAAGCGGCGGGAGCAGAAGGGCAAAAAATTATTTTTTATGTCACAGAGGGAGGATCTGGCATGTTGGATCCGATCCCGATGGCGACAGCGATTCAGGCCGACCTAAAGGCCGTTGGGCTGTCAGTTGAAATACAGACTTTTGAGTGGAATACCTATTTATCAAAGGTGAATTCAGGGCTTAAACAAGCACATATGGCGGAAATGGCATGGATGACGAACGATCCTGACACCTTACCCTTTTTGACGCTGCACTCTGGATCATGGCCAGAGAAAGGGGGATTTAATTCTGGCTATTACGCGAATAAACAACTCGATAGCTTATTAGATAAGGCAAGAGTAACAAACGATATGGCTGAGAGGGCACGGCTTTATCGGCAGGTACAAAAGAGAGTTCACCAAGATGCGCCATGGCTGTTTGTGGCAAATTGGAAGCAAAATGCGGTCGCCAGTGCGCGGATCAGTAATTTTAAATTACAGCCAAATTTTAATTTATTGCTTAAAGACGTTCATAAAGATTAACGGATCAATTGGCTTAATTTCACGGCATAACAAAGTAGCGAGCCTTTACTCGGCATTAAAACGGTTACGACGGGAAGATTTACTGGGGAAGAACCTATGTGGCTATATTGTGTTAAACGAATTTTAGCGACGATACCCATTTTAATTGGGCTCACGCTTATCGTATTTTTCATCATGGCGTTGATCCCTGGTGACCCCGCTCAAGCACTGCTCGGGCCATGGGCAACACCAGAGAATGTGGCGCGGGTAAAACAGGAACTTGGTTTAGATAAGCCGCTATATCAACAATACTTTATTTGGATAAGTAATTTATTGCAGGGGGATTTTGGGCGCTCATTCGTACTCAATCGTCCTGTCACTGACGAGGTATTAGAACGTTTTTCAGCCACCTTAATTCTTGGGGGCAGTGCGCTGTTGCTCAGCTCTGTTTTAGGGTTGCTGGCAGGCATTATTTCGGCGATCCGTCAGTTTAGCTGGAGTGACAAAGTGATCACGCTAGCCGTGTTACTGGGCATTTCGATGCCATCGTTTTGGATCGGCCTATTGATGATCATGCTGTTTGCGGTACAACTGCAATGGTTTCCTGCGTCAGGGATGTATTCGATTTGGCAAGGCGGTGGGTTCGGCGACTTATTGCACCATCTTGTTCTGCCAGCAGTGACGCTCTCTTTAGTCGCGACAGGGGTCATTGCTCGATTAACTCGTACTGCGATGTTAGAGGTCTTGCGCTTAGATTTTATTCGTACAGCTCGAGCAAAAGGACTTAGCGAACGCAAAGTTATTTTTCGTCATGCTTTTCGTATGGCGCTCGTGTCAGTGATCCCCGTTATTGGGATTCAAGCTGGTTTTGTTCTAGGCGGTGCTGTCTATATCGAAACCGTATTCCAGTGGCCGGGGCTAGGTGCCATGTTGGTTAAAGCGGTTGCGACACGTGATCTCTTTTTAGTGCAGGGCGGTGTTTTAATTGCAGCAGCAGCCTATGTATTTATTAATTTGTTTGCTGATTTGATGCAGGCACTTTTGGATCCGAGGTTAAAATCATGAGCCAAATTACTACACCGGTTATCCAGCCACGTTATCGCCAATCGGCTTGGTCTTTGTTAATGACCAATCGTTTAGCTGCATTAGGGCTAGCGATCTTATTGGTCATCATGTTGTCAGCATTACTAGCACCTTGGCTGCCACTGCCTGATCCCGATAAAACGGATCTCATTAATCGATTATTACCTGTTTTTTCTTCGGGTCATGTGTTGGGAACCGACCATCTTGGGCGTGATATTTTGTCACGGTTATTATGGGGAACACGGGTATCACTGCTTGTGGGGATCTCTGCGACGTTAATTGCAGCCGTATTAGGTACGCTAATTGGCTTAATTGCCGGCTATGTTGGGCAGCGAACTGATACCCTATTGATGCGTTGCATCGATATGTTAATGGCTTTTCCTTATATTTTACTGGCATTGGCGATTGTCGCTGTACTTGGGCCGGGCTTACTTAATGCGTTATACGCGATAGCTTTGGTTAATATCCCCTTCTTTGCACGTAATATTCGAGGGCTAACAGTAGGCTTGCGCGATCGTGATTTTATTCAGGCGGCAAGGTTATCAGGTAAAAACCATATTCAAGTTCTATTAACGGAAGTTTTACCGAATGTATTGCCTATTATTGTCGTGACTATGTCAACCACGATAGGGTGGATGATTTTGGAAACGGCGGGGTTGTCGTTTTTAGGGTTAGGAACACAGCCGCCGAATGCCGACTTAGGATCAATGCTAGGGCAAGGTAGAGCACAGATGTTCGTGGCGCCCCATGTTGCATTAGTGCCCGGCATTATGATTTTTCTTATCGTCATTAGCTTTAATTTATTAGGTGATGGCATTCGCGATTTACTTGATCCAAGACTCAAATCAGGGGCTTTGCATCGCTCGCAACCAGTGACAGAAACCGCACGTATTGATATTCCAGCACGTACGGAAGGCAGCAAGGCGGTGTTAGAAGTGAAGTCACTGTGTGTTGGTTTTCGTCAAGGGCCTCTATTGCGCCCAACGGTTAAAAATATCAGTTTTTCAGTGGCGCGTGGTGAGTGTTTAGGGCTGATAGGGGAAAGTGGCTCTGGTAAAAGTGTTACAGCACTGTCCATTATGGGGCTATTAGCTTCCCCGCCAGCGGTGATCACCGGTGGTGGGATCTATGTTAATGAAGAAGAGATGTTGTCATTATCTCTATCGGCGTTACAGCAACGCCGTGGCGCTAGAGTCTCTTATATTTTTCAAGATCCGTTGACGACACTGCATCCACAGTTTTCGATAGGTGCACAATTACAAGAGGCGATCACCGCTCACCAATCCCTTTCCGATCAACAAGCGAAGAATAAGGCGATTGAGTTACTTGAGAGTGTTGGTATTCCATCAGCAAAAGAGAGTTATCACGCTTATCCCCATCAACTTTCTGGAGGGCAACGCCAACGTGTTGGGATTGCCATGGCTCTTGCGAATGATCCGGTGTTAATTATTGCCGATGAGCCGACAACGGCACTGGATGTCACTGTACAGGCGCGCATTTTAGAATTACTCAATAAGTTACGTCGTGAAAGAGGGGTTGCGCTACTTTTTATTACCCATGACTTTGCGGTGATTAACCAAATTTGTGATCGCGTGGCGGTGATGCAGCAAGGCCAAATTGTAGAAACGGGCGCAACACAAACGGTACTTCATCAGCCACAGCACCCTTATACGCGTCGCTTGATTGCCAGTGTGCCAAAACTGGGGGAAGGAAAAGCATTTCTTACCCATGTTGCAGATATTTATAGCGCTAAACCAGACGCGGTGCAGGAGGTGTTATGAATAAGGTCATTGAAGTCAATCAATTGGTAAAAACGTTTGGTCGCCCACCTAACCTTTTTCATCCAACAAGTAGAGAAGTTAAAGCCCTAAAAAACATCTCAATAGATCTTTATGAAGGTGAAACATTGGCGATCGTTGGGGAAAGCGGTTCGGGGAAAAGTACTCTTGCCCGTATTTTAGTTGGATTGGAGCAGGAAACATCAGGAGAGATCCGCATATTGGGAAAAAACCGTTCTCAGTGGCAAAAACAAGGAGCACGAGCCTTCGGTCAAGCTATCCAATATGTTTTCCAAGATCCTGTTGCATCATTGAACCCACGTAAAACGATCGGAGAAACCTTATCCGTACCTTTAAAGTACCTTAAGCAGATGAATAAATCTGAACAAATCCATAGATTACATGAGTTACTCGAGGCCGTAAGTATGCCATTGGATGCGCTGGCATGCTATCCACATGAGTTTTCGGGTGGGCAAGCTCAGCGTTTAGCGATTGCACGAGCATTGGCAGCCGATGCACAGATCCTCGTTCTCGATGAGCCTGTTAGCGCATTGGACGTTTCGGTACAGGCGCAAGTGTTGTTGTTGCTACAAGAGCTAAAAACACAATTTTCGTTATCTTACTTATTTATAAGTCATGATTTAGCCGTCGTTGAATCAATTGCTGACAGAGTGGCCGTGCTCTATTTAGGTGATTTGCTAGAATGTCAGGAAACTCATCGTTTATTTGCTGCCCCTGAACAGAGTTATACCCAGAATTTATTGACCAGCGCGCCAAGGCTCTCTTTTGAGTAAAAGGCGAGTGTGGAGATGAAAAATAGAACAACAGACGACGGCCGGAAGAAAAATATGAACACAGAGAAACAGCCGATGACAGAAACAGGACGAATTAAACGCACGGATGAAATTGTGAATGCGATTAAAGAATCGATCATGGCGGATAATTTAATGCCAGGTGATCGACTGCCACAAGAGAAAGATCTGATAGAGCGTTATAGCGCCAGTAAAAGCACCGTTCGAGAAGCTTTAAAATCGCTAGAAGTCCAAGGGTTGATAAAAACGAAAACGGGGCCTGGTGGCGGTGCATTTATTGATTCTATGACAGAAGCGCGAGCGATGAGTTTACTGTCTAATTATTTGTTTACACGGAATATTTCGATAAAAGACATTTATACCTTACGTAAATTATTAGAGCCTGTGGTGGCAGTTAGCGCTATCGACAATATGGATAATGAAGGTTTTCAAAAACTGTATGACACGATAGCGATTTATGATCATGAGCCAGTTGATGAAGCCGAACGTTGGCAGCAGCGGATGGCCGAATTGGATTTTCACGCTGTTGTTGCGAGCTACTCTGATAACGTACTTTTAGTGTTTATCTGTCATTTTCTTCAACGGTTGCTTAAGGATTTGGCGATTTGCAAAGACATCTACTTAAAGCCTGAACCTGTCGATCGTCGACAAGGGATTGACTATCAATATCAACTTATTGACGCCATGCGCCGTAAAGATGCTCCTAGAGTGAAAGCGATTATGGAAGCGCATATGGCGTATGCGGAACAAGCCATGCTGGCCTTGCAAGCAACCTTACAAGAACGATTTTTAAGTGAAGACAGGTAATGACATGATTGATCAAGATTATCTTAAATCTGTATTAAAGACGCTATTACAAACGCCTAGCCCTGTAGGTATGACAGAGAATGCCGTAGCGCAGACTCATCAATGGCTCGCAGAATTAGGTTTTCAACCGCAATACACCCGCCGAGGTGTGCTACATATTACGTTAGGCAATGGTGAGCCCAAAAGGGCACTAGCGGCACACTTAGATACTCTCGGTGCAATGGTGACACAATTAAAGCCGAATGGGCGATTGGCACTACGTAACACGGGAACATGGGCCGCACGTTTCGCTGAAGGAGCGAGAGTCACAGTATTTTGTGACAACAACCAATATCGGGGAACTATTCTGCCGTTAAAAGCATCGGGGCACCGTTTTAATACTGAAGTGGATACCCAGATTGCCGATTGGGATAACCTTGAAATCCGCCTTGATGCACCTTGTTATAACCATGCTGATTTATTAGCACATGGCTTTAATGTAGGGGATATGGTTGCAGTCGATGCACAGCCTGAGTTTATTGATAATGGTTTTATCGTCTCTCGCCATCTTGATGATAAAGCGGGCTGTGCAGTGTTATTAGCTGCATTGAAATCGCTGGTGGATGATAAAGTACTGCCTGAAGTGGCTTGCCAAATCATGTTTACCATTTCAGAGGAAGTCGGTATTGGGGGAACGCATGGCTTTGGTGCTGAAGTACAAGAACTGTTAGCCATTGATAACTCGGTGTCGGCTCCCGATCAAACAACGCGGGATGATGCGTTAACATTGGCATTTCGTGATAGAACAGGTCCATTTGATTTAGCTATCACACGCCACCTACTTAAGCTGTGCCAACAGTATGATATTCCTCATGTGAGAGATACCTTTAAGCACTACCGCTCAGACAGTGCCGCTGCCGTCGATGCAGGGTGGGATATCCGCGTGGCATTGGCTTGTTTTGCACTGGATAGCTCACATGGTTGGGAAAGAACGCACGTTGATTCACTGGTTGCATTAGCCACCTTGGTCAGACGTTATATTGAAAGTGATTTAGTGCCATTACCAGGGCAGTAATGGATTTAGGTAAAAAACGTCAAGGATTTGAAGCGACCCCCAATGATTGGGGGTCTTTTGATTGTATAAGTTAATTAATGGCGGTCATTTAAATATTCAGGCTCTTTAGGCAGCTGGAAGCAGCAAAATAAGCAGATACACAATACAACCATGACATAGATAAAAAAGGCGTTTTCTGCGCCGCTGGCTTTAAATTGTAGTGCAACAGAGGGCGCCGAGCCGCCAAAAATAGCATTCCCTATCGCATATGAGACCCCAACACCTAACGCTCGTAAATGAGGTGGGAACATTTCAGCTTTTACTAGCCCACTAATAGAAGTGTAAAAACTTAACAGCATCATTAAGAAAATCAGTAATAAGGCGATAATGATAGGAGACTGAGCAAAATAACGCATGCCAATCACCATCACTGGGTAGATAAATAGCAGCATGGATAGCGTGAAGGTAATCATTGCTGCTCGGCGGCCAATTTTATCAGAAATAATGCCGAACACAGGTTGAGACAGCATGAACACAAAGAGTGATACGGTCATAATGTAACCAACCACTTTGCTATCAATACCGATGTTTGTGAGATAGGTCTTTGAGTAAACGGTTATAATATAAAAGCAGAGAGAGCCTGCGGCAGTATAACCAACGACTAAAAAGAAAGATTTCCAATGCTGTTTTAGAAGAGCGATTAAAGAACCTGACTCTTTTGCTTCTGATGCTTCATTACTTAAGGTTTCATCAAGGCGTTTTCGAGCAATTAATGAGACTATCGCTGCAATCCCCCCAATGACAAAAGGAATACGCCAAGCACCATCCTGTAGCTGTTGTTCAGTGAGAAACGCTAATAAAATAACACTGAGTAAGCTTGCTAATAACTGCCCTCCGGATAATGTGACATATTGGAATGAAGCAAAAAAGCCCCGTTGTCCTTTAAGGCCGAGTTCACTCATATAGGTAGCGACGGCACCATATTCGCCACCGACAGATAAGCCTTGCAACAAGCGCACGAGTAGCAATAACAATGGTGCAAACATCCCGACTTGCTCATAAGTTGGCAAGGCGGCAAACAAGAAAGAACTAAACCCCATTAAATAAATGGATGCGACCATCGAACGCTTTCGGCCATGGCGATCAGCAATCCGACCAAATAGCCAACTACCAATTGGACGCATAAAGAAACTTGCAGCAAACACCCCCCAGACATAGATAGATTGCGTCAGTGGATCCATATTTTGCGGAGTAAGCGCTTTAGTAAAATAGGCAGCAAAAACAGCGTAGATATAGAAATCAAACCATTCCACTAGGTTACCAGAAGCTGCTCCAACAATTCCTCGAATGCATTTTGATCTTGCATTGGCATCTAGCGTTGCATCCGTTCTTTTTACATTATCTTGAGATATTTCCAATTTATCACCACCGCAATATTAGTTAACAATAATTCAACAAATAGCGGTATTTACTTAGTGAGTCAATATTTGACGGTAATGTAAATTAAATATTGAGATCAATATCCTGTTTTTCATGTCATTTTTAGATAACTAACAACACTAAATGTTATAACTAACTGAGTGTTTTATATGAGTTTTTTTACTTTTTAGCTTATTTGTTACATGCGCTTTATCTTTATTCGGAATACTCGTAAATAAAAATAATTTCATGCTAAGAATATGCGTAAAAATATCATATTAGACGTCATTTTAAATATAAAAAGTAACGTATTTAGATTAAAAAAATAAATGTATTATCGATGATAGGAGAGGAGTTATTGAATATTCACTGTTCTGTTTCGATATTGCCATTTAATTTTTTATTTTATTGAAACAGCTAATCTGCATACGAAAAATATCATAATATATTGAAATAAATAATTTTTTTAGAATTTTGCATTCAATGTGCCATCAGCCAAATAGAGTTGGTTTATCGAAAACTCAAATAAATACTAATAATTATCATTTTAGTTTATTGATAAAGTTTATATTATGTATTTTATCATGATAAATATGAATAATCGGTATTTTTATTAACATTATTAGTTTAATTTTTTTTGTTAATTATTCTTTAACTTAATATAGAGGTTTTGTTTTTAGGTATAATTCACTAAAAATATTATTTGATAAATAAAGCTATCGATATTTAATTCTGATTTCATCTATCAATTTATCATAAAAATTCATCAGTATATACTGCTGTATATATCGGTAATGTTATAAATTATTTCTATTTTCAATAAGTTAGTTTGGTTAATAACGTGAGTTATTAGTTGGTTTATTGATGTAAAACAATCTCTTAATTTGATGGGTTGTTATCATTAAATTATCAAAATCTTATTTTTCACCCATGTGATTAATCGTGTCTATTACTGGCAGTACACACCTTAAATATATTTTATTCCGTTTTGTTGGAAGTTTACTTTTTAACATTTAAAGCAAATTAATTGAGTGAGTTATGTATGGCAAATATAAAAGAGAAAGCATCCGTTTTTGCTCCTCTTACCCGTCGTGGCTTTGTTAAGGCCGGAACTATCACGGGTTTGGCAGCAGCGGCTGGAGGGTTCTCTCTGCCTTTCAGCGCCTCCGCTGCCGCAGAGCAAAAAACAGCGACACCCACCGGAGAAGAGAAAGTAGTTTGGAGTGCATGTACTGTAAACTGTGGAAGCCGTTGCCCATTACGTATGCACGTCGTTGATGGTGAAATTAAATACGTCGAAACCGATAACACGGGTAATGATGTATATGAAGAACTGCATCAAGTACGTGCTTGCTTACGTGGACGCTCAATGCGACGTCGCGTGTATAACCCAGACCGCCTACGCTACCCCATGATGCGTGTTGGTAAACGTGGTGAAGGAAAATTCAAACGTATTAGTTGGGATGAGGCTTTTGATGTTATCGCTAACAACATGAAGCGCTTAATCAATGACTACGGTAACGAATCTATTTACCTAAACTACGGTACAGGTACGTTAGGTGGCACGATGACAAAATCATGGCCACCGGGTGCAACATTAATTGCTCGTTTGATGAATTGCTGTGGCGGTTATTTAAATCACTATGGTGACTATAGTACCGCGCAAATTGCCGCAGGGCTGAACTATACCTATGGCGGCTGGGCTGATGGTAATAGTCCTTCTGATATTGAAAATTCCAAATTGGTCGTGATGTTTGGCAACAACCCGAGTGAGACGCGTATGAGCGGCGGCGGGGTAACCTATTATGTTGAACAAGCTCGCGAAAAATCGAATGCAAAAATGATCATTATCGATCCCCGCTATACCGATACAGGCGCTGGACGTGAGGATGAATGGATCCCGATTCGACCGGGAACAGACGCGGCGTTAGTGAGTGCGCTTGCCTATGTGATGATCAAAGAAAACTTAGTCGATCAGCCATTCCTTGATAAGTACTGTGTGGGCTACGACGAAACGACAATGCCTGCTGGGGCCCCGAAAAATGCACATTATAAAGCCTATATTTTAGGTGACGGCCCCGATGGACAAGCAAAAACGCCTGAATGGGCAGCTCCTATTACAGGTATCCCTGCTGCACGTATCGTGAAACTCGCCCGTGAGATCGGCATGGCGAAGCCTGCTTATATCGTTCAAGGTTGGGGGCCTCAACGTCGCTCTAACGGCGAATTAGCCTCTCGCGCGATCGCCATGCTCGCTATTTTAACCGGTAATATCGGGATTAATGGTGGCAATACTGGTGCTCGGGAAGGGTCGTACAGCATTCCCTTTGTTCGTATGCCGACCTTAACCAATCCAGTCAAAACCAACATCTCAATGTTTATGTGGACCGATGCCATATTACGTGGCTCTGAGATGACAGCGACCCGCGATGGCGTCCGTGGTAAAGATAAGCTTGATGTGCCGATTAAGATGGTGTGGAACTACGCAGGAAACTGCTTAGTGAATCAGCATTCAGAGATTAACCGCACTCATGAAATTTTACAGGATGAATCTAAATGCGAAATGATTGTGGTGATTGATAACCACATGACAGCCTCAGCAAAATATGCGGATATCTTGCTGCCTGATTGTACCGCATCGGAGCAGATGGATTTCTGTATGGATGCCTCGGCGGGCAACATGTCTTACGTTATTTTTGCTGATCAGGCGATTAAACCTCGTTTTGAAAGTCGCAATATCTATGAAATGACGAGCGAAATTGCTAAGCGTATGGGCGTTGGTGAGCAGTTCACCGAGAATCGAACCCAAGAGGAGTGGTTACGTCATTTATACGAACAATCTCGCGAAGCATTGCCTGAATTACCAACATTTGAAGAGTTCCGCGCACAAGGTATTTTCAAAAAACGGGATCCGAAAGGCCATCATGTTGCCTATCGTAACTTCCGTGAAGACCCCGTTGCGAACCCACTGACGACACCGTCAGGTAAAATTGAGATCTACTCTTCCCAATTAGCTGAATTGCAAAAAACGTGGGAGCTAGACGAGGGAGATGTGATCCACCCATTACCTGTTTATTCACCGGGTTTTGAGCAATATGGCGACCCACTTATGGATAAGTACCCATTACAGTTAACAGGTTTCCACTATAAATCACGTACTCACTCTACTTATGGCAACGTGGATGTTCTGAAAGCCGCCTGCCCACAAGAGTTGTGGATCAACCCACAAGATGCCGCAAAACGGGATCTTAAGCATGGTGATTTAGTCCGCGTTTTTAATGACCGAGGCGAGGTACGTGTGAAAGTGAAAGTCACACCACGTATTGTTCCGGGTGTCGTTGGTTTGGGGGAGGGGGCTTGGTATGACCCAGATGGTAACCGTGTGGATCACGCTGGAAGTATTAACGTGTTAACCACCCAACGCCCATCGCCTTTGGCGAAAGGGAATCCATCACATTCTAATCTTGTTGAAGTTGTTAAAGCTTAAGGATGTCAGTTATGTCAACGCAATATGGTTTTTATATCGACTCAAGTCGTTGCACTGGCTGCAAAACCTGTGAGCTAGCATGCAAAGACTTTAAAAACTTATCTCCGGAAGTTAACTTCCGCCGCATCTATGAATATGCAGGAGGAGATTGGACCGAGCAGGATGGTGTATTTGGGCAGAATATCTTTGCCTATTATCTGTCAATATCTTGTAACCACTGTGATGATCCTGCTTGTACTAAAGTATGCCCAAGTGGCGCGATGCATAAACGTGAAGATGGCTTTGTTGTTGTCGATGAAGAGGTGTGTATCGGTTGCCGTTACTGTAGTATGGCGTGCCCTTACGGTGCTCCACAATTCGATGAAGTGAAGGGGCATATGACAAAATGCGATGGCTGTTATGAGCGAGTGGCAGAAGGTAAAAAACCTATCTGCGTTGGGTCTTGTCCATTACGAGCACTGGATATGGCGCCTATTGAAGAGCTACGTGAAAAATATGGGACTTTAGCGGAAATCGCGCCATTGCCATCGGCAAAATATACGCATCCAAACATTGTCTTAAAATTGAATGCCAATAGCCGTCCTGTCGGAGATACCACTGGGCATCTGGCTAACCCGGAGGAGGTATAATATGGGCTCGGGAATTCATGAATGGCCATTGATGTTTTTCACGGTGATAGGCCAAAGCGTGGCGGGTGCTTTTATTTTTATGGCAGCGGTGATACTCAGTGGAAAACTGTCAACAGAGCTTAACCGTAAAGTGCATTACAGCATGTTTGGTTTGTGGCTATTGATGGGGATAGGCTTCCTATTATCCACGACACATATGGGAACACCGTTACGCGCTTTCAACTCATTTAATCGCTTAGGGGCATCATCACTGAGTAATGAGGTAGCGAGTGGGGCGCTGTTTTTTGCCTTGGGTGGTTTTTACTGGCTTCTGGCGGTGCTTAATAAAATGCCAGCGGCACTCGGCAAATTATGGCTATTAGTTGTGATGGTCATGGCAGCAGTCTTTATTGTTGCAACATCTCGCGTTTACCTGATTGATACTGTTCCAACTTGGAATAACAGCTATACCACCCTAAATTTTGTCTTAACGGCATTCCTTGGTGGCCCAATATTAGCTGCGCTGTTGTTACGTATCGCTGGGTTTGATTTGCAATGTATTCGCCGTATTCCTGCATTGAGTGTGGTTGCATTACTCGTCAGTGTATGTGTGGCAATCACCCAAGGCTTTGATTTGGCAAGTATAGAAACACCCGTACAAAAAGCGGTCGACCTAGTGCCAGATTATGGAATACTCATGGATATTAAAATCGTTGCCATCGCAATGGGGTTAGGTTGTTGGATAATGCCATTAGTGGCAAAACGTAACCCTTCTGTGATTAATATGGGGATCGGTTTTTTATTCGTGCTCGCAGGTGAAATCGTGGGGCGTGGTGTTTTTTACGGCCTACATATGACCGTTGGTATGGCGGTTAATTAAACTGAGAAGAAGGCTTAGTGATTTACTGCTAAGCCTTTTAAACTATTTGTGGTTAAATCAAGGCAAACAGCCGTTAAGTATCGAATAATAAGCGAATAAAATACACCATGAGTGAACAAACTTTAAATTCTATCTCTTTGACAGCACGCGTACTCGGTGCTGCCTTTTATTATGCACCGAATGATATCCAAGACATTATCGCATTGCTATCAACGCCACAATGGGCGGAAGAGTGGCCGTATGGCTCTGAGGAGCAAAAGCAGGCGATCGCCGATAAAATGGCAATAATACAGACAGATAATGAAACATTGGATGACGCATATCAGCGGCTATTTATAGGCCCATATGCGTTACCAGCACCACCTTGGGGATCTGTTTGGCTCGATAAAGAGAATGTGATTTTTGGTGAATCAACATTGCAACTACGCGAGTGGATGCAACATAACCAGATTGATATTTGTTTAACGCAAAATGAACCAGAAGATCACTTTGGCTTATTATTAATGATGGTCGCATGGGTGGCAGAAAATAACCCTGCCAAACTCAATGAACTGTTGGCTCAACACATATTGCCTTGGGGTGTGCACTATCTTAATAAAATGCAGGCAGATGCCCATTTTCCTTTCTATGTCGGACTCGCGGAACTTGCCCATTTGACGTTAGTGAATTGGCAGCAATCGCTTGATGTGAAAGCGGCTGAAAAGGCGATTTTCTATCGTTAAATATGATTAAATTTGTGGTATAGCCCTGAATGAAAGGGCTATATCAACATAGCGAATACGACCCACCACTACCGCCCCCGCCACTAAAAATTGGTTATTCGTTATACGAATTGAGACAATGACGAGAATACACTGAGTGTGTTATCTCTCGTCATCATCTTATTTAGATAAATTATTTTTTGTAAAGTATAGGGATAATAGCTATTGAGTCGGTTTAGAATAAGCCGGTTTTTTTCTCTGGTCGTTATTATGGGTAGAGTATGCGTAATCAGTCGTGGATATTATTTGTTATTTTCATTTTTTTATTGATCCCAAAATCATTTGCTCTAACACCGCCACAAAGTACAGAAGATTGGCAATTGGCTGATACCCCGCCAACACTCATGCAGATTAAACAGAATGAGACGATTTTTGCGCCTATTGCTGGGGAAATGAAAGCTGTCGCCGAGCTTTATTCTGAACATGGTTTCTATATGTATGAGCCTGCTGGTGATTATCGACCTATGCAGTTTGGTAATGATTATGCTTATGTGAACACAGAAGAAGTATCACCTTTAAAACCACGCTTAAAACCGGAAGACGATAGGTTAAATGACTTAAATAACCCTATCTACAATTATCTGATCACGACACAAAACACATTAGTCTATCGCTCAGCAAAAGCAAACAGCCAGCCAATCGCGATGCTATTTGGTAATTTGCGTTATCCCGTGTTGGATCGGATGATCAAAACAGAAAAAAATGGTGAAAAAACAGCTTGGTTAACCATTCGCTTAGGTGACCGCTTAGGGTATATCAAATCAGATGAGGTTGAGATAGACAAAGGGATACCGGTTCTCACTTATCATCACTTACTCAAAGAAAGTGAGAATAAAAAATTTCAGCATACATCGACGACCACTTCTGTCGAGGCATTTCGCGCCCAAATGGATTACTTGAAGCAGGCGGGTTACCAAACACTGTCATTATCTGATCTTGAGGGATATTTAGATAAATCGGTTAATTTGCCTGCTAAATCGGTGGTGTTGACGTTTGATGATGGCTTGAAATCGGTTTATCGCTACGCGTATCCAATTTTAAAAAATAACCATCAACAGGCCACATTGTTCGTTATTTCTTCGCGTATTAAAAGTGTGCCGCAAAAGTGGTCGGCAGATGGTTTGCAATTTATGAGTAAGCAGGAAATTAAAAGTAGCCAAGATGTGTTTAATATTCAGTCACACACGCATTTCTTACATAAGCTAGATGCTCGTAAAAACCCTGTTATTTTTAGTCGCAAAGAGCATACTATTTTCTTAGATTTCCAACGCTCTATGCATGCTTTACAACCATTTACCCGTGAGCAACGTTATTTAGCCTATCCATTTGGTGGTTTTAACCAAACGGCAATGAACGCAGCAAAACAAGCAGGAATGCACCTTGCTGTAACGACTATACAAGGCAAAGTACGCTTAGGGGATAACCCATTGGCATTAAAAAGATTGTATGCACTAAAAACAGATCCTATCGAAAAGTTCGCTCAGATGGTGGGGAACCGCAGTGATAATATCGTCAATAAAAATATTGTGGTTGATAGGTAAGCATAGCGACGAATAATAAAGGAAAGCGAATGCGCTTTCCTTTATGGAATTACGATTAAGAAGCCTGACATGACCATAGCAATCACTAAATAGTATTATTTTAGACTCGGGCTATGATTGAAACGAAGCATAGTTTCTTTAAGTAGTGTCATAATGGTATTTTGCCAAGGCTTAGGCAGTGCTAATGACCAAACTACATCAATATTCCACATAGCCGATGGGCTGTCTTCAATGGGGATAAAAGCCACATCGTGGCGGCTAATATGCCTTGAACTATAAGGAACTAAACTGACTCCCACACCAGCGGCAACCAGTGCGATGATGGTTTGAATATCGCTAGCCTCTTGTACCGGCTCTAATGAGATCCCCTGTTGGCTCAGGAACCGTTCGATTTGATGTGATAGTCCGCTACCTCTTTCTTTACGCAGCGATAAATAAGGGTGCTTTATTAATAGCTGTTTCACGGGGTCATCACTGAGTTGTGATGTCGAAATGGCGAGAGCCAAGGTCTCTTGTTTTAACGGGTGCACTGTAAAATCTGTAGAAAATGCAATTTCAGGACGGCGTAAAAATGCAACCTGTAATTGGTGATTTTCTAATTTTTGCGACATGATATCTGACGGCATATCATCAAAGTAAATCGTTGTCTGTTTTAAATGTTCTCGCAAACGCGCAACGAAAAAAGAGGCTTCTTGGAACGTTGATATGCCAAATCCAACATGAATAGATTTCGGGAATTGGGTACTCAATTCGCTTGCTCGGTTAAAAAGTAGCTCAGCTTGAGATAATACTTGTTGCGCAAAAGGGAGCAGCTTACGACCATTTTCAGTCAGTTGTGCACCATGTCGACCTCGTTCAAATAACGTTATTGAGAGCTGTTGCTCTAACAGTTTAATCTGCTTCGTTAGTGCGGGTTGGGTGATACACAATTGGGATGCAGCCGTATGGTAGTTTGCCGTGTCAGCTAAAACAACAAAAGCACGTAATAATCGGGTATCCATTACGCCTCATCAGTAAATTTATCAGTCATGTTAACTTGTAGAGACCCTGAATAGCGTCTCTACAAGTATATTATCCATTTAAGGAAATGTGCTGCTGTTATTTTGAAATTGCGACAGGCTTATCAGCAAATCGCACACTTCGCGCATCACGCTCATAACCCATTGTTTTCGTCAAAATATTATACAACTCAGGGCGACGGCCTGACATCCAGCGGCGACCAGTTGACATTGGAAGTAAGCTTAAGTCTAGCTCGGCGATCACCATATCATTATCAATAGCATTGCTTTCGTTGATAATACGACCATATGGGTCGATGATCATGGCATTACCTGTACGGACTTCATCGTCATCTAAACCAACGCCATTACTGAAAATGTAAAAGACGCCATTATCATGGGCGCGAGCAGGTAACCAACGCATTAACCAGCCACGACCATGCTCCCCTTGAAAGGCTTCTCGTAATGCTTCAGGATCTTTTTCTCGGTTCTCCCATAAAGGAAGAGGAATTGGCTTCATGCTGTATGGGCTACGGGAATGAGTTCCCCCCGTTTGGTGTGGTGCTAAAATAATATCAGCTCCCATTAATGCGGTTGCTCGTGGGTTCTCGACTAAATTATTATCCCAACATATTAAGATCCCTGCTTTCACTCCCCACGGCGTATCAAACACAGTGTAGCTATCGCCTGAATGAATACTTGGATGCTCAAAGGCATGTAATTTCCGATGGGCGTGATACGTGCCATCAGGCATACAAGCAACCCAAGTATTATAGCATTTATCATCTAAGCCTTTTTCAATTAACCCCACGCCAATGATCATATTAAGCTCTTTTGCACGTTGGCGGATAGGCGTTAATGATGGGCTATCATGTAAAGTTTCACTGAGCTGATAGACAGCTTCGCTAGGCAGCTTAGGCACGTGCCAATAACCTGTAATGCACATTTCTGGCAGCACAAGTATTTGCACATCTTGAGATGCGGCCTGATCGATAAATGCATGGATCTGTTTTAGGTTATAAGCCTTATCAGAGGCTTTATGTTGGAATTGTACGGTGGCGACTCGAATTGGTGTCGACATAGGGTATCTCCTCTCTTACGATGAGTAGATAACACCATATAATTTGAGCTAGGTATAATGAGATATTCTCTTATTCGATAACCAATGGTTATTAAATGGCTTCCGCACAAAATAGCGATTTATTTTCCATGATAGTGAAAAATGATCAGCCAATTTTTACTCCAATCTTATTTAGAAGCATAGTATTTCACTCTATAAGACGGCCAAAGCTATTGGATTTTTTGTTGCTTTATCTGTAAAGGCATCGATAAAAAAATATTTCAAAGAACGTTAGCATTAGTGCTAGCTTAAGAATAGATTGTTTTATATCTCTCTATTCTCTCTATCAATTTTTAGGTTTTAAGTCAAACTATCTAATAAACTCAGGATTAACGTTTTTTGAGCTTATTGATGGTTGATAACGAATAGTCTTTTTGTGCTATTTAACGTCAGCCAAATATAGCTATTACAGCAAATAGAAACATTCAATATTACTTTGTTACACTTAGTAAAAACTATATGTTGTTGATTATAAGGGGTTATATATTTTTTCACAAGAGAGGGTATTAGTAAAAACTACTAATAAGTTTACTTTGTATCAAATGTAACGATTGAAAACCACCTAACCCCTACTAAAGGAAGTTAAAATGCAAATAAGAGCAATAAAGCGGATGTTTAACATATTTTATACTCCTATACCGAGTATGATTTTGCTACTAAATTTTTTACTTGTTCACATAAGATAAAATAAATAAACCACTGGCGATGGTAAAATAATTAGAATCTAAAAAGAATGATTAAATTTGAATTTTTGAATATATTTTATAAATTATTCTTATATTTCAACAATAAAAAAGCATTATTGAGTATAGTTGGTTAATACTCTTAATTCGTTATTAATATTCTATTCTTTTCTATGTTTACAACGGTGGGGGGTAAAGTGAATTAATGTTAAATATCATCCGTTTAAAATAGATTTATTATTTGGGGAGGATAATAAAAACATAATAAAATATGAATAGGTTTATTGAGGCATTATTCTTTTTTTTAATAGATGTTTTTGATAGGTTTTGTCTAATTTGATTGATCGTATCGATCGTTACAAACAGTTTTACTTTCGAGCAATGCGTTCTATAATCACTCCAAATTAGACCTTTACGATTATCTCTATTTCTTAAGTAGGGATAAATTAAAATAATAATAATAAACAAATGAGCTTTTATTGCTTTATCCATGTCATTATTGACTATTTTAAATTAGGTCGGGTCTTAATAAATGAAAAATGTAAACCAGATCGTTGGTAAAGAAATTCGCAAAAGAAGAAAAGAATTAGGGCTTTCAGGTGCTGAACTTGCTGGATTAGTTGGTATCAGTCAACAGCAAGTTTCACGCTATGAAAGGGGTGAATGTAATATTACATTAGATAATCTTCTTAGTTTGGCTAAAGCACTTGAAACCGATTTGATCTGTTTTTTTAACGATGAAATCTTTTCAATAGAAGGTCGTGTTGAATTAATAAATGACAATGAAATTAAAAATAACCTTGTGAATCATATGGTAGTTAATCATTATCTATAAACTTCATATTACTACTTCATAGCCTTCCTCAGCCACAACATAATAATAAATTTCTGCCTAACGATTTTTATCGTTAGGGAGTTTATGTACGTTAGTCTTTTGTCTTAAATAGGAAAATGAAATGAAATTTGTTAAAACCATATTAGCTACAACTATTGTTGCTTCATGTGCTACTGGAGTTGCAAATGCAGCTATTGACCAAGGAAGTGGTGTTATTAACTTTACAGGTAAAGTCATTAATGCACCGTGCAGTTTACCTGGCGATGGAACAGTTAATGTCGATTTAGGTCAAGTCGCGAATAAAGTATTAGAAACGGGCAATAAATTTAGCCAAAGCGTTCAGTACACTATTGCATTAGAGAATTGTGATCTGGCTGCGGTGACGGGTGCAGACGACAAAGTGCTTTTCCCTGCGGTCAGTAAAGTGAAAGTGACATTCTCTGGTACTCCAGATACCACGAAAAAGGATTTATTGGCTAACACGGGAACATCGAAAGGTGTTGGCGTTCGCCTAATTAACGCAGACGGTGCAGTCATGAAAGTTGGGGATACCAGCGTTGAAATGCCATTGGTGAATGGTGCGAATAAATTAACATTTAGCGCACGCGTTGAAGCAAATGGTAATAAGGTAGAAACAGGTAGTATTATTTCTCAAGCAACTTACGCCTTAAATTACCTATAATTTTTCACATTATACTTAAAGTTATTTTATTATTTATTAAGAATGTAATGGCTTAATGAGTTTTATTACTCTTGATAGTGGTAAAAGCTATTCCGTTTGTTATTTAGATAAAATGTGAATTATTTTGAGTACATATCAGTAACAGGCATTTATTTGCCTGTTGCTTTTCCCCTTGTTTTGATTAGTTTATCTATTTGACTGGGATTATCATGTTTTTGTCGCTTCAACCAAATATGAATAAATTATTATTCTCTATTTTTCTTACACTGTCGGTATCAAGTGTATCTAATGCAATAGAGTTTAATATGAATATTATTGATGCAAAAGATAGAGACAACATCGATCTCAGTCAATTTTCCAATCCAGATTTTGTACCTGCAGGTGAATATCTTACAGACATTACATTAAATGGTCGTAAGTTATCTGGACAATATTTCATTAAGTTTATTGAAGTTAATAAAGACACTTCAGCACTCTGTATTACGCCTGAAATGATAGGGCTTTTTTCCTTAAAAACGAGCATTAGGAATAAAATATTACAGGATAAGCGTAATCAGTGTGTTGAATTGCCTAAATCAATGAACATAAATTATGTTTTCGATAAAGCAAACCAAAATATTCTATTTTCAATCCCTCAAGCTTGGTTGGAATATGATGACCCTTACTGGGTGCCACCATCGCAATGGGATAATGGAATTGCAGGTTTATTAATAGACTACAATCTATTTACTAACTATTCTGCGCCAAAAAATAGCAATGAAACCTTTAGCGCCAGTAGCAACGGAACAACGGGGGTGAATTTAGGTGCGTGGCGTTTCCGTGCTGACTATCAATATCAATATAATCGCTCACAAGGTAAAACAAACCAACGATTTGATTGGACGCAATTTTATGCCTTTAGAGCCTTCCCTGAATTAGGGGCAAAAATTTTATTAGGAGAGTCATATTTAAGAACGGAGCTCTTTGACAGTTTTCGTTTTGTTGGCGCGTCGATTTTTAGTGATACTCGCATGTTACCCCCTTCGATGCGTGGTTATGCGCCACAAATTTCAGGAATTGCCAAAACGAATGCAATGGTCACTATTACTCAAAATGGGCGTGTGATTAAACAAGCTCGTGTTGCACCAGGGCCTTTTAATATTCAGGACATCACCGAGGCGGTACAAGGTACGTTAGATGTCACCATTCAAGAGGAAGATGGCAGCCAAACACAGTATCAAGTCACCGCGGCATCGCTGCCTTTTTTAACGCGGCAGGGGCAATTTTTATATAAGCTTTCAGTGGGGGAATCTAGCCCATTTGGCCGTTCACAACGTACTAAACCGCGGTTTATTGCAGGTGAAGCCTCTTATGGCCTTTTTAGTCGTACATCCTTATTCGGGGGAGTGATTGCCACACTTAATAACAACGAATATCAAGCCATTAACGTTGGTATTGGTCAAAACATGAACCAGTTCGGCGCTCTTTCATTTGATATTACACGCGCTAAGGCGAAGTTAAATAATTTGGGAACTTATTCAGGAAATAGCTACCGCTTAAATTATTCTAAACGATTTGAATCCACTAACTCACAGATCACCTTTGCGGGTTATAAGTTCTCGGATAAAGCATTTTTAACCATGCCGCAATACATTGATGCTGCAAACGGCATGTTGGATTTTAGGCGAGATAAAAATGTGTATACCGCATCCTTTAACCAATATATCAGTTTATTGGATGCCACCTTATATCTTAATGCGTCTCACCACCAATTTTGGAATAGTGAATCAACCACGACATTTGGCATGAGTCTGAGCAAAATATTTAACCTTGGTAATATCAGAAATATGTCAGCAACATTGTCATTAAATAAAATAAAGTACCAAGAAACGGATGATAACCAAGCGTATTTATCACTCTCTATTCCGCTAGAAAGTGGCGCCTCTATCAGTTATGACCTGCAATATGCGAATGATGGCAAAGAGTTAAATCAATCAGTCGCGTATTACAGTGAAAACATTAACAACAACTATTGGAGTTTACGTGCTGGGGGCGATAAACGTCAACTAGGCCGAATGGAGCCTAGCATCAGTGGTAGTTATCAGTACTCATCGGCTTATGGTGTATTAAATCTCAATGCGACTGAAAATGTGAATGCTTATCGAGCCTTCGGCGGAAGTTGGTACGGCTCCATGACGGCCACGAAATATGGTGCGGCGCTTCATCGTAATGGTACTAGTAATGAACCTCGGGTAGTCATTGATAGTGGTGATGTTGCAGGAATTTCTATTGATAATGGCCAGTCGGTGACTAATCGCTTTGGTATCGGTGTCGCGACTAATTTAAATAGTTTCTCTAATTCAGATGTGTATATCGATATGAATACGTTACCTGATGATGTTGATGTCAACGACAACATTATTGGTAAGACTTTGACGGAGGGCGCGATAGGTTATCAAACCATTCGAGCCAATCAGGGAAAACGTATATTAGCCATTATTCGTATGGGAAATGGGAAATATCCGCCATTAGGCACCAGTGTTATAGAAGCCAGCTCAGGGAGAGAGGTCGGCATTATTGCTGATAATGGGATTGTGTATTTAACAGGGATTACTCCTACTGAGAAATATACCGTTAAGTGGGCGGGTGGAAATGAACAATGCCAATTAAGTTTTACCAATTTTTCTGGAAAAGAACAAAGTAAAGTTTTGATCCCCTGCCTTTAAAGGAAATTGTTATGAATAAATTATATAAAGGCACTGTTTGCCTTTCATTCGTGTTTATCAGTGTGCAAACCGCATTTGCCGCAATCAATATCGATCGCACACGGATCATTTTTCCCGGTCAGGATAAATCAGTCAGTTTAGTTATTAATAACCAAAGTAAAACATTACCTTATCTTGCTCAGTCATGGATGGAAGATGATAAGGGAAATAAGATTGCAGAGCCTTTTACGGTGCTGCCTCCGATGCAGCGAGTTGAGCCAAATACGAAAAACCAAATAAAAATTATTAAAACGGAGGCAATAGATAAATTGCCCCAAGACAGAGAATCGCTATTTTATCTGAATGTCCGAGAGATCCCACCAGTTTCAAATAAAGAAAACGTGGTGCAAATTGCAATTCAAAGTCGCTTAAAAATGTTCTATCGACCAGCTCAAATTGAAAATAATAGCGATAAAGTTTGGGCGAAAGAATTGAAATATACTCATTCCGGTAACCGTTTATTGATTGAAAACCCAACTAAATATTATGTGACTTTGGGGTATTTAAGTAGCAACACGACCAATAATTTTCCTGATTTTGAAAGCGTTATGATTGCTCCAATGTCAAAGGAAAGTGTCACAGTTCCTACAACGCCATTTAAGCAATTATATACAGGTTATATGGATGATTATGGTGGTATGAAAATGTTGACTTACCAATGTGCTGCGTCTGTTTGTCAGTTGGCTAACGAAAGTAAATAGGTGCTGGCAATGAGAAATTGTTATATATCAATAAGCCTTTGTATTTCTTTGCTGCTAAGTAGCTGGGTTTATGCCGATAGCAGCATGATGAAGGGCGATCTTAATTTTACGGGGCAAGTCATTTCATTGCCTTGTAAGATCAGTTTTTCTTCATTGGATCAAAATATTGATTTAGGACCAATTTCTCTGAATTTCTTTAATGAAGTAGGGGATAGAAGCCCTAAGCAAGAGATCAAGTTAAAATTTGATGATTGCATTTTTCCCTCTTTTAATCGTGATGATAGAAAACCGGTTGTTCGGCTAATGTTTATTTCTGAGCCAACAAAAAGCTCAGACCGTGATTTATTTGGCGGCAAGACGATATTAGAAGGATATGGCATCCGATTAATGGATAAAAATGGCAATATTGTACCTAATGGAGAATATCGCAATTACTCTATTTATTTCGATGATAATCAGCAAATTACACTTTACTCAATGTTAGAAAGCTACCTTCCTCGGAAAGACTTAACCATAGGTAATATCAAAGCACAAATTATGTTGAGCATTGCCTATCTTTAATAAGGTGTATAACTCATGATACACAGATTTATTAAGCACAGTGGATCATCGCTTTTATTGTTATTGGTATTTTTTAGCACAAAAGCATTTGCATTAGATTGCGTGGAATATGGTACAGGTGATGTTATTAAACCTCCGGTTCCTGTTGGACAATTAGCCATTCCAGCAGATACACCAGCAAATACTATTATCTGGCAATCAGACCCAATGACGGTGACCGTTTATTGCAATAACGTATTAGGTAACGCGGTTGACGTTGTTCATATGTATTTTAACCCGACCTCCCAAAAGATTGGTGCAGGGCTATTGTTGGGGGCGAATTACAAGGGGGAACAGTTAGAAAGAAATCAGCAGCGTGTCAATTTAGGCACAAATCCTATTCGTAAAGGCCAAAGTGTGACGGTCACTGTGACTTTCACTCTGTATATTAAAGTGACGGGGGTCGTTCCACCATCGGGGAATTATAATGGGGATAACCAATTTACGGTTTTCCAATTTGATGGCAGTGGGGGGATTAATACTACGCCTGGAGCTAAAAACCTAAGATATTCAATTTCAGGATTACGTGGGATCCGTTTTTTGAAATGCGGAGCCGATATTAAAGTGTTTCCAGAATCACAACAAATTGATTTTGGGCAATTAATGGTAACGGATCTTAACCAAGGGAAAGAATTTAAAAAACAATTCCAAGTACAAGCGGTGAAAAGAGGTTGTTTAGATAATTTCTCAATGAATATTAATTTTGAAACGACTGAACAGCTTAATGGAGAATATGCGATTGACTTGAAAAATGGTACAAACTTAACGCTCTTTGACGATAAAAATAATCGAATGAAGTTCAACTATTTCCAGTTTTTCGGTACGTTAGCGACAGGCAGCACTTCAGTAACACGTAATTATACAGCATCAATTAAAAAAGTTGCGCCAACAGTAAATACGGGGAAATTTAATGCCTCAACAGTTGTACGAATAAATTATTATTAGCGACGATACCTGTTTATTTATCGCATCAAAAACGGCGACCATAGAGTAGGTCGCCGTTATTTTTTTGATTATTTAATACACTTTTTACATGTTTGGTCTTGTACCTGTTCGAAGAAATTATTGCCTTTATCATCAACTAAAATAAAGGCTGGCAATCCTTCAACTTCCATTTTCCAGACGGCTTCCATTCCCAATTCAGGGTATTCAAGGCAACTTAAACTTTTTACATACTCTTGCGCTAAAATTGCTGCTGAACCACCAATACTGCCTAAATAGAATCCTCCGTATTTTTTGCAAGCATCAGTAACCACTTGGGTGCGATTACCTTTTGCCAGCATGAGCATGCTACCACCGTGGGATTGGAATAAATCGACATACGGATCCATGCGATTCGCCGTTGTGGGACCTAAAGAGCCAGAAACTTTACTTTCTGGTTTTTTAGCAGGACCCGCGTAATAAACCATATGATCTTTAAAATATTGTGGTAGTTCCTCACCCTTATCTAAGCGCTCTTTCAGTTTCATATGGGCAATGTCACGAGCAATAATGAGTGGGCCGCTGAGTGAAACACGGGTTGAAACAGGGTGCTTACTGAGCTCTGCTAAGATAGCTTTCATCGGTTGATTGAGGTCGATGTGAACCACTTTAGCTTCATTATGTTGGCGTAAAGATTCAGGGATATATTGGGCTGGGTTCTGCTCCATTTTTTCAATCCATAAACCCTGTTTATTGATTTTGGCTTTGATATTACGATCGGAAGAACATGAAATGGCCAAGCCAATTGGGCAGGAGCCTCCATGACGAGGTAAGCGTATGACTCTGACATCATGCGCAAAATATTTACCACCGAATTGTGCGCCAAAACCAAAATGGCGAGTTGCTTCAAGCAGGGTGTTTTCTAATTCAATGTCTCGAAATGCTTGGCCGTGTTCATTACCGGATGTAGGCAGATTGTCATAATATTTCGTTGAAGCAAGCTTGGCTGCTTTTAATGTTGCTTCTGCTGAAGTACCACCAATCACAAAGGCGATATGGTATGGGGGGCAAGCAGTGGTTCCTAATGCCTTCATTTTTTCGATAAGAAATGCTGTTAGCTTGTTTGGTTCTAAAATCGTTTTGGTTTCTTGAAATAGTGCCGATTTATTGGCTGATCCTGCGCCTTTATTAACAAACAAGAAATGGTATTCATCCCCCTCGGTAGCAAAAATATCAATTTGAGCAGGTAAGTTAGTATCTGTATTGACTTCTGTATACATATCTAAGGCGGCATTTTGTGAAAAGCGTAAGTTTTCTTGGCGGAAAACATGATAAACACCACGAGATAATAGCTCGGCATCATTACAGTCAGTCCAAACCTGTTGGCCTTTTTTAGCAACAATCGTCGTTGTGCCAGTATCTTGGCAGTTTGGCAAAATACCTTTCGCTGAGATTTCAGCGTTACGTAAGAGTTGTAAAGCCACGTATTTGTCATTTTCACTCGCTTCAGGATCAGACAAGATGGCGGCAACTTGTTTTTGGTGTGCAGTTCTTAGGAAAAATTGAGAATCATGAATAGCCTGTTGGGCAAGCACGGTTAATGCCTCTGGCTCAATTTTTAATATATCCTTACCTGCGAAGGATTCTACAGAAACATATTTATCCGTTAATTGGTAATATTCAGTCTTATCCTCAGATAAAGGATAAAGGGGTTGGTAGAAAAACTCTTTATTAGGCATGTTGTTCACTCACATATCAATTCAATGGAATATCGTTAATAGATTCAGTGAGGGCATATTTATTTTTATAGATGCACTTTAAAGCGGCCCTCAGCGTTATATAAATTGTTAAAGACCAAAATAAGCACACATTAGAAATAATAAATATCGCGTGTCTATCTTGATAAGATGATTATATTCAACGAGATGTGGTGAATAATATGATTTCGATTAATATTATCGATATTACATTTGATTTAAGTTAGAAACTTGCCGAAGGTCACAGAATAATAAACATCGGTTTATTTTGGTTATATGTGATGAATATTATCGGCTATCTATTTTTGACATTCAGTTGTAAAAATGGCATGAGAATATGACCAAATCGATATCAGTTTTATTTTTAATGTTTGGATGTTTTCGATTGTTCTAGCCTATATTTTATTGAACTATAACAAATACTTTATTGCTTTCTGTTATGAACAATGAAAAGCTAACTTAAGTGTAGTTTTATGTTGTTTTACAATGGCTTATTGCTTAGTGTAACTATGGTTAAGTGGCTTGTTTTTATGACAAAGGGAATTCTTTCATTGCGTTTTCATAATGAAATGCAAACAAAGTACTGAAAATGGCTTTCAATTTACACAAACAGTGTTTATCATGCACCACTTAATGAAATTTAAATGGCGCTACTGGTTTTGGGCTTTGCTGGGGAAGTATGAAGAGTAAATCTCCGATAAGCTTACACAGTCTTTAACGGTAGCGGTTCTATCTGCATTATTCATAGGGATAGAGTGTAGCATAAATGACTGAGACAACCTCTCTGACACCACTCGTCGAATTGAAAGCACTCAATAAAGCTTTCGATGGCAAACAAATTATATCCGAGCTTGACTTAACCATCCAAAATGGTGAGTTTTTGACCATTTTAGGCCCTTCTGGCTGTGGCAAAACAACGGTTCTACGTTTAATTGCCGGCCTAGAAGATGTTGATGAAGGCAAAATTATTCTTGATGGTCAGGATATTACAGATATCCCTGCTGAGCAGCGTTTTGTGAATACGGTATTCCAAAGCTACGCTCTGTTCCCGCATATGACCGTTTTTGAAAACGTTGCTTTTGGTTTGCGTATGCAGAAAACCCCTGCTGACGAGATCCAAAAGCGAGTTGATCAAGCATTGCGTATGGTGCAGTTGGAGGATTTTGCACAACGTCGACCAAATCAACTCTCTGGTGGGCAGCAACAGCGCGTTGCGATCGCCCGTGCCGTCGTTAATCGTCCAAAAGTCCTTTTGCTAGATGAGTCTTTATCCGCACTTGATTATAAGCTACGTAAGCAGATGCAAAATGAGCTAAAAGCGCTGCAACGTAAATTGGGGATCACCTTTATTTTCGTTACCCATGATCAAGAAGAAGCCCTTGCAATGTCAGATCGTATTATTGTTATGCGTGAAGGCAAAATTGAGCAAGATGGCTCGCCGCGTGAAATTTACGAAGAGCCTAAAAACCTCTTTGTGGCTCAATTTATTGGTGAAATCAATATTTTTGATGCAAAAGTCTTATATCGCATTGATGAACAACGTATTCGTGCCAATGTTGAAGGGCATGAATGTGACATTTTTACCACTTTACCTGTCCAAGAAGGCCAATCGGTTCATGTTTTATTACGCCCCGAAGATTTGCGCGTAGAAGAGGTGAACGATGCAGAAAACTATCCCGGTTTAATCGGTTATGTGCGTGAACGTAACTATAAGGGAATGACGTTAGATTCTGTGGTAGAGATGGAAGATGGCAAAATCATCATGGTCAGCGAATTCTTCAATGAAGATGACCCAGATGTAGACCACTCCTTAAACCAAAAAGTTGCTGTAACTTGGGTTGAAAGCTGGGAGGTGGTACTGGATGATCAGGCGTAAACACAAGATCTTACAAAATGTCATTATCACGGGCGTGGTGGCATGGCTATTACTCTTTGTATTTTTGCCTAACATCATGATCATTGGTACGAGCTTTTTAACACGCAGTGATACCAATCTTGTTGATATGATCTTTACATGGGATAACTACATCCGTTTGTCTGATCCCATGTATGCAGAGGTGATGCTCCACTCGTTGAATATGGCGCTGATCGCCACTTTCTTCTGCTTAGTTATCGGTTATCCTTTTGCCTTTATTTTGGCGAAATTACCTAAACGCCTACAGCCTTTAATGCTCTTTTTGTTGATAGTGCCTTTCTGGACTAACTCTTTAATTCGCATTTATGGGCTAAAAGTGTTTTTGAGTACGAAAGGGTACTTGAATGATTTCTTGCTGTGGATAGGGCTTATCGATAAGCCGATACGTCTGATGTATACACCTGAAGCGGTTGTGTTAGGGCTTATCTACATTTTATTACCCTTTATGGTCATGCCGCTTTATTCCAGTATTGAAAAGTTGGATAAGTCTTACTTAGAAGCAGCAAGAGATCTCGGTGCTAACAAACTCCAGACGTTTGTGAAGATAATTATTCCATTGACTATGCCTGGGATTATCGCCGGCTGCTTACTTGTTTTACTGCCAGCGATGGGGCTGTTCTATGTTGCGGATCTGATGGGGGGAGCGAAAAACCTCTTGATAGGGAACGTTATTAAGAGCCAGTTCCTAAATATTCGCGATTGGCCGTTTGGTGCGGCAACCAGCATCTTCTTAACGGTGATGATGGGGCTGTTGCTGTATGTGTATTACCGAGCTGCTAAGCTATTGAATAAAAAGGCATATGAAGAATGATCGGTCGCACGTTACGAGGTGGCTTTATGGCCATCGTCTACGCTTATCTTTATATTCCAATTATCATTTTGATTGTGAACTCGTTCAATGAATCGCGTTTTGGGATCAGTTGGCAAGGTTTTTCAACCAAATGGTATGAGCTGTTAATCAACAACGATAGTTTGTTGCAAGCGGCTGGACATTCATTAACGATGGCGATTATTTCTGCCACGTTTGCGACAATTATCGGTACGTTAACGGCAGTTGCACTGTTTCGTTATCGTTTTAGAGGGAAACCCTTTGTCGGTGGTATGTTATTTGTTGTGATGATGTCACCGGATATCGTTATGGCCATTTCTCTACTGGTATTGTTTATGCTTTTAGGGGTTTCGCTTGGTTTTTGGTCGCTACTGTTTTCACACATTACTTTTTGTCTACCTTTCGTGGTGGTTACCGTCTATGCGAGGCTGAAAGATTTTGATGTGAAAATGCTAGAGGCAGCGCGTGACCTTGGTGCGGGTGAGTTTACTATTTTACGTAAAATTATCCTGCCGTTAGCGTTTCCTGCGGTCGTGGCAGGCTGGCTATTAAGCTTTACCTTATCGATGGATGATGTTGTGGTCTCCTCCTTCGTTACAGGCCCTAGCTATGAAATTTTACCGCTGAAAATCTACTCGATGGTAAAAGTGGGCGTTTCCCCAGAGGTTAACGCATTGGCGACTGTATTGTTGATCATGTCGCTAGTATTAGTCTGTTTGAGCCAGTGGGTGATGAGAGATAAATTCTCGAAATAGCTCAAATAATTTTTTGTGTTGTAAATGTCGCGAGCTATTGGGTTCGGTAGCTCGCATACTTAATGCCATTTGGCGAAGAGGGTGAGCTCTAGATGAGCTTATACGATATATATACGCAAGATAATTCAAGCGATTAGCGGCTAAATAAAGCCATTAATGGTCACTTGAAATATGGCGAGTATAAGAAAACACTTTGTTGAGGGATGCTCAGTAATGAAAAAATGGTCCTATCTACTAGCGGCTGGCTTAATGGCTGCAAGTATTGGCACGGCAACCGCCGCAGACGAAAATAAAGACGTACTGTATTTCTATAACTGGACAGAATATGTTCCCCCCGGTTTATTAGAGCAATTTACTAAAGAAACTGGGATCAAGGTGATTTACTCCACCTACGAATCAAATGAAAGTATGTACACCAAGCTTAAGACCTATAAAGAAGGGGCTTATGATTTGGTCGTTCCTTCTACTTATTTTATTTCTAAAATGAGTAAAGAGGGGATGCTACAAAAAATCGATAAACAAAAACTAAGTAATTTTAAAAACCTAGATCCAAATTTACTGTATAAAGAGTTCGATCCACAAAATGATTTTTCCGTTCCTTATATTTGGGGAGCGACGGGGATCGGTATTAATGGTGAGGCCGTCGACCCAGGCTCAATCACCTCTTGGGCCGATTTTTGGAAACCTGAATATAAAAATAGCCTGTTAATGATGGATGATGCACGAGAAGTATTCCAAGTTGCACTCACAAAACTCGGTTATTCAGGTAACACAACCGATCCTAAAGAGATTGAAGAGGCTTATAAAGAGTTACAAAAACTACGTCCAAATATCCTTGCATTTAACTCTGATAACCCAGCAACGCCGTTTATCGAAGGTGAGGTTGATGTCGGCATGCTGTGGAATGGCTCAGCCTTTGTTGCTCGCCAAGCAGGTTTACCGATTGAAGTGATTTGGCCAAAAGAAGGGGGAATTTTCTGGATGGATAGCTTAGCTATTCCAGCCAATGCGAAAAACCCTGAAGGGGCACATAAGTTGATCAACTTCTTATTACGTCCTGATATTGCAGCACAAGTTGCCGAATCTATTGGTTACCCAACGCCAAACCTTGAAGCGAAGAAAATGCTACCACCGGAAATTGCTAATGACCCGTCTCTTTATCCAAGTGAAGAGGTATTGCAAAAAGGGGAATGGCAAAGTGATGTTGGCAATACCAACATTATTTATGAAGAGTATTTCCAGAAGTTAAAAGCAGGACGTTAATCAAACCAAAAGGCACCGTAATGAAGCCCCCAACGTTATGGGAGTACTTCATAATTACGGTGCTTTTTTGTTGTTAATACGGATTATAGCCGATAAAAGTAGATGTTGTTTATTCTTATATCACTCAATTAGTTGGCAACATTTCGGATAATAAACTGGCAATAAGTATCCACCCACGCCTGAATAAATGCTTGGCTTTTCGGCGCAAAATTATGTTGTTCATCAACCATACCTTCAAACCATTTCAAATAACATTCAGGTTGATTCATGGTTGGCATATTTAAAGATGCTAGACAGATACGTAAGTGCTGCTGCGCAATTGCAGTACTGATATTGCCTGTTGATACCCCTAAAATGCCTGCTGGTTTACCATTCCATGAATTATTCCCCGCAGGGCGCGATGCGTGGTCAATCGCATTCTTTAATACACCCGGGATTGAACGGTTGTATTCAGGCGTGACAAAAATAATCCCATCACACTCGGCAATTTGTGATTTAAAGTTAGCGACAACGCTGGGTAGCTGTTTATCGGCATCTTGGTTATATAAAGGAAGCTCACTGATATCGAGAAAGTTAAATGTGAAATGATCAGGGAAAAGCTTCACTAAGGCTTCTGCAACTTGGCGGTTGTATGAGTTTGTGCGTAGACTGCCAACGATGACACCAATTTTATATTGATTCGACATAATTAAACCTTCTCTAGTGTGAATGGATGCTTCGCTGATATATTTTAGCGCTTTATCACTCTATAAAGCCAATTTTGGATATATAAAAACAGCGGGTAATCAAAAGCAGGCAGGTTATTATCGGTTTATAGTACTTATAACTATCTGAATAACTAAAATAAAATCGACCAATCAATCTGTATCATTTTCCATGACGGTTTGGCGACAAAAAATGCGTGTTTAGCAATAAAAGCCTATTTCAATTTTGTGTTAGCCTAAAAGTCTATTAATAACTAAGTTCAGGTAAGGTTTATGCAATTCATTGAATGGGATGATTTTACTCGCGTTGAAATGCGCGTTGGCACAATTATTAAAGCAGAAGTGAACAGTAAAGCTAAAAAACCCGCCTACGTGATGGACGTCGATCTTGGTGAATTAGGTGTGAAGCGCTCAAGTGCACAGATCACTGTAAATTACACCCTTGAAGAGCTGATCGGCAAACGAGTTTTATGTGTTTGTAATTTTGAGCCTAAACGTATTGCCGGTATTAAATCAGAGGTTTTGATCACAGGTGCACCGGATGAAAAAGGGGCGATAGTACTTGCTGAATTTAATCTACCGTTGCCTAACGGGGCATTACTTGCCTAAGTGATCAAGTGCATTTTTCCCCCTAAAAGGGCTATACTCCTCCTATTACCAGTAAAGAGGAGTGCGCTTTTGTTATTGCCTGAATTACATTATCGCCAATATTCCGAAGATGTGATTTCTCATCAACACGATGAGCAATGGCAGGTTGTCTTTGCGTTATCGGGGGGCATGGAAATTAATATGCATCGGCAGCATTTTCTATTAGCGGCGGGAAATGGTGTGGTCATTGCACCTGGTGTAAGTCATGCATTTAGCGGTCTATCAGGCAACCAAAATTATGTTTTAGAGATGCCAAGCACGTCTCCATGGGCACTTGATGACAAAGCAACGTCTTTTTCGCTAACTCCCGCTGCTATTGGGCTATTAAATTGGTTGCAGCGGTTTCCTCAACCCCTCGAACAACATACGACCATTGCAAAATTGCTGCTTGCTCAAATGAAACCTGAAGAGCAGTGGATTGATGGGGTGACCCGATGGATTGATGCACGCTTACATCTTCCACTCAGTTGCCAAGATATGGCGAATGCGTTTTGTATGTCAGTAAGTACGCTACAACGGAAAATTAAAGCGGCGACACAACTCACCGCAATGCAATTACTTGTACAAAGGCGCATGGAAGCGGCTTGCCGCTTGCTGATGACGGCGAATTCAATCGAGCAAGTTGCATTGTCTGTAGGCTATGATTCACACTCGGCTTTTAGCCAAGCATTCCGCCAATACTATGGTAAAACTCCTATAGAATATCGAACAGGAGCTATCAAGTTATCTATTCAGGTTTAAAACGCTGGCGGATATGCGCTTCATACTCACCATGTAAAAAATCAGTATTGATATTCGCTTGTTTAAGTTTGAGCTCTAATAAAGAAAGTTGCTTACTTAGAGGCTGGTAATTAGGATCATCATGAGCAAGCCCTTTTAGCATATCGACCAACGTGAGTGCATCTTTTCGGTACTGTAATTCGGGGGGCAAATACCCTGAGTTTTTTAAAATACGATAACCCGCTCGTAATTCAGGTGGAACTTGGCTATCGTCATCAAGTAAAAGCGGTTCTCCTTCGCCTTTCAAATTTTTTAGCTCACCTTTATTTAACGCTTCTTGAATATGGCGTTCTGCCCAATCATCAATAACAGACATAATGGTTTATTTAGTTGAAAAGGATAAGCTGATTATAACAGCGATGGCATAAAGATAGCTAAAATAGGGAAATAAAAATATTACATGGTTTATTATTCTTTGTGTAATTAGTAGGGAAAACCTAATCATGAATACGGATATTTGGAGGTGATTTTCTACTAAAAAGACCAAAAGTCAGGCTATTTAACGCTTAAAAAGAGAATAAATTACTCAGTAAATAGTGAAAAACTGTTATCTGAACCACATTTTCATTAATTATCGGTGTTTTTTATTTAAAGGGTAAATTAATTATTTATTTAAGTCATGATGACTTTTAATTCTATATTTTATGATTAAATTTTAATAGGGATGGGGTTTCAATCTAAAAATAAATAAATTGTTGAATCAGCGTTATATTTTTGAAAATAGCTAAATGGCAAAACATTGTGTAATGTCCATTTCTCTTGTTTATAAGGAGAAAATATGGAACAAAAAAAACAAGATGGGAGCCGTTTGTTACGCACGGTGGAATGGTTAGGCAATGCCTTACCTCACCCAGTCATTTTATTCATTATTTTAACTGCAATTTTATTGGTCTCCTCAGCAATTGGTCAATATTTTGGAGTCAGCGTTGCTGATCCACGTCCAGAGGGGGCAAAAGGGCGTGCTGCGGATGGGGTTATTCATGTTGTCAGTCTATTAGACGCTGAAGGTATCCGTAAAATCCTTTCTAATGTTGTTACTAACTTTACGGGCTTTGCTCCTCTTGGCACGGTGTTAGTTGCCTTATTAGGGGTTGGGATTGCCGAACGAGCTGGGCTTTTATCTGCGGCGATGCGTTTAGTGGTTATCAAAGCACCGCGTAAGCTAACGACAGTGGCAATTGTGTTTGCGGGGATCATGTCAAATACCGCCGCCGAATTGGGCTATGTAGTACTAATCCCACTGGCTGCGATTATCTTCCATTCACTTGGTCGCCATCCGCTAGCAGGTCTTGCCGCTGCCTTTGCAGGGGTTTCGGGGGGGTATTCTGCCAACTTATTATTAGGTACTGTCGACCCACTGCTTTCTGGTATTACCCAGCAGGCTGCGCAAATTATTGATCCAACCTATACTGTCGGGGCAGAAGCGAACTGGTATTTTATGTTTGCCAGTACATTCCTAATCACTATTTTAGGTTATTTCATCACTGAAAAAATTGTTGAACCACAATTAGGGCCTTACCAAGGTGGCGGTGTTGATGAAGATGAAGATAAATTACGTGCTGATGCTGAAGTAACCCCACTTGAGAAAAAAGCGCTGTTTTGGGCATCGGTTACCTTTTGGGGATTAGCCGCCATACTTGCCCTTATGGTCGTGCCAGAAAATGGTATTTTACGTAATCAAGAAACCGGATTAGTCAGTAATTCACCATTCTTAAAATCCATTGTGGTATTCATTTTTATCTTCTTTGCGATCCCAGGCATTGTGTATGGCTATGTCGCTAAAACCATGCGCTCTGATAAAGATGTCGTAGATGCCATGGCAAACGCAATGAGTACTCTAGGATTATATTTAGTTATTATTTTCTTTGCTGCACAGTTTGTTGCCTTCTTTGGTTGGACAAATATCGGGCAAGTGGTCGCAGTGAAAGGCGCCAATTTCTTAAACAGTATCGATTTACATGGTGGTGTGCTGTTTATTGGATTTATTATTATCTGTGCCTTTATCAACTTAATGATAGGCTCTGCTTCTGCTCAGTGGGCGGTGACTGCACCTATTTTTGTGCCAATGTTAATGTTAGCGGGTTATGCACCAGAGACAATCCAAGCGGCATACCGTATTGGTGACTCGGTAACCAATATTATTACTCCAATGATGAGTTATTTTGGTTTAATTATGGCTATCGTTGTGAAATATAAGAAAGATGCCGGGATTGGTACATTGGTCTCTATGATGTTGCCTTATTCAATCATTTTCCTTATTGGCTGGTCACTGTTCTTTGTGATTTGGGTATTTGTACTCGGACTACCCGTAGGTCCTGGTTCTCCGATTTACTTTACTCCCGCGAGCTAACTTGTTTTAAAGAAAAAGGTAGCGCAACTTCATTGGCTACCTTTTTATTATCTTTGATGGATATAACTTCAATACAAATATCAAACTTATTGAATAAACATTTTTACCGACTTGGTTGGCATATTTATGGCATTAAGGGGGATGGTGTCGGCGTACGTTCATCATTGATAACTTTACCAAACCGAGGGCTACCTTGGTTCCATTCTGCAACGGCTGCGGTAATTTCAGCTTTTGTGCGACCAATAAAATTCCACCACATCAAAACAGATTCATTCAGAGGCTCACCACCTAATAATAGAATGTGGCTATTGGCTGAAAGTTGTAGTGAGACTTGCGACAAGCCTTGGCCTAAATAGACCAACTCATTGTGATGACTGCGCTGTGAATCGATAATCGCATCCCCTTCGATAACAAAAATGCCATATTCAAATTCAGGGCGTAGCGTTAGCGATAATGAGTGACTATTGCGGGTGGTGATATCTAAGCCTAATAAAGAAGAAAACGATAATGTGGGGGCTTTATAAGAATCATATTCCCCAATGAGTAATTGATATTCGATATCTCCAACTGACCATTTGGGTAAAATAGGGTAATGATCAAAGCGAGGGGGCATATCTTTCACGGCTTCTGGCAGTGCTATCCATAGTTGTACGGCATGTAAATGGCGGTTTTCTCCATAGGTATCTTCGGAATGGCTAATTCCTTTACCTGCGGTCATTAAATTTACTTGGCCCGGGCGGATCACTTGTTCGTAGCCTAAACTGTCCCGATGTAGAATTTCGCCTTCAAGCATCCAAGTGAAGGTTTGCAGTGCAGTATGTGGGTGAGGCGCGACGCGCATACCAGCAGAGTCACCTTTAAATACAGTCGGGCCCGCATGGTCGAGAAAACACCAAGCACCAATTAAACGCCGTTGTTTTGTTGGTAATACCCTTGCGACAGGGATCCCACCAACATCTTTAATGCGTGCATGAATGTGCTGGAAATCTAGGTTATTTTTCGGGGTCGGTATGCTCATTTTTACCTCTTATCAATAAAACAGGTTAGTGGCGAATATCTTGGTATTCAGGTGTTTTATCAAAAATAGCTTTGGCGAATGGGCAAAGAGGAATAATTTTACGCTTTTCAGAACGCATTCTTTCAACGACTTTTGCGACCAATTGTTTGGCAATACCTTGCCCTTTTAAGCTTTCATCAACGACGGTATGGTCAATAATAGCGAGTTCGTCTCCGGTATAGACAAAGGTAATTTCAGCAAGACGAGTCTGTTTATCATCCGCTAAGATAAAGAAGCTGTGGTGATCCGATTGAATATTTGGCATTTGATGCTCCATCGTATAATCGTTTATCTTTTTTAAGCCTAGCTAAGCTTTTGGCTAAAGACAATGATGGGATTTTGTTGAGTTCTCTCAAATAATTTGATGGAGCTTATTTTTAAATTGTGATGATGAATAAAATAAACAATCGGTTTTTTATATATTTATAAGGTATTTCTCGATTGAATAGTATTTTTATTTCAATGGAGAAGCCATGTGTTTTACATAATAAAGTCATATGAACCCCAACAATCAATTTCTCATGCCACATCCAGCGGGCAGGAGCAGTTAAGTAAGACATTTGCTTATAATATTGATTCAGTTAACAACACAATAAAAAGCCAAAAGCTTGTTAGAGAGGCAATAAAAACACCACCTCGTGGTCAAAGTTCAGAGGAGAGAAAAAATAACCTCACTAACGTAACTCAAGATAAAAAAGATCTTATTCGTTTCCAGCAGGAGCTGCTCAGTACTGCAGAAAATATATTGAAACACCTTGATTTATCCACGGAAGTGTTAGCTACAATATCGGATAAATTAAACCAGTTAACGAGTGAACCAAGCAGACTAATTCAATCAAGGGAATTGTTGCAGGCTAAAAAACTCGAAGAAAAATTAATTAAAATCATTCATCATGAAATGCTCAATAGTAATAATAGAATCTCTTTAAAAGATGTTGGGAAACTTTTTCAAAAAGAGCTAAGTAGGCATCTTAATAATAAAGATTGGCATACAATAGAAACAGAATTGAGTTATGGAAATAGCGAATATTCATTTATCTTAACTCCCGCATCTCAAATGAAATATTGTGGTGGCAATCACGAGATATTTTGTGACAACAGCTATAAAGGGAAAGGTGTTTGTTCGAAATCAGCAGAAGAGACGACTCACGCTGTTAATTTATGGCTTTCAGAGGTTAAAGATAATAATCAATCCACTTTATTTAGTGGGATCCGCCACGGAGTATTATCGCCTTACGCCCTTCCTGAGCGCAGTGCCGCACGTCTACAAGGCGCTAAAAATAGAGCAAAAGAGGTCGTGATGGCTGCGCTGTTTGCAAAGCCTGAATTGTATAAGAGAGCATTAAATCATGAAGAGGTGACATTGCGGATCGCTTCAACCTCTTTACTAACATATTTAGGTAAAGAGAAAGGGATGCTTGATGATCAAGTTGCTGCTTGGAAGATGTTAAATAACGATGGCGTTATCAAACTGAATATCAAAAATGAGAAAGGCGAAGCCCAAGAAGTTAAAGTTAAACTGGATATTGCGATATTCAACTTTGGCGTTAATGAACTGGCATTTTCCATCCCGAAGGTGATCAGCCAAAATGATAATTTAAATAAAACCGCTTTAGCCCAAATATTAGGGTGTAACTATCTTATTAATAATGAAGTGGGGGGATGGGTAGGTCACTATTTATCTGAACATCCTCATGCTAGTAATAGGCATAAAGTAGAAGAGTTATGTCAGCAGATAAAGGAAATATGGAAGAAAAAATCATATCGTTATGATGGTAATGAGCCTTATAAAATAGCACAACGTATCGCGATGTTAGCTTACGAAATTGGTGCAGTGCCTTGCTGGAATTGCAAAAGTGGTAAAGATAGAACAGGTATGCTGGACGCAGAAATCAAGCGGGAAGCTATCAATTATCATCAAGGTTATAGTTTGAGTAAGCCAGGCGCTAAGTTGACGAATGAAGAGAAAAAATTATTCCAAGGTGTTTTGCTATATAGCGGTAACAAAGAAGTACAGGAATGCAATACTGGCGTTGCAGGTAATAAAGTCACCAAAGATCTACCATTCATGTTAAGACCACTTGCATTATCTTATAAAACACGTATTGGTGATGAGGTTATTCGGCGACAGGTACAAGGGTTTTCATCTTTAGTTTAATATTATTAATGCTTTTTGAGGTTGATCACAGATGAAGGGCATATTTGTGTCCTTTCATCATTGAGGAATTGCTATTTACAGTAGGTTATAATAAATGTTCATCTTTACTTATGTATTTATTGGCGATGTTCTGTGGCATGAAAAAATAGATATTCATATCACTATGACAATAAATACCGCATTGTCGCCGTCGATATTTTCTAAAGCACGCTGGGTTATGAATGGGCGGAATACCGTTACGATATTCTTGTAAATACCTCATTTATAACACCGTCAATTTGTAGAGTATTTATGCTGCATTTCGATACTCACAAGCATCTAAAATAATCTTCAAGTTTATTTATTGTTATAATGCTGCATTTTACATGCAGCATTATTGTATGGAATAAAATCCTATTGGGATTGGAGGTAGGTTATAAGCGGATAACTTATTGATTTAATATAAGCTGAATCCTTCAAATGGGTTCCAGCCATCAAGGCCTTTGACTTTTTTTAGGTAATAAGCATAGTTTGCAGTAAATCCCCACATGAAAGATACCCCTAGAGATATAGCTGTCCAAACTGGTCTGGGGAATTCTCTACCTATAATAAGTTCAATGGTTGCAAAAAGCATGGTGATACATAAGCTTATAGCTAACAAGATTAGAGCTTTTTTCCATAATCCTACAATTGCAAAATAGATAGGTCCAAAGAAGTAAGCAAAAAAATTAAACATAATAAGAAAGCGAGCAAAATAAGGTTGCTGCTTTATGGCAGCTTTGTGTTCAGGGGTTTTTGGTGCTCCATATGTATCAAAAAATGCAAAACGTTTTTGCCATTTTATAGGGTATTGCTTAGTTTCCATTACTACTCCATCTGTATTAGAATTAAAAAACGATGGATATAATACGATGTTTTCCTATTTAATGTAGTGGCAATTGAACACAATTTATTAAATAAGAGAATATTCTTAACTATACATGGAGTTAATTTAATTTATTTACCTCACGAATAGCCCTGATATAGGTTGACAACTCTTCAGGTATAAAACGCTCGATGAACTTGATTGGGCGGTTTATAGTTTAATGAAAAATGTCTTTCATTGAGCATTGAATATTATTATGGATTTTCAGATAGTTCGATGAACAATACTGTAGCCCTCGATTTGAGTGATGGATTATAGGGATTGTTGAACTTTGTCTTTTTAAGATTCGAAGTAACAATTTCTTTACCATATTCATTTTCATGTTGCCATCTAAATGATAACCAGCGATTTTTTTTTCGTGAATAAGCATTAGTAACTAGGTTTAAATAAGTAATATCAGCTACCCCCATTTTTTCCTGAATAACTCAGCTTTACGCTTTTTTGATAAGCGAACACTAAAATCGCTATCCATGACTTTGATAACGGTTTTAAAAATGTCAACTTTAAGTTATAGAACGTGGTTCATCTTAATTTTCTTCTTTCGGTAGGCTACTGTTCATGTCCACTTTCCCTAAAATAAGACAGCTATAATTAGATTTTCTGCCCTAAAATTTGCAGAGGTCATGATGAAAAAAGCCCGTTTTACTGAAACTCAAATCGTTAATATTTTAAAACTCACTGATTCTGGCATGGAAGCTAACGATATTAGCTAGCAGTAAGTGAAAAAAGACCACTAATAATTGAGAAAACACCGAATATTCATTGGGCATTGGATTTTATGCATGATGGTTTATATTGTGGTAGCCGATTTCGAACATTGAATATTATTGATGAAAGAACGCGAGAGTGTCTGGCAATTGAAGTGGATACGTCATTGCCTGCTGAACGAGTTATTAGAGTGCTTGAACGCTTGAGAGTCGACAGAGGGCTACCGAAACAAATTCGCATAGATAATGCTCCAGAGCTAATTGCTGTTAATTTATTGAACTACTGTGAAAATAATCAAATAGCGTTATGCTATATTCAATTCGGTAAGCTACAGTAAAATGGCTTTATCGAGCGTTTTAATGGTTCGTTCCGCCGTGAGTTTTTGAATGTTTATTTATTTGAATCGTTGAGCCAAGTTAAAGAATTAGCGTGGTATTGGCAGCAGGATTATAACTTTAGCCGAACGCATGAAAGTTTAAATCACCTCCCACCGAAGGCTTATCGTAAACAGTTAGAAAACTCTAGTTTAGGATGTCTTAATCAATGGGGAGTGGACTATAGGTAGAGTTATCTATAGAGGACAAACGAAATCTATTGATTCAAATAAAATAGTGATTGTAATAGATAAAGATCCACTAATACCGAATGGTTATCGTATTCAAACTGCGTATCCTCACTAGTGTAGGGAAATGATGAATATGGAAAGAATTAATTATTTATTAGGCTGTTATTTTCATCAAGATTGGGACTGTGAAGCATCTAGTGATATAGAGGCATTAAATAATTTTGTAAGAAGAGAAACATCTGAATCTATTTTGAAGTTAAAAAAAGAACTATCGGAAATAATAAAGTCAGGAAAAGAGTTACCTGAAAAATATTTGTATGAACACAATTGCTATTATATACCCTCAGAAGATGGATTGACTATATTGGAGTGGTTTAAAAAACTTCATGATGCACTATGAGATTAGGATAGCCCTGATAAAGTTTTCCTTAAAATCTTACTCCCATTCAGTTTGCTGGATAATCAACAGTCTGGCTTGGCGAGTGAGAGGGTAGTGACTTCCTATATAAAGGGTTATATATCATGTTGTTACTGATAATAATCAGTTGAGTTTTCCTCGGTAATGGACGTAACTCACAGTATACTATCTGATTTTGACAACTTTTTCTTTAGTTGCTTGGCTAGCAATGTTGGAAAGCACATTGAGCATGGTGTGAAGTGGTCAATAAAAACTGACCACGGTTTTAGAGCTTTTCTAAAATAATCGTTCCGATTCATTGGGTGTTAAACCGCCATTATATTGATGCGGCCTAAGTTGACTGTAAGATACTATAATGAATAACTTCCTGTCGAGCTTCAATTACATGGCGGTAGCCTTCTTTAAGATCTCATTATGCTCTTCAAGGCGAGCAATTTTCTTTTTCAGTTCACGAATTTCGACTTGTTCTGGTGTCATCGGTGAGGTTTTTGGTAAAATACTTTTGCGTTCTTGTTTTAGTTGCCGAACCCATTTGTCCAGAGTAGGGTGGATTTACCTATGCCCATGGCGTTAGCAGCTTCGAGCACGGAATAGTTCTGGCCAAGCACAAGTTGAGCCGCTTCAAGTTTAAATTCCGCACTGAAATTACGTCGAGTTTGCTTTGTCATTGTTATCAATTGTTAAGTTATGAGGTGTATAGTAACACCTCTATTAAGGTGGCCAAATTAACGATGCCACTACAGTGAGAATATACATGATGATATTATAGAGCATTATTTAATTGTGACCCTTGATGAGGTTGTCGAAGTACTTGCGGCAGTGGAACCGATAATTAAAACGGTATGATATGTAGTAAATCCCTGGAATACAGTAAGTTAAGCCTGTAAGGGGCGGGAAGCACATTGATCCGTTTTTTAAGAACTATAGTCATGACTATATCACACGACTATTTTATTGAATGTAGAATTGGTCTTTACTCAAAAATAAAAATGCGGCAACTCTAGTCAAATGGCATGATAACGGTCTAGCTGAGTGTATTTTCTGAGAGAACGGTGGGTCTGAGATGAATAACTATCTTAGAAAGCTAAATATGGTGTGATGGGATCTTCTGATATTAAAAAGTTAAAAGGCTTTGCAAAAAAACGATCAGTTGAAAGAGGTTTGTTCTGGCTTGAGTCTTGAACGTTAAATACTTAAACAATATGGCATACGCAGCCCATCAAAAACGTCAAAAGGCATACAACCTAGTTGTGGTTTTGCTAAATTTTAAGGTGATAAATTAAGATAATTAGATGATATCTATAGGATTACTTGATTGGAGGAAACCACTGCATAAGTGAAAGTGGTGCCGGACTCGGAATCGAACCAAGGACACGGGGATTTTCAATCCCCTGCTCTACCGACTGAGCTATCCGGGCAACGGGGCGCATTAAACCGTATTAGGTGGTTGGCGTCAACGAATTTTTGCTAAAAAAACGCAGTTTTTAACTGAGTGTTTTCTTTTTCAGCAAAAATTGTTGGTTTAACGCGCGATTACTGTTTTATTAACTTAAAGCTCCTTTTTTACGGCATAACGCAATAGTTAAAATATCCTCTGAGAGATGCTGAGCAATTTCGACATCTTTAATATCTCTTTGAATGAGTAAACGATTCAAACAGCCCTCTAAAACTAATTCCATTTGATTTGCCACGAGCACGGGGTCTTCAATATCTAATTCATCTAATAACTCTTTGGTATATAGAAAAGAGTTATCTTTTTGTATTCGGCTTAATTGATGGATAGGGTGCTGTGGATCAGGATAGTGATTACAGGCTGAGACAAATAAACATCCAGGGAAACGCCCTTCGCTAACACGTTGGTACAGCTGTTGGTAGCGTGCGGAAAGTTTTTGTTGGGGGCTTAACGACTCATCTAACCGTGTTTGACGTTGCCAAATTTCAATCTGTTGCCCATGATAACGCAGGCAATCGTACACTAAGGCCTCATCATCAGGCCAAAATTGGCGGATCATGTTGAAATCAGGGGCTATCTCATGGAGAAGATGCTCGATAGAGGCAGAGAGGCCTTGTTTTTCTAACTGGTTTAGAGCATGGCTTAAAATTTGTTCGCGCTGTACTGACATTGTTAGCTCCATCACAATATTGTTCTCATCTTCCCATCATAACAATGATCATTATTGATTTATAGCAGTTTGCTTTGTGAGCAATATTGTTGATGACAAAAATAGGTAAGGTGTGATCAGGGTAACTGTCAGACAATTTGCAGTATGAGAGCTATCAACATGATACGATTAAATAATTATCGTGTTTTTCATAGGTACTCATCATGAAAATTATTATAGCTCCAGATTCATTCAAAGAGAGCATGAGTGCAGAATCTGCTGCCGATGCCGTGAAACAAGGCTTCCAAGCGGTATTTCCTGATGCAACGTTTTTAAGTCTACCCATAGCAGATGGTGGGGAAGGTACGGTTGATGCGCTGATTACCGCTGCGAGCGGAGAAAGAGTATCTGTTGAGGTATTTGATCCACTCAATAAACCTATAACAGCAGCTTATGGTTTGCTTCATCAAGGAACGACAGCAGCGATTGAAATGGCTGCTGCAAGTGGATTGATGTTAGTTCCGCCAAAAGAGCGTAACCCGATGCTAACCAGCAGTTATGGCACAGGTCAATTAATTAAAAATGCCTTAGATAAAGGCGTACAGCAGATTATTTTAGGTATTGGTGGCAGTGCAACGGTTGATGGTGGCGTTGGTATGCTGCAAGCCTTAGGGGCTGTTTTTTATGATGAGCAGCAACAACGGCTAGGCCAAGGGGGGGAAGTACTCAATAAGATCGCCAGTATTGATATTTCAGGTCTCGACCCTCGTTTAAAAGATTGTGACATTGATGTGGCGTGTGATGTGGACAACCCTCTTGTTGGTGAGCGTGGTGCCGCTACAGTATTTGGTCCTCAAAAAGGGGCAACACCTGAAATGGTTGCCATGTTAGAACGTGGGCTGAATCAACTGGTAAATGTAATAAAAAGCACAACAGGTATAGATTACCGTCACTTAGCAGGAGGTGGTGCGGCTGGAGGAATATCTGTCGCCGCAGCCGCCTTTTTGGGAGCACAACTAAAACCGGGCATCGATATTGTGATTCAAGCGGTCGATTTAGAAAAAGAGATGATGGATGCTGATTTAGTGATCGTTGGTGAAGGGAGTATGGACGGGCAAACCGCAGGGGGAAAAGCACCGATTGGTGTTGCCAAAGTGGCGGCAAAATACCATGTTCCAGTGATAGCATTAAGTGGTGTGTTAGGGAAAGGTGTGGACGCTTTACATCAAGAAGGCATTGATGCTTTCTTTAGCATATTGCCTCGCTTATGTGCGCTCGACGAAGCATTAAATGAAGGCGCCATTAATTTACAGCAGACTGCTTATAATGTGGCGAAGGTGTTAAAAATAGGGCAGAAGCTTTAATCGCGTGACGATAGGTTAATTCATCACGGATAGCTGTTTTGATGACTTAATTGCTTTTATGAGGTGAATGATAGCGATTTATGGCTTGATGACTGCACATTCAAATCTAAACATGCCCTGCTATCTGTGCAATGGCGTATGAATAAATCTGCTAGTAGGATACGGTCTGGGTTATCCGTGCAACGCTATTTAGTTTTTAAAAGAAAACCCGCAAAATATTGCGGGTTTTTGTATGGGTAGAATATCCAATAACTACAGGATCATACCGCCGAATAGGAAACCGAAGGTAACAGCTAAGATCACGGCAATAGTGCCCGGAATAAAGAATGGATGGTTAAAGACGAAACGGCCAATGCGTGTGGTTCCGGTATCATCCATTTGTACAGCAGCAACCAGTGTTGGGTATGTTGGTAGAATAAACAGACCAGATACTGCTGAGAATGATGCGATAGCTGTCAGTGGGCTAACATGAAGCGCGAGAGCCATAGGCATCAATGCTTTTGCTGTTGCAGCTTGTGAGTACAGTAGAGCTGAACAGAAGAAGAAGATCACGGCTAGCATCCATGAATGTTCATGGATCAGGTCACCCGCTGTTGCTTTAATCCAATCAATATTATGTTGTACGAATGTATCACCTAACCATGCAACACCTAAAATACAGATACATGCGCTCATACCTGCTTTAAAGGTACTTGAGTTAAGGATCGCGTCAGTATTGACTCGGCATAAAATAGTGATGAGGGTCGCTACACTCAGCATAATGATTAAGATAGCATTAGTGGTGTTCATCAATGGTGTTTTGACTATTTCTAAGCTTGGGCTGTTGATAATAGCGTAGACAACAACACCGACAACGCCTAGCAAGAACAAAAATACAGATGATTTTGCACCAGGTTTGATAGCTTTAACTTGGCTACCACGCAGTTCAACTAAGCCTTCTGCTAAACGTTTTTGGTAAACAGGATCATCAGACAGTTTCGAGTTAAACGTCCAAGAGATGATGAATGACATCAAAATGATAGCAAGGAAAGTGGATGGCAGTAAAATAGCGAGCAACGTAATATAGCTAACAGTGTTACCTGCACCGACCATGGCGGAGTTTTCCATCACAGAGGCCATATACACAACTGCCGCTGAGATTGGGGACGCTGTAATACCAATTTGAGCCGCAACAACCGCAGTTGAAAGTGGGCGGCAAGGTTTGACACCTTGTTCTTTTGCCACTTCTGCAATGACGGGTAAAGTTGCTAAAGAGATATTCCCTGTACCAGCAAATAAGGTTAGGAAATAGGTCACGATTGGTGCAAGGATGGTGATGTATTTAGGATTACGACGCAGTAGTTTTTCTGTCTGATCGACTAAGTAATCAAGTCCACCTGCAATTTGCATTGCAGAAATGGCAGCGATCACAGCCATAATAATAGAGATAACGTCAAATGGTATAGTACCTGGTTTTACGCCAATAGCAGCGAGTACCAGTACACCTAGGCCACCGGCAAAGCCGATACCTATCCCACCGAGACGGGCCCCCAAAAATATGGCCAGCAGAACAATGATAAATTCTACGGCTAACATAGTGTTTACTCCTCGACAAATTTAAAATTAAAAATATGAAACTGTAGTGTTAATTTTTTGTGTGTGCATAAAACTAAAAAGGCACGCTTTCCGAAGGAGAGGCGTGCCTTGATTTTTAAGAGTTATTTATGGTTAGCATAAACGATTAGTCATCAAATCTTTTCGCTTTATAAGCTGGGTGTTTTAGGTTCTCAACAGAGAAAATATCATCCAGCTGCTCTTCGGTCAGTAGGCCGCGCTCCAGAACGACTTCACGGACACTCTTGCCTGTTTCAGCACAGATCTTACCTACGATATCACCATTATGGTGACCAATGAATGGGTTCAGGTAAGTAACAATACCGATAGAGTTAAAAACAAACGCTTCACAGATTTCTTTGTTCACTGTGATACCGTTAATGCATTTTTCAACTAAGTTACGGCACGCATTGTTCATCAGAGAAATGGATTCAAACATCGCTTGACCGATAGCTGGCTCCATTACGTTCAACTGTAGCTGACCCGCTTCAGCTGCCATTGTAACACAAACATCGTTACCGATAACTTTGAAACAAGCTTGGTTAACCACTTCAGGAATAACTGGGTTAACTTTTGCTGGCATAATTGAAGAACCTGCTTGTAATTCAGGCAGATTGATCTCTTTGAGGCCTGCACGTGGGCCAGAAGACAGTAAGCGCAAGTCATTACAAATTTTAGATAGCTTAACGGCAAGGCGTTTTAGGCCAGCGTGAACGGTGATGTATGCACCACAGTCAGATGTCGCTTCAATCAGGTCTTCTGCTGGTACACAAGGTAAGCCAGTCACTTCTGCTAATTTCTCAACAGCCAATTTTTGGTAGCCCGGCGCAGTATTCAAACCTGTACCGATTGCCGTTGCACCTAAGTTCACTTCTAACAGTAATTCAATACTACGTTTTAGGTTTTTCTCTTCTTCTTTTAAGAGCGTTGCAAAGGCATGGAATTCTTGACCAACGGTCATTGGTACAGCATCCTGCAATTGGGTACGGCCCATTTTCAGAATGTCTTTGTATTCTTCTGCTTTTTTCTCAAAACCTTTTTTCAGGTATTCAACAGATTCAATCAGTTTTACAACGGAGTTGTATACGGCGATACGGAAACCTGTCGGATAGGCATCGTTGGTTGACTGACTTTTATTTAAGTGGTCATTAGGATTTAGGTATTCATATTCACCTTTTTTATGACCCATCAGTTCAAGACCAATGTTTGCAAGGACTTCGTTGGTATTCATGTTTAGTGATGTACCTGCACCACCTTGGAATACGTCAACAGGGAACTGGTCCATGCATTTACCGGTATCCAGTACAACATCACATGCTTTGATAATGGTATCTGCAATGTTACGTGGAATAGTGTGAAGTTCTTTGTTCGCCATTGCTGCCGCTTTTTTAACCATTACCATGCCGCGAATAAATTCTGGCACGTCGTTAATGGTGCGGTCGCTGATATAAAAGTTTTCAATCGCACGCAGAGTATGAACACCGTAATAGGCATCAGATGGGACTTCTTTCTGACCTAACAGGTCTTCTTCGATACGAGTATTGTTTGACATGAGAACCTTCTTAATTAGATTACAGTTACTGTCTATTATGCGCTTTTAAAAAATATATACCGTAAAACAAAACATTCTAGGTGTTAAACACCTGTTACTCCATTATCAGCATGATGATCTACTGATTTATGAGTAGATGATATGCGGTTCTTTAATGATTACCTTGAACCTAGATCACTATATAGTTTGATTTATGAAACAGATTTCAAAATATGTGAACATACTCACAGATGAAACCAAAAAAATTAGAAATCTCCATGAGTTGAAAAGCGTTATAGTGACCTCCATCATTATGTCTATACTATGTGAAAAAGCGAATGTTGTTGTTTGTCTCTTAGATACAGTTCACAAAGGTTTTCCAAGAGGCGAGAACTAACCTATATCCAACGAACTTCTGGGTGTGAATAGGTGGCAAACTCTCTGAGAACATGACTCGAATAGAGAGTGGTCGATACTTGAGCAATAAGAAGAACGAAGGAGATAGCTGATTGAAATAAAGGAGAACTTGTGCGCTGGTTACCGCTAATATTGATATGCCTTCTCATTTATATTGAGTCTGTCATATTCGTTCGTGTTGCTTCAGAAATTGGGGTATTGGCAACACTCATACTGGTTGTGTTGACATCTTGTTTGGGAATTTCTCTGGTCAAAAATCAGGGAATGAAAAATGTCATGCAGATCCAGCAAAAAATGGCAGCAGGTGAAAGCCCCGCAGCAGAAATGATTAAAAGTGTTGCGTTGGTACTTGCTGGCTTCTTATTAATCCTGCCAGGGTTCTTTACTGACTTTATTGGTTTGCTGTTATTGTTACCTCCTGTGCAAAAATTGTTCGTCATGCGTTTGATTCCACATATCCGTTTTTCCCAAACTGGAAATGGTTTTAGTGCAGGGCGTAATAACCCATTTCAACAAGGGGATACATTTGAAGGGGAATTCCAACGTAAACAGGATGATCCATCATATAAACTCGATAAATCCGATGATTCTAACGAATCAGAAAAAGATAACCGCTATAAGTAAGAGCCTCCATTAAAATAGGGAAGGTAAAAACAAAAAAATTTTATCTTCCCCCCTTGAAGTCACTCCAATTAGCCCCAATCTGCTGAAACATGGTACTGGTTTATTTAGGCATACTGGTATCGTCCTTTTACCTAGTGTGGACTTTATTTATAGGAGAACTATTAATGAAAATTCGTCCATTGCATGACCGTGTTATCGTCAAGCGTAAAGAAGTTGAATCAAAATCTGCAGGCGGTATCGTTCTGACTGGCACTGCAGCAGGTAAATCTACGCGTGGTGAGGTCCTCGCCGTTGGTAATGGTCGCATCCTTGAAAATGGTGAAATCAAAGCGTTGGATGTGAAAGTCGGCGACATCGTTATTTTTAACGACGGTTATGGCGTGAAAGCTGAAAAAATCGACAACGAAGAAGTGCTGATCATGTCAGAAAGTGACATCCTCGCGATTGTTGAAGCGTAATTTTCACTTAGATCTTCTCAACTAACGAAAAGAATTTAAAGGAAAGAAATAATGGCAGCTAAAGACGTTAAATTTGGTAATGACGCACGCGTAAAAATGCTTCGTGGTGTGAATATTCTAGCAGATGCAGTTAAAGTAACTTTGGGCCCTAAAGGCCGTAATGTGGTTCTTGATAAATCATTTGGTTCACCAGTTATCACTAAAGATGGTGTTTCTGTTGCACGTGAAATCGAATTAGAAGATAAATTTGAGAACATGGGCGCACAGATGGTGAAAGAAGTTGCTTCTAAAGCTAACGATGCAGCGGGTGATGGTACAACAACTGCAACAGTTCTGGCGCAAGCTATTGTTACTGAAGGTCTGAAAGCCGTTGCAGCGGGTATGAACCCGATGGATCTGAAACGTGGTATCGATAAAGCAGTAGTTGCAGCTGTAGAAGAGCTGAAAGCACTGTCTGTTCCATGTTCAGACTCTAAATCTATCGCACAGGTTGGTACAATTTCTGCAAACTCTGACGAAACCGTTGGTAAGTTAATTGCAGAAGCAATGGATAAAGTCGGCAAAGAAGGCGTTATCACTGTTGAAGAAGGTACTGGTCTGGAAGACGAACTGGATGTTGTTGAAGGTATGCAGTTCGATCGTGGTTACCTGTCTCCTTATTTCATCAACAAGCCAGAAACGGGTGTTGTTGAACTGGAAAACCCATTCATCCTGTTAGTTGATAAAAAAGTATCTAACATCCGTGAACTGCTGCCAGTATTAGAAGGTGTTGCTAAAGCGAGCAAACCACTTCTGATTATCGCTGAAGATGTTGAAGGCGAAGCACTTGCGACACTGGTTGTTAACACCATGCGTGGTATCGTGAAAGTTGCTGCGGTTAAAGCACCTGGTTTCGGTGATCGCCGTAAAGCAATGCTGCAAGATATCGCTATCCTGACTAACGGTACTGTTATCTCTGAAGAGATCGGTATGGAGCTTGAAAAAGCGACATTAGAAGATCTGGGTCAAGCAAAACGTATCGTCATCAACAAAGACACAACAACTATCATTGATGGTGTTGGTGAAGAGTCTGCTATCGCAGGTCGTGTTGCACAAATTCGTCAACAAATCGAAGAATCAACTTCTGATTATGACCGTGAAAAACTGCAAGAGCGCGTTGCTAAATTAGCTGGCGGTGTTGCTGTAATTAAAGTTGGTGCGGCAACTGAAGTTGAAATGAAAGAAAAACGTGCTCGCGTCGACGATGCGCTGCACGCAACTCGCGCAGCGGTTGAAGAAGGTGTTGTTGCTGGTGGTGGTACTGCACTGGTACGTGTTGCCGCTAAACTGGCTTCACTGAAAGGCGATAATGAAGAGCAAAACGTGGGTATCCGCGTTGCACTGCGTGCGATGGAAGCACCAATGCGTCAAATCGTCACTAACGCAGGTGAAGAAGCTTCTGTTGTTGTTAACAAAGTTAAAGCAGTTCAAGGCAACGAAGGCTACAACGCAGCAACTGACACTTATGGTGATATGATCGAGATGGGTATCTTGGATCCAACTAAAGTAACTCGTTCTGCATTGCAATTCGCTGCATCTATCGCTGGTCTGATGATCACAACTGAAGCGATGATTACTGAAATGCCTAAAGATGAAGGCCCTGACTTAGGTGCTGCAGGCATGGGCGGTATGGGTGGAATGGGCGGTATGATGTAAGCCAATTGGCCGCATCACGCTCACACAGTCAATAAGAACTGTTAAGCCTTCTAACCGGTATTGTTGGTATTAACCGACAATACCGGTTTTTTATATGAATAAATATGTTTGAGTTGATTGATGGTAGGCCGACCGAATGTCTAAAGTGGAGAATATCGATAATCTAAAATGACGCGAAAGATTTCGATACGCTTATTTTGAGTAAAAGCCCTTGAATTTGCTAATTGTATAATTGTGCATTTATTTTTGCGCAAAGACCGTGCGGCAGGTTATATTTGGAGTAAGGCAAAAGGTGGTTTGGTGAGTAACCAAAGGTGAAAGCGTTATAGGCTCTTTATATTTCATGTGATGTTTCGAATTATTTAGAGTATACGCGTTTTATGGTAAGCTTTGTTTGCTGACGAGGGTGGGCAAATTTTATGGTCATGCCTTTGTTGATACTTTGAACCGTTATCCATATCTCTCAATATAGATCTGGCGAATTTTGGCTGTAAATAGGCGCTCGAGTGACTATAATTTAGTAGCGCTAATGAAGATCAATTCAATGATGCCGTTAATAGCAACGGTATATTGAACAAAGAAGGGAATGAGTGGTTCTCAAACCAGCTGCAAAAACACTATGATAAATGAGGGAAAACATGCGTATTAAAGTATTGCTTGGTGCTGCTGCATTACTACTTTTAGCAGGTTGTTCGACAACAACTAATCTAACTGCGGCGGGCTCACAAGTTCGTTTTGTTGAAAACCAACCTGGAAGTGATTGCCAGCTTCTTGGTCAAGTCACAGGAACTCAAAGCAACTGGTTGAGCGGTGTCAATAGTGAATCAAGCTCTATGCGCGGCGCGGCAAATGATCTGCGTAATAAAGCAGGCGCAATGGGCGGAAATGTGATTTTTGGTGCGACTAGCCCAAGTGAAACTATCCTCTCTAGTTTTATCCCAGTTGATAGTAAAATGGTCGGCCAAGTTTATAAGTGCCCCTAAAATGAATATCTGACGCCCGATCGTATAGACGATGCGGGCGTTTTATTTCAGCACTGTCTTAGGTTTAGGTCGAGTAACGTCTTACTCGGCTCTCCGCCAATCTCCCGTGCTAATTTTGGCACCAAATAGCCAGAAACCTTCCCAAGCAATTGTTGTATTAGCAACCTAGCTTCTTGGTCGCTCACTAAGAAATGCGCAGCCCCTTGCACCTTATCTAAAACATGCAAGTAATACGGCAGGATACCCGCATCAAATAGCGCATTACTTAAATTCGCCAATGTATCTGCATCATTGTTCACCCCACGTAACAGTACGCTTTGATTGAGTAAGGTCACGCCGGCATTTTTTAATTTTTGCATCGCGGCTTTAAAGTGATCATCTATCTCATTAGCATGGTTGAGATGCGTTACCATGATCACTTGAAGACGTGAGTGGGCAAGTCGCTGACACAGGTTAGTGGTAATGCGTTCGGGGATCACTACAGGTAAACGAGAGTGGATCCTCAGCCGCTTAATGTGGGGGATCGCTTCGAGTTGCCCAATTAACCAATCCAGTTCACTGTCTTTTGCCATCAAGGGATCACCCCCTGAAAAGATGATTTCATTGAGTTCAGTGTGGTTTTTTATATAATCCACAGCTATCAACCAATTATTTTTGTTTCCCTTATTATCTTCATAAGGAAAATGTCGGCGGAAGCAGTAACGGCAGTTTACTGCACAGCCCCCTTTCACCAACATCAATGCTCGGTTGTGATATTTGTGGAGTAAACTGGGGATCGCATTATTTTGTTCATCTAATGGATCTGTAGAAAACCCCGGATAGGTATCAAATTCTGCTTTTGCAGTTAATACTTGCAATAGCAGAGGGTCTTGTGGATCGCCTTTTTTCATGCGCGAAATAAACGGCCTTGGTACACGTAATGGAAATAATTTACGTGCGTCGTTGCCATCTTTCGATGCTTGATGGCTTTCTAGCCCCAGTATTTGAAGCAATTCATCAGGATTAGTGATTGCTTCAGCAAGTTGTTGTATCCAGACTTCTCTGGATGAGGTATTTTGAGTTACAATATCGACCATTTTTTGGCTATGCCATTTTTAGTGTATAAATTAGAGGATCTCCATGGCTACTTATAGTACCAATGAATTCCGCTCAGGTCTTAAAATCATGTTAGATGGCGAACCTTGTGCAATTCTTGATAGTGAATTCGTTAAACCGGGTAAAGGTCAAGCGTTTGCACGTGTTCGTATTCGTAAACTGATTTCTAACAAACTGTTGGAAAAAACATTTAAGTCTACTGATTCTGTCGAAGCCGCAGATGTCATGGATATGAACTTAACTTACCTTTATAACGACGGTGAGTTTTGGCATTTCATGAACAACGAAACTTTCGAACAGCTTGCAGCGGACGAAAAAGCGGTTGGTGATAACGCTAAATGGCTGATCGACCAAGCTGATTGTATCTTGACTCTGTGGAATGGCCGCCCAATCGCGGTGACTCCACCTAACTTTGTTGAGTTAGAAGTCACAGATACTGACCCAGGTCTGAAAGGTGATACAGCGGGTACTGGCGGTAAGCCAGCGACTTTAAGCACGGGTGCAGTGGTTAAAGTTCCTCTGTTCGTTCAGATTGGTGAAGTGATCAAAGTTGATACTCGTTCAGGCGAATACGTTTCACGCGTGAAATAATACCTGTTTGCTTGAAGCTAAAAAACCGTAATGTTGTAAGACATTACGGTTTTTTTACCCAAAAAGAGAAGCTGAATTTAACAGCACTTAAACCCGCCTTTTCCACCATAGCGAGCATCTTGGCGCTCTTTAAAGAACTCTTCATATGTCATTGGTGTTTGATCTGGATGATTAAGTCGCATATGAGCAACGTAATTGTCATAATCAGGCACACCAATCATCATTTTGGCTGCTTGCCCAAGGTAACGAGCCGCATTGCCGAGTGAACCAAACATCTTAATCTCCTTACTTCGCTTCTAACTTTAGAGCGCTTGAGCGTTATTTGAAAACTCGAGCCACAAATAGGATGAGGTGGCTCGTTTTCGTTGAATCTAAGCGTATCTTGTCCATACACGATGAATTAGTGATGGCGTGTATTCGCAACAATTTCCTGATAGTTAGCTGGCATTGGTTCATATGGAACTTCATTCGCTGTTGGCTCAGAAGATTTCAATGCTTTTAATGCTGTACGGATTGAGAATATCGCGAGTAGCACGACAACGATCATAAAGAAAATTGTTAACCCAGCATCTAAACGGTTATTAAAAATCAACTGTGTTAGTTGCGACTCAGTATATTGCGATGGGATATTTCCACTATCAATCATTGCTTGGAACTTATTGGCTACAGCGAGGAAACCAACGCGCGCATCTTCACTGAATGTTTTTTCCCATCCTGCGGTCATTGTACAAATAAGCAACCATGCAGTAGGCACCAAAGCAACCCATGCGTAGCGTTGACGCTTCATTTTGAACAGGACTACAGCACAGAGCATTAAGGCCATACCTGCTAGCATTTGGTTTGCGATACCAAAAAGTGGCCAGAGTGTATTGATACCACCGAGTGGGTCAACAACACCTTGATGAAGGAAATACCCCCATGCAAGTACACATAATGCTGTTGCAATTAGGTTTGCAGGAAGTGAGTCGGTTCGTTTCAAAGAAGGTGAGATCACGCCTAATAAATCTTGTAGCATAAAGCGTGCCGCACGGGTTCCCGCATCGACAGCCGTTAAAATAAACAGCGCTTCAAACAAGATAGCGAAGTGATACCAAAACGACACATTCATTAAACCGCCGAGGGCGCCGTGTAAGATATAGGCCATGCCTACCGCCAGTGTTGGAGCTCCACCTGCTCGAGAAATAATGCTGTTTTCACCGACCTCATTGGCGATATTTGTTAGCTGCTCAGGTGTTATTTGGAAGCCCCAGCTACTGACAACTTGTGCAGCCGAAGCGACGACATCTTCAGTACCTGCAGGTGCTAACATCGCCATAGGGCTGTTCATGGCAAAATAGACACCGGGATCAATCACACAAGCGGCAACCAATGCCATAATCGCGACAAACGATTCCATTAACATGCCGCCATAGCCGATAAAGCAAGCTTGGTTCTCATTCGCAAGCATTTTGGGGGTTGTTCCTGATGAAATTAAAGCATGGAAACCAGAAACAGCACCACAAGCAATAGTAATAAATAAAAACGGGAACAGATCACCTGCCCAGACAGGGCCTGTGCCATCAATATATTTGGTCAGCGCTGGCATTTCTAAATTGGGGTTTAAAATAAGAATACCAATGGCTAACCCGATGATGGTACCAATCTTTAAAAAGGTAGAAAGGTAATCGCGAGGTGCCAGCAGTAGCCAAACAGGCAGAACTGCGGCAACAAACCCATATCCAACAAGCATCCATGTCAGTTGCACACCGGTATAGTCAAAATACGGTGCCCATGTTTCACTTTCGGCAACCCAGCCACCTGAAATAATTGCAAATACAAGGAATACCAGACCAATAATAGACACTTCACCAATACGACCAGGGCGAATATAACGGGTATATATTCCCATGAATATCGCAAGAGGAATGGTAAAGGCGACTGTATAGGTGCCCCATGGGCTGTGTGTAAGGGCTTTGACGACGATCATCGCAAGCACCGCAAGGATAATCACCATAATCATAAAGCAAGCGATAAGGGCTAAGATGCCCGCAGTATTCCCCATCTCTTCTTTGACCAATTCACCCAGTGAGCGGCCATCTCGACGAGTCGACACAAAAAGCACCATAAAATCTTGAACCGCACCCGCTAATACGACCCCTGCTAGCAGCCATAACATGCCTGGCAGATACCCCATTTGAGCAGCTAATACCGGGCCTACCAGTGGTCCTGCCCCTGCAATTGCTGCAAAATGGTGACCGAAGAGAATTTTTTTATCTGTCGGAACGTAATCTAAGCCATCGTTATGACGGATAGAGGGTGTCATTCGTGTTGAATCGACTTGTAGTACCTTTTTAGCAATAAACAGTCCGTAATAACGATATGCGATTAAATAGACACAAACCGCTGCAACGACGATCCATAGCGCATTAATTTGCTCGCCTCGATTTAATGCGATATAACCGAGAGCAAAAGCGCCTAATATCGCTAGCACAATCCAAATTAATTGTTTACCCATAGCCATCCCATCCGTTTTATTATTAAGCCGTTTGCATTTTTGTATTTGCAGATTACTGACACATATAGCTAGAGTTAACGGAAAGGCAAGATAGCTAAAACGTGAAACCTAACAGTGAGTAAAAATAAATTTCATAACTGTTATTAATATCACTAAATAATAGCAGTTAACTGGATTTTATTTCGATTTCAGCTAGAGGGAAAGCGATTGATTTGTGAGAAATGCTATTTATTTTCTTTATATTGCTATTATACGCTGGTGTAGTTGGTGCATATAAAGAGCGAAATCATAGGCAGAGCTTGAAAGTCTATACCCTGCCTAGTTTGGCTTAATGGCTTCTGATCCGTTGGATGAGCTTTTTACCAAATAAGGTAATAATCAGCCCAAACATGATGAGTATCAACCCAGCAAATTGTATGCTATTTATATGCTCATCAAGGAATAATGCACTGCTGCTTAGGCCGAATACGGGCACCAACAGAGAAAAAGGAGCAACCCGCCAAGCTTCATAGCGACCTAATAGAACACCCCACAAACCATAACCCACAAAAGTAGATAGATAAGCAAGGTAAATGATGGTGCCAAATACTGGCCAATTAAAATCAGATAGGCCTTGTACAATGGCCTCTTCACCTTCAAATAGCCATGAGCTTATTAAGAAAGGGATAATAGGGATAAGAGCACTCCAACTGACCAAGGAGAGTGCACTGCATTTTTCCTCTTGCTGATTGTGCATAATCATCCTATTGGTGATATTACCACATGCCCATGAAAGCCCTGCGATTAGCGTAAAAGTTAATCCTAATAATGGAATATCATCCAAGCCGCCGGCTGTTGCACCTTTAGCCAATATTGTTAGCCCAACGACGGCAATTAACATTCCTATGAAATGGGTGGCTTGTAGAGATTCTTTTAAGATGACGGCACCTAAGAGTAAGGTGAAAAAGGCTTGGGATTGTAAAATAACGGATGTGACCCCAGCGGGCATACCGACACGAATGGCACAAAAGAGGAAAGCAAATTGACCAAAGCTAATCGTTAACCCATATAAGAGTAATAATTTGAAGGGGATCTTTGGGCGTTTAAAGAAAAAAATAGCGGGAAATGCCACGAATATAAAACGCAATGCCCCTAATAATAATGGTGGAAGCGCGGTAACGCCGAGCTTAATGATCACGAAGTTAACACCCCAAATGATAACCACACACAGGGCGAGTAATATATCTTTGAAGCTCATGCTACTCTCAATGGCTGTCGTAAGTGAAGCTTTCTACTCTACCTCTGGTTGTATAATTTCGCGATAGAAATTTTAATACAGTACAAATATGTAAATTTCTATTGTTGATTGCAGCTAATTTGTTATTTTTTATTACTTGAGTTGGGGAAATTGAGGATTTATAATGATATTTCACTTCACGTTTTCAGGACGACCTGAATATGTACTCTAAACCGTTTGAAGTGCAGTAGAACGACAATAGAAGCATATAAACCGATACAATCGGGTTTAGTCGACAATACTGTAAGCCGAATATGGATGAGTGCACACGTTAATTAAATAATGGGGACGACCCCGGTTACATTCGGGAGAAAAGCAATGGCTTGGATCATCCTCTTATTTGCCGGTTTATTAGAAGTTGTTTGGGCCGTTGGCCTAAAATACACTCACGGTTTTACACGTCTTACCCCAAGTATTATTACAATCGTCGCGATTATTGCGAGTATGGGGCTATTAGCTTACGCAATGCGTGATTTGCCCGCAGGAACCGCTTATGCAATATGGACAGGTATTGGCGCTGTTGGTACGGCCATTGTCGGGATTATTTTCTTGGGTGAATCAGCCAATATATTCCGCTTACTTAGCCTTGGGTTAATTATTATTGGTTTAATTGGCTTAAAAGTTTCAAGCTAAAATAAATATGCTCGTCAATACGGGGGGCAAATAGGCGCCCGTATTGACGGGAGATGATAAAGTTTCAATCAGTGAAAATGTACCGAAAAATATAGACTAGATGTTTGTGTTCTTTAGTACGTTGAAGATCCCAAATTCGCCGTTATATTTCCAAATCCTGTAGAAATAATCTCCCTGAGACATTTATTCATTAGTCAACATGCTCTTTTTCGGGTTAGGTGCTAGGTGTTTTCACTTGTGTGCTCATTAACACTGTCTCTTTATCAGGAAGCTATGCTAGGTTTACTTACTTGGGTTCTCTTTTTTTATCAATAGCTTGATTGAAGTTAATCTCTTTATTTTGATTGCGAATATGCTCTTTGATTTCAATTTCTAGAATATTGAGATCCCCTGAGCGTATTTTATCTAATAGCACTTTGTGCTCATCAATAATTTCTTCCATAGGCTTGGTAAAGGTTGATATCCCAATGATAATGGTCAACTGCTTAGAGACGTTTTCCCATAATGCGGTTAGGGTATTATTACCGCTTAATTGGCATAATGTTCGGTGGAAATTCACGTCACAAAGCGAGAATTCATAGCTATCCGCTAATTTTGCTGCTCGCGCCATTTGCACAATACACTGGTTTAACTGTTCGATAGATTGTGGATCTAAATGCTTATTTTTGGCGATAAAGGTTTTAATAGCCTGTCGTTCTAATAGAATTCTGACTTCGATCAGTTCATCCAGCCTCTCTTCTGAAACAGGGGCCATTCGAATGCCTTTAAATGGCTCATTAATCACGATCCCTTGGCTTTCTAATACTCTTAAGGCTTCTCTAACAGGAACACGGCTGACATTCATTTTTTCTGCAATTTCTTTTTCAACAATACGATCCCCTGGCAGGATAAATCCACGGGTTGCCGCCTCAACAATTTTATCTACCACATCATCAGTGAGTGTCCTTGCTTTGATTGGCTTCCAGTAATCTTCTTGCGAGGTGATTTTCTGCGATTGTTGCCCTTTTCCAACTGTCATGATGTTTAGCCTATTAAATTTGTTACTAATCAAAGAATTAATTGGTAGTTGATTGCGCCTTTAATGCATCAAAATTATCACATTGGCCAGCAATAAACCAATAAAAAACCCACTATTGCGATATTTTTTCGAGGGGGAGATAAACCCAGAATGGATCACATATTCAACAATTGAATATTGTATACAATCTTACAATGTTGTTAAATGCTTCAAATTCAGTTAAGCAAGAGAAGGAAAAGACATGAACAACATGCTTGAAGATATAAAAATTACTGAAATTGTTGCCGTGCCTTTATTTGGGGAGAGCCCAAAAGGGGGATGGTCCAATGAAATCAAACCAGAAGATTCGATCCACGCCATTATTGCGGTGCACACTGATGCTGGCATCACGGGGTACGGCAGCGTATTCACTGATGGTCGCTTAGTTGAAGCCGCCATCCCTGTACTAGCATCTTTATGTATTGGTGAAAGTGCATTACAGCCAGAAAGAGTGTCTGAAAAACTTAGACAAAATACATTTTGGATGGGGCGCGGGGGAACGTTAACACATACGATTAGCGGCATTGATATTGCATTGTGGGACATTTTAGGTAAAGCAACAGGACTCCCCGTAAGTACGTTACTTGGCGGTAATTATCGTTCCAAAGTACAGCCGTATTGCTCTTTACTCATGGAAGAACCAGAGACGATGTTCAACGTGATCTCTGATTATAAAAAGCTTGGTTTTAAAGCATTTAAAATTGGTTGGGGCCCATTTGGACGTAACAATGATGCCAAATTAGATAGAGCAATTGTTGAGGCAGCAAGGGATGCGGCAGGTTACGAATCACACTTGTTAGTTGATGCGGGCGCAAGTGATGCATATTGGCCAAATGGCTTGAAATGGGCAATCCAAACATCGCATATGTTAGCGGAATATCAAGTTGGTTGGTTTGAAGAAGCGTTACGTCCGGATGACCTTGAGGACTTTAAAGTGCTGCGTAAAGAAAGCCCAGTACCGATTGCGGGTGGTGAAGTGTTAACCCGTCGTCAATCTTTCTTACCATGGCTCTCTCAGGGGGCATTCGATATTGTTCAACCTGACGTGACGAAAGTGGGCGGCATTTCAGAGCAACGCCGAATCGCATGGCTGGCTGATGAGTTTGGTGTTAAGTATGTTGGACACGGTTGGAATACCGCAATGGGGCTGGCGGCCGACTTACAAATGGCAGCAGCCTTCCCACAAGTGGATTTTGTCGAGTTTATCGGTGGTAGCCAATATATTGATGGCATTGTTAAAACACCATTTAAAGTGGATGAGCAAGGGTATTTAACGATCCCAAAATTACCGGGGCTTGGTATTGAGCTAGACATCGATAAATTAGCGAAATTCACAGTTAATCCAGAGCGTTTGTTTAAGTAACTTCATATACATAAGCCAGATAGTGACAACACTATCTGGTTTCCTCTCCTTATTAAAAGGTATGGTTACGATGAAAAATAAGAACAAAGGTACAAAAATAAGGTTTTCGATAGCGATATTAATGACGCTTGCGATTGTTATTAATTACTTAGATAGAACTGTTATGTCTGCAGCAGCACCGACTATCTCAGAAGAACTGCAAATTTCGCCAGAGATGATGGGATGGATAATGTCGGCGTTTTTCTTGAGTTATGCATTATGCCAAATACCAGCGGGTTTTATTGCGGATAAATATGGTCAAAGAAAAACGTTGGCAGGGTCTGTGTTGTGGTGGTCATTAGCAACGGCTGCCACAGCATTAGCCAAAACACCACTGAGTTTTATTTCCACGCGAATTCTAATGGGAATGGGGGAAGCGGGGGCATATCCATGTAATAGTGGTATTGCGGCAAAATGGTTTCCAGATCGTGAACGCGGCAGAATAACGGCATTATTTGATAGTGGTTCTAAGTTTGGAACAGCGTTCGCAATGCCATTAGTGGTGTGGATCATTGCAAAATGGGGCTGGGAATCAGCATTTATTATTTGCGGCGCATTAGGGGTTCTCTGGGTTTTTGCATGGTTAAAGGTATATCACGATCCTGAACAACACCCAAAAATTAGTGCTGAAGAACTTGCTTATATTCGTGATGGGCAAATTAAAAAAGATGGTATTGATAATATCCAGCCGATGAAGTGGTATCAGTTGATCCGTTATCGCAATGTACAAGCTATGTGTATCGGCTTCTTTATGTTGGACTACGCCATTTATTTCTTTATTACTTGGTTCCCTGCTTATTTAATGATGGAACGAGGCATGAGTTTAGAAGAAATGGGATTTGCTGCCATGTTACCACCACTATGTGGGATCGCAGGTCAATGGCTGGGTGGTTGGACGACAGATTATCTGTATATTAAATATAATAATATCAACCTTGCTCGTAAATTACCGATTGTGGGCGGCATGCTGATTGCAACCAGTATCGCATTTTCGGGATTAGTTGAATCTGTTACTTTAATGATGTTTTTACTGTGCTTATCTTATGCGGCACTCGCATTTGCAGCCTCAGCAATATGGTCTTTACCAGGAGATGTTGCACCACGAAATATGACGTCGGTCTTAGGTGGAATGCAAAGCGCTGTTTCTAACTGTGGCGGTATTTTAGGACCTATTGTGACTGGATATATTATTGCAGCAACCGGTTCGTTTATTTGGGCATTAATTGTATCTGGTATTGCTTGTGCAATAGGGGCATTGGTTTATTTAGTGATGTTAAGAAATATTAAGCCGATTACGCCTGATAATGAATCGTTAGAAAAATCAAATTAAACAGCTATATTATTTAAAGTTAAGGTCATAATGTTTATTTTCGATAAGGAAATAGAGGCAAAAAACATTGCCTCAGGTACGCGACGTAAGTTGTTCCCTGGCAGTGAAAATATGATGATAGCAAGATTATCTTTCACAACCGGTACATCAGGTGACTTACACTCTCATCCACATGAACAAATGAGTTATATACTCAAAGGGAAATTTAGATATCAAGTGGGGCATGTGACTAAAGAAGTTGGAGAAGGCGATGTTGTTTATATTCCTTCAAATGAGAAACATCGCTGTGAATGTTTATCTAATGGTGAAATTTTAGATATATTCGTACCAATGAGAAAAGACTTTTTAGATAATTAAATCATTTTGCTAAATGATTAAAAATCTATTGATAAAATAGAGGGGATCTCAATGTCTAAAATTGGGATCCCCTCTCTATTTTTTAATAATTAAAATTGACCCATTAATTACATGATAAAAAACACAACCAGTAATAATCAAAGCAGTTTTATCATTGAGGGAAATACACTAACGTGATATCTCAGATATGTTATTTTTCTTCTTTATTGATTTTTCGCTGATTCAAGACAACAAGTCAAACATAAAAAAGTAAGCATAAAAATGGGGATAATCATAAACGGTGAATAAGGTGAATATTGTCTGGTAATCTTGCCGATAATAGATGTAGCAATTAACTTAACAGGAATGCGGCACCTTATTAATTAAATCTCTCAGTAGGTTGAGAAGGCTGTTACATCTGTTATCAATGAGACTCTGTAACAGGGAGCAAAAGAATAGGATGATGCTCTTATTTATTGGGCCATTTCCCAAGAATTGGTGAGAAAAATAATAGCCCAAGATGTTGAGTGCCAATAGGACACCCTAGTGTTGGGTTAAGCCGTTGCGTCGAACATATTGATTTACGCAATAGTGGATAATACAGGTATCGCCAAATCTAGTTCGGATAGCACCATGTAGGGTAATCATTCATGCCATAGCAGATTTATTGAAATCGCTAGTTTTGATAAAGAAACGGTCATTACAGTAGCCAGAGAGCGGCTTAATAACGTGGAAATAGAAAGGGAGATGAGAGGCAGTATAATGAAAAATCCCTCATAGCGGTGAGGCATATGAGGGATCAGTAAAGCTGTTACAGAGCAATGACACCAATAATAGCGATCACGCTAATAATCGCCGCACCACCATAAAATACCCATTTTGATGCTGGGACATGCACTTTAAAGTCGTGCAGTGTGTGGTGAATACGGTGCATAGCACACCATACTGGTAGAATTATCATGAGCAGTAAGAAAATACGCCCGATAAAACTTTGGCAGAATGCGACAATACGCTCATAGCTTAGCATTTCAGGTGCAACACCTAATGGGATTAATATTCCCAAGAGAATGATGATAGCAGGTCCAACAATGGCACTCCACATACCACCGGCACCAAATAATCCCCAGAAAACCGGTTCATCGGAACGTTTAGGCGTTAGATTCATCAGATCCTCCGTTGATTAAAATAGCAGTGCGATCGCTAAAATCGCTGCCGTAACTAAGATCGTTAATGCCCAAAAACCTTTAACAATTGGCTCTTGTGACATTTTCTTATCACCAACGATAATACTGACGGCTTTTGGAGCTAGATTAAACCATGTTGTGGTATGAAGTAGCGTCGCAGCCAGTGTAATAATGTTGATAATAATGACGATTGGATTACTTAAAAATCCAACAAAGCTTGCCCAAGATTCTGGACCACCTTTTAATGCGAATACGCCGAATAACACTAAAAGGCTAAACCATAGCTGAAGAACGGAGGTACTTTCACGTACGATGTAAAAGCGGTAGAAACCTAACTTTTGCCACCAGTCGCCCTTCATTTCCCTTACATAGGGTTTACGTTTTGTAGTCATGACTTCAATTCTCCTTATCGTGGCTTCAGCATGGCGATAATAAAGTCTTGCGCGCTGGCTGCTTTCGCTTGCTGGATTGCAGCTGCTGGGTCAACATGCTTAGGACAGACTTCAGAGCAGTAGCCTACAAATGTACAGCTCCAGACACCATCATCACCGTTCAATAATGGCATGCGTTCTTTTGCTCCGTGGTCACGGTTATCTAAGTTGTAGCGCTCAGCCAAGGTAATTGCAGCAGGACCAACAAATTCAGGATTCAAACCAAACTGTGGGCATGCGGCATAGCACAAGCCACAGTTAATGCATCCAGAGAACTGATGGTATTTTGCCATCTGTGCCGGAGTCTGCTTATTCGGACCTTCTGAAGGCTTACGATCGTTACCAATGATATAAGGCTTGATAGCTTCTAAGCGCTCAATAAAGTGAGTCATATCAACCACCAGATCACGCTCGATCGGGAAGTTGCCTAGCGGTTCTACCTTCAACCCTTCAGGGTAGTCACGTAGGAAAGTTTTGCACGCCAGTTTGGGAACATTATCAACCATCATGCCGCAAGAACCACAAATCGCCATACGGCAAGACCAGCGATAAGACAGATCAGGCGCAAGGTTATCTTTGATATAACCTAAAGCATCCAGCAATGAGGTTTGCTCATCATAAGGGACATCATATGCCACTAAATGGGGCTCATTATCCGTTTCAGGATTGTAGCGCATGATCTCCATTTTTAAGTGTTTCATATCATCCATTAGCTTGCTCCTTGTTTGCCTTCTCTTGAGCTTCAGCTTCTGCACCATAAACACGTTTTGCTGGCTGAGATTTAGTAATCTTCACATCACTGTATTCAAGACGAGGTGCGCCTTCTGGGTTATAGAATGCCAATGTGTGTTTTAAGAAATTCACATCATCACGTTCAGTGCAGCCTTCGTCGAGACGTTGGTGTGCACCACGAGACTCTTTTCGATTGAGTGCGGAGTGTGCCATACATTCGGCAACATCTAAGCCAAATCCAAGCTCAATGGTATACAACAGATCGGTATTGAAAACGCTGCTATGGTCGGTAATTTCAACGTGTTTAAAGCGCTCTTTCAACTCTGCAATCTTATCAATGGTTTTTTGCATTAATTCAGGGGTACGGTAAATACCGCAGCCTTCTTCCATTGACATACCCATTTCATCACGGATTTTCGCCCAACTTTCTTTACCTTTTTGGTTGAGAAGTTTGTTCAGATTATCTTCGATATCACGAGTACGTGCTTCAATAGCATTTGCATTCGCTGGGGTTGCTTCTGCTGCATGTTTTGCGGCTTGCTCACCCGCTAAGCGACCGAATACAACAAGCTCAGCTAATGAGTTAGAGCCTAAACGGTTTGCACCGTGGAGACCGACAGAAGAACATTCGCCAACAGCAAATAAGCCTTTGATGCGAGTTTCACAGTTTTGATCTGTTTCGATCCCCCCCATCGTATAGTGAGCGGTCGGACGAACAGGAATTGGATCAGTGACTGGGTCAACACCGACATAAGCTTTCGCTAGTTCGCAAATGAAAGGTAGGCGTTCATGTAGTTTTTCTGCACCAAGATGACGTAAATCTAGATAGACAACATCACCACGATGGGTACTAATTGTGCGGCCAGCACGCCATTCATGCCAGAACGCTTGTGAAACTTTGTCACGAGGACCGAGTTCCATATATTTGTTTTCAGGTTTACCGAGTGGCGTCTCGGGGCCCATTCCGTAATCCTGTAGATAGCGATAGCCATCTTTATTGACAAGAATACCGCCTTCGCCGCGGCAACCTTCTGTCATTAAGATACCAGAACCAGGTAGGCCAGTTGGGTGATATTGAACAAACTCCATATCACGCAGTGGTACGCCATGTCGGAAAGCCATGCCCATACCATCACCAGTTACAATACCACCATTAGTATTATAGCGGTAAACACGTCCAGCACCGCCAGTTGCCATGACGATAGAATTGGCACGGATTTGAACCTTTGTGCCTTCCATCATGCTGAGTGCGACAAGACCGCGAACTTGGCCTTCATCGACGATGATATCTAGGACAAAATGTTCGTCAAAGCGTTGAATTTGAGGATATTTTAATGAGGTTTGGAAGAGGGTATGGAGCATATGGAAGCCAGTTTTATCGGCTGCAAACCATGTACGTTCAATTTTCATACCGCCAAAACGACGGACGTTAACTGAACCATCTGGTTTACGGCTCCATGGACAGCCCCATAGTTCCAGTTGAGTCATTTCTGTTGGGCAGTGTTCGACGAAATATTCGACGACATCTTGCTCACACAGCCAGTCTCCACCAGCAACCGTATCATTAAAATGATAGTCATAGGAGTCATGGGCCTGAGTTACTGCGGCTGATCCCCCCTCGGCAGCCACGGTATGGCTACGCATAGGGTAAACTTTTGAGATCAGAGCAATCTTGATGTTGGGATTTGCTTCTGCGGCAGCAATCGCTGCACGTAAGCCTGCGCCCCCGGCCCCGATAATCGCTAGATCGGCATTGAAGGTTTGCACTGCGCTTCTCCATTGTTCAAGTGTAAATTGATAAATTCTTTTAAATACTTTTGATACTTAGCTATCTGCTTGTCAGTGCCACGTAATGTGATACTGCAAAAACTCTCTTTTTTAATAGTAAATAATATAATAGCTAATAATGACTTATCATGCTTTGAATTATAGCGAATAGTCCTCATGATAAATTTGATATAGAGGGGGGTTTTAGGTGATTTAGCCTATAAAGTGTGATCTATGCCAAGTTTTTATTAATTGTTTTTTCATACGTGGCATTTTAAGTATGGTGATGAGTAAAAAAAACATAAATTCAAATAATTACCATCATCTTTAGCAAAATGGATGGAGGGGAAATTTATTTGTACGATTGGGAATCGACTGGCCTAAAGAGAATAATAACAAAAATGTCGTTAGCTTGTATTTTTTGTCCTAAAGATTTACACAAAAATTAAATACAGTATGTTTGTGCTGTTATTTCTGACGTTTCCTTTCACGAAATAATAACCTATTTGTTTATTAATAATGAATGTCATTTATAACATCAGGTTAACATCATATTAGAAATAATCATGATTGCTTTCTCAAGTTGACTTAAGGATTAATGGTATAAAAACGTTTTTTTGCTTAATCGATTGAAGCCGAGGATAATCACGCATTATTTCGCTCACCTTGCTATATTTTTGTTTGTCTACAGCGATTATTACGGCAGCTTATACATCAATTACATTTGATTAGTGCGAATGGATTGTTTGTCAGGCAAGAGGTGAGTAAACTGCACGACTGTGTTTATTTTGGAGTTATATTAATGAGTGAAGTAGCGGACTGGCAGCCAAGCGCACCCATCGCTAACCTACTACAGCGAGCAAAAATCATCGCTGAAATTAGACGTTTTTTTACAGAGCGCTGTGTGCTTGAGGTTGAAACTCCTGCCATGAGTCAGGCGACCATCACAGATATTCACCTTGTACCTTTTAATACCCGCTTTGTGGGGCCCGGTGCAGCACAAGGGATCGATCTCTATTTGATGACCAGCCCCGAATACCACATGAAACGTTTATTGGCAGCGGGCAGTGGACCAATCTACCAACTCTGTCGTAGTTTTCGTAATGAGGAAGCAGGGAGACACCACAACCCTGAGTTCACGATGCTTGAATGGTATCGTCCACATTATGATATGTACCGTTTAATTAATGAAGTGGATGACTTGCTTCAACAGGTGCTGGATTGTGAAAGTGCTGAATTACTTTCTTATCAACAAGCCTTTTTACGTCATTTAGATATCGACCCTCTCTCGGCAGAAAAAAGCGAGTTAAAAGAAGTCGCTGCTCGGTTGGATTTGAGTAATGTCGCTGAGCACGAAGAAGATAAAGATACACTGTTGCAACTGTTATTTACGATGGGCGTAGAGCCTCATATCGGTAAAGAAAAACCAGTTGTGGTGTATCATTTTCCTGCAACTCAAGCATCTTTAGCAGAAATTAGTACTGAAGATCATCGTGTTGCAGAACGTTTTGAAGTTTATTTTAAAGGTATGGAATTGGCGAATGGCTTTCGTGAATTAACCGACGCGAAAGAGCAACGCCAGCGTTTTGAGCAAGATAACCGTCGACGTGCAGCCTTGGGGTTGCCTGTTCATCCAATTGATGAGCATTTGCTTGCTGCGCTAACCCATGGCTTACCTGAGTGCTCTGGTGTGGCTCTTGGCGTCGATCGTTTGATTATGATTGCGTTAAAGGCTGAAAAGATCAGTGATGTGATTGCTTTCCCTGTCACAATCGCTTAACAGTGTAGATTGCAGCCAAAGGGCTGCAATCTGCTTTTTAGTGATTATGGATGCTGTTTCTGTTTTTGGAGAAACTGTACACCTAAGTCAGGGAAATCTGTGAATGCACCATCTACGTCAGCTTGATTGTAGATAATATCAAAGAGTTGTTGTCCATCCTTAGCGTATTTTGGCAATTTATCGACCCGGATAGTATAAGGGTGTACCGCCATATTATTGGCATGGGCATCTTTTACCATACCCGTTAGCTTAATATTGTTAGGTGTTGAATCTTCACTAACCAACATATGGTAGTCAGGACCAATACCATCTGCATATTTAGCGACTTCCTTCATTGAGCCGGGTTTAAACATCCAATCATAACTATAGTTAACCCAAGTTCCATCTGGTTTCTGTTCTTGTGTTTCGTTCCAGTCAGTGTAGGCAATCAGCTGGATAAGTTTTAAATTCATCCCCATTTCAGGCATTAAGGTGTTCTTAATACGCTTGAGTTCATTTGCATCAAAGCATTGAAGGTAAACATTCGAGTTTTTATCGGTATAACCATACTGTTTCAAGACTTCGAGTGTTTTTTTCGTAATATCTTTGCCTTCTTGCTGGTGGAACCAAGGGGCTTTAATTTCAGGGTAGATACCAATATTTTTCCCTGTCGATTTATTCAGACCTTGAACAAATTCGATTTCTTCTTGGAAGGTATGGATCCGAAAATCAGATTTGCCCATGGGGAAGCGGTTAGGGTAGCTCTGAACCTTCTTGCCATCGACAATATCAAACCCTTCAGTGAACTTTAATGATTTGATTTCATCAAGGGTAAAGTCGATAGCATAATAGCGGCCGTCTTGACGTGCTCGATTAGGAAAACGCTCAGCGACGTCTGTCACGCGATCAAGGTAATGGTCATGAAGTACCACTAACTCATTGTCTTTAGTCATGACTAAATCTTGTTCAAGAAAGTCAGCGCCTTGCGCATAAGCCATCGCTTTTGCTGGTAATGTATGTTCTGGTAGATAACCACTGGCACCACGGTGTGCGATCACGACTTTCTCGGCGGCTTGTGCCACCGCTGAAGCTGACATCACTAAAACCATACTTGCCACCAATGTTTTTAATGGGAAGTGCATGATTGTATCTCCTTGTCACTTTTTTGGTAAAAAAAGGGCTATATCGTTTTTTGATATAGCCCAGAGCTTAGTGCGTTAACGTGAATCTTTAATGAAGTGTTAGTTCATTTTCGCTAATTCACGTTTGTGTTTAGATTCGCTAATCATCACAATAAAGAGTAAAACTACAGCGAGTGCAGAGCCACCGATCATGACGGCAAAGCCACCATCCCAACCGAAGTAGTCAACGGTATAACCAACGATAGCACTTGCCGCAACGGAGCCACCAAGGTAGCCAAATAGACCCGTAAAGCCAGCAGCAGTCCCCGCTGCTTTTTTCGGTGCAAGTTCAAGGGCATGTAGACCAATCAACATAACAGGGCCGTAGATTAAGAAGCCGATGATTAGCATACAAGCCATATCAACATTTGGGTTACCAGCAGGGTTCAGCCAGAATACAATCGTAGCAATTGTAACTAAGAGCATGAAGAAGACGCCTGTTGCTCCGCGGTTACCACGGAACACTTTGTCCGACATCCAACCACAGATCAACGTACCCGGAATACCTGCATATTCGTATAGGAAATAGGCCCAAGAGGATTTATCCATTGCAAAGTGTTTCACTTCACGTAGATAGGTAGGTGACCAATCAAGCACACCGTAACGTAATAGGTAAACAAAGACGTTAGCAATTGCGATCATCCATAACAGTTTGTTCGGGAACACATACTTCATGAAGATCTCTTTTGCCGTTAACTCTTTTTCATCTGACTCTTTGTAGTCAGGTGGATAGTCATTTTTATACTCTTCGATTGGTGGTAAACCACATGATTGCGGCGTATCACGCATGAGAGCAAAAGCAATCATTGCAACAAGGATTGCTGCGAATGCTGGCATATACAGAGCCGCTTTCCAATCGTTGAACCATGCCATACCTAGCATAAATAGTAGAGGAGGAATACCACCCCCTACGTTATGAGCACAGTTCCAAACAGAAACAATACCTCCACGTTCTTTTTGTGACCACCAGTGAACCATGGTACGACCACAAGGAGGCCAGCCCATACCTTGGAACCAACCACATAGGAACAGCAACGCGAACATGACCATGATGCTAGAGGTTGCCCATGGTACAAAGCCCATGATGAGCATGACGACTGCGGCAAGGATTAGGCCTGCCGGTAAGAATACCCGTGGGTTAGAGCGGTCTGATACAGACCCCATAATAAATTTAGAAAAACCGTACGCGATAGAGATCCCTGATAATGCAAAGCCCAGATCGCCTTTGGAAAAGCCTTGTTCAACAAGGTAAGGCATCGCTAAGGCGAAGTTTTTTCTTACCAAATAATAGGCTGCATAACCAAAGAAAATTCCCATGAAGATTTGCCAGCGTAGTCGGCGATAGACTGGATCTATCTTTTCTGCTGGCAACCTCGATATATGAGGTGCTGGCTTAAAAATGCTTAACATATAGCCTCCGATGGCTTATTAATCGTTATTTACTCTTATCTCTTATATTTCTATATAAAAGACTGTGAGTGTTTATTCTTGATAGAGTGATAAAAACGAAAGTATTCGAATTTAATTTCGAGCAATTTCTTTCATAAGTGCTCTTATGATAGTCATAAAAAAACATTTTATCTGTAATCTACTGCACAAATATCTGTTTTATTTATGGGAGGCATAGTTAAAGTCATTTAAGGAGGAAAAGAAACCATAACAGATGAAATTATTGTGATTAACATCACGAATTTTGTCTTTTTATCGCTAATTTTGGTTTGATTGCTTTCGTTTTTGTTCCTTATCAAACATCAAGCACGTTTCTTGTCTATATTTAGTTATAGATTATAAAAATAGACCATACTAAAAGTAATGTTGATTAATGTGAGGAATGCGACATGAATGGCTCATCTGTGACTGAAACGGATGTCATCATTATCGGTGGTGGCGCAACAGGTGCAGGTGTTGCTCGTGATTGCGCCCGCCGAGGATTGAAAGCAGTTTTACTCGAAAGGCATGATATTGCAACAGGCGCAACAGGACGCAACCACGGCTTGCTACATAGTGGTGCTCGCTATGCTGTCACGGACGGGGAATCAGCAAGAGAGTGTATTGAAGAAAACAAGATACTAAAACGTATTGCACATCATTGTATTGAGAAGACTGACGGTTTATTTATTACGTTGCCTGAAGATTCTCTCGAATACCAACAGCAATTTATTCAAGCTTGCCAAGCGGCAGGTATTGATGCTCATGCTCTCGACCCTGCAGAAGCGATCCGCCTTGAGCCGTCAGTCAATCCACAATTGATCGGTGCTGTGAGAGTGCCTGATGGTACTGTTGATCCTTTTCGTTTAACCGCAGCTAATATGCTGGATGCTCGCGAACATGGTGCGAAAGTGCTCACTTATCATGAAGTCATCGGACTAATTCGAGAAGGTGATAAAGTACGCGGTGTAACAGTTTACGATCATCAAGCTAAACAACAATATGATATTTATGCTGAAATTGTGGTTAATGCTGGGGGGATTTGGGGACAAAAAATCGCAGAATACGCAGATCTGAAAATCAAAATGTTCCCTGCAAAAGGTGCGCTTCTGATCTTAGGCCACCGATTAAATAACATGGTTATTAACCGCTGCCGCAAGCCTGCTGATGCGGATATTTTGGTACCTGGAGATACGATTTCACTGATCGGCACAACATCGACACATATCGAATATGATCAAATTGATAATATGTATGTGACACCGGAAGAGGTCGATATTTTGATCCGCGAAGGTTCAATGCTCTCACCTGCATTAGCGAAAACACGCATATTGCGCGCTTATGCGGGGGTTAGGCCATTAGTTGCCAGCGATGATGATCCTTCTGGTCGTAATGTGAGTCGCGGTATTGTGTTGTTGGACCATGCGAAACGCGATGGCCTTGAAAACTTTATCACAATTACTGGTGGTAAATTAATGACTTATCGCCTCATGGCTGAATGGGCAACAGATAAAGTGTGTGAAAAATTAGGGCATACCGCCAAATGCACTACAGCAGATGCCCCTTTACCAGGGTCGCAACATAGTGCTGAAGAAGCACTGCGTAACGTTATTTCAATTCCAGCCCCCATTCGTGGTTCTGCAGTCTATCGTCATGGTGACCGTGCTACCGCGATATTAACGACCGATAGACTAGATAAGAGCCTTGTTTGTGAATGTGAAGCGGTTACCGCAGGTGAAGTACGTTATGCTGTTAACTCATTAACAGTTAATAACTTACTTGATTTACGGCGTCGGACTCGCGTTGGCATGGGAACATGCCAAGGTGAGTTATGTGCTTGCCGAGCCGCTGGGTTATTAAACCGTTTTAATGTGACAACACCACATGAAACCGAACAGCAGCTAGGACATTTTTTGAATGAGCGTTGGAAAGGCGTAAGACCTATCGCTTGGGGGGATGCATTGCGAGAAAGTGAATTTACTAGTTGGGTTTACCATGGCTTATGTGGCATGAATGAAAGTACCTTAGATAAGGTTTCTAACGAGGAGGCTGACCATGAAATATGATGCAGTCGTGATGGGCGGGGGGCTCGCTGGGCTTATCTGTGGTATTCGCTTAACTCAATCAGGTTTATCTTGTGCCATTGTGAGCGCAGGGCAAAATGCGTTGCACTTTTCATCTGGATCTTTGGATTTATTAACGCATTTACCCGATGGCCAAAGCGTAGAAAAACCATTAGATGCCCTAGATAAACTGAGTGAGCAGGCGCCAGAACACCCGTATAGCCGGCTTGGTAAACTTTCGGTGATTAAACTCACTCATCTTGCAGAGACACTACTACAGCAAAGTGGCGTGAAACTTAAAGGTTCTAGCGATGAAAATCATTATCGCATAACGCCATTGGGTCATAAGCGCCTAACATGGTTGAGTCCTGAGTTTGTGCCTACAGTTAACCTCCATAAAAAAATGGATATGGGAAAAATAGCGGTTGTTGGTATTGAAGGTTTTTTAGATTTTCAGCCGCAAATGGTGTCTGATGAGTTGCAAAGAGAGGGCGTCAGCGCGAGTGCTTATTATGTTCATTTGCCGCTCCTTGATAGACTTAGAGAAAACCCCAGCGAATTTAGAGCTATCAATGTGGCACGTTGGTTAGATAGGCCTGAAAACATGGCGCAAATAGTGGCTGAAATAGCACCACTAGTCGTTGATTCTGATACTATTTTTATGCCAGCGTGTATCGGATTAGATAGTGAAGAGCCTTTGCTTGAGCTACAAAAGCAGCTTGGTAAACCCATCTACTTGTTGCCTACATTACCCCCTTCATTGCTGGGGATCCGATTGCATGAGATGCTGTTACGTCAATTTCGCCGTCAAGGTGGGATCATCATGCCGGGTGATAAGGTGACTTCAGTGAATTGTATTGGGTCACGCATAGAATCAGTGAATACACGTAATCATGGTGATATTTCACTCAAGGCTTCTCAGTTTGTCTTAGCCACCGGCAGTTTTTTTAATAATGGGCTTGTTGCTGAGTTCGATCGTATTTATGAGCCATTAATGAACCTTGATTTATGCCATATTCCTCAGCGTGCACAGTGGACCAATAAAGCATTTTTTGCTTCACAGCCATATATGACGTTTGGTGTTCAAACAGATGAGCATCTACGGGCACAAAAAGAGGGGCAAACTTTCGAAAATCTCTATGTGGCAGGCGCGGTTTTAGGCGGTTTTGACCCTTTAACTGAAGGTTGTGGCGCGGGAGTTTCATTGATAAGTGGCTTACATGCAGCAAATGAAATTGTGGGCTATTTTGAACGACAAAGAACCATGCAGGCGGAGGTGGCGCAATGAGTATTCAGGATGCAAGCTTTGAAAGTTGTATTAAATGTACTGTTTGTACGACCTATTGCCCTGTAGCGAAAGTTAATCCGTTATATCCTGGGCCAAAACAAGCGGGTCCTGATGGTGAGCGTTTACGTTTAAAAGACCCAATGTTATATGATGAGGCATTGAAATATTGCACTAACTGTAAACGTTGTGAAGTTGCATGCCCATCGGATGTTAAAATAGGCGATATTATTGCTCGTGCTCGTAATACATACAGCCAACAAAAGCCGAAATTACGTGATGCAATACTCAGTCATACCGATTTAATGGGATCACTATCGACACCTTTTGCTCCAGTGGTAAATACCATCACGGGGCTAAAACCAGTTCGTCAAATTCTCGATAAAGCTTTAAAAATTGACCATCGTCGGGAGTTGCCTAAATATTCCTTTGGAACATTTAGACGTTGGTATGCAAAACAAGCGGCGGAACAACAAAAATTTGCAGAGCAAGTTGCCTTTTTCCATGGTTGCTATGTCAATTATAACCATCCACAGCTCGGTAAAGACTTAATTAAAGTGTTTAATGGAATGGGAATTGGCGTTCAACTATTAAAACGCGAAAAATGTTGTGGTGTGGCGTTAATTGCGAATGGCTTTATGAAACAAGCTAAGCGGCAAGCAAATGTTAATTTAGAATCGCTACAAGAAACCATCCTTGAGAAACATATTCCGGTTGTTGCAACGTCATCGACGTGTACTTTTACACTCCGTGATGAGTATACACATGTTTTAGATGTCGATACCTCACAAATGCGCGATAACATTGAATTAGCAACACGTTATATCTATCGCTTATTAGAGCAAGGCCGAGAGCTTAAACTCAAGCATACACCTCTGAAAGTGGCTTATCATACGCCTTGTCATATGGAAAAAATGGGTTGGACATCATACACATTGGAGTTGATTAAGCGTGTACCTGGCGTTGAATTGATCGTACTCGATTCTCAATGTTGTGGTATTGCAGGAACATACGGCTTTAAAAAAGAAAACTATGAAGTTTCTCAAGGGATTGGCGCAGGGTTATTTCGCCAAATTGAAGACAGTGGGGTTGATATGGTGATTACAGATTGCGAAACCTGTAAATGGCAGATAGAGATGTCGACCAGTAAAAAATGTGAACACCCGATAAGCCTGTTAGCCAAAGCATTATAATAAAAATAATGAGCTGTTTAGTTAACCCGTTAGGGAGAAAGGAGCCCACCTTTCTCCCTTTTTTGTAATAGTACTGCCATATTCTATCATGTCGTAGTAACCTTATGATTTAATGCATAATGATAGGTTTGACATGTTAGGCACGGATCCCTCCTTTAGACTTAGAAAATTGACGCGAGAAGATAAGGACTTCTTTTTTCAACTGTATACGAACCTCGATGTTTTACGTTTTATTTCTAACCCAAAAACGGAAAAAGAAATTCTTGCCGCGTTTGAAAGTCGATTAATCGAATGGAATTTACATTCTGAACATTGGCTATGTTTAGTGATTGAAGATATTGAAACTCACCGGCCTATGGGATTGATTGGCTTTTGTTTATCATTAGTAAATCAACAGCGAGTCGGTGAAATTGGTTATTTGATTGACCCTACTTTTTCAGGTAAGGGCATTGCGACGTCGGCTCTGAAAATGCTGTTATCATCCCCTGATTATGCACAAATTCGCACATTTATAGCAGTAGTGACCGAAGGTAATATTGCTTCTGAAAAAGTGTTGGTTAAAAACGGATTTTCTAAACAAAAAGTGATTACTGCAAACTATGAGATTAATGGTTTTGTGTATGATGATATTTGTTATGAATTAAATCGATAAAACATCACGCTGGTGGTGAGTAAACTATACCAGCGTGATGGAGAGTTAAAGTGATTTCTGTAAAGTTTCCAGCAGTAGCAACACTGATGTTCCACCAGGATCTGCATGGCCTATACTGCGTTCACCTAAATAACTGGCTCGGCCTTTTCGTGCTTGCATAGGGATTGTTGATGCCACACCTTGTTTTGCTGCTTCTACAGCCGCACTTATTGCTTCATTTAAGGTTTGTGAAGTCGCTTTTTCAAGTGATTCACAAACAGGCCACCAAACATCGCACATGGTTTTATCATTAGGTTCGGCTTTGCCTCGTGATACAACACCTTCTGTTCCTGCTTTGAACAGCTCAGCTAAATCAGCAATGCTTAAATTTTCTTTACCCGCAGCACTTTGCGAAGCTTTAATAAAAAATGTGCCGAAGAGTGGACCACTTGCGCCACCGACACTAGATAAGAGTGTCATTCCGGTGGTTTTCAGTAAGGTAGCAATATCTTTGTCTTCAACAGAAGGTAATTTTTCGGCTACTTTCTGAAAACCACGATGCATGTTGAGTCCATGGTCGCCATCACCAATAGCGGTGTCTAGCTCGGTAAGCCGATCTTGTTCATCAGCAAAAGTTTGTGAACACTGTATCAACCAATGATAAATTTGCTGTTGTGTTAAGTTCATGATGTTTTGGCTCCATTTTTACTGCTTAATTTATTGGTTATGGGGAGTAGAAGTTTTGTGTTATCAACACTTCCAACGTAAAGCCGGGGTATTGACTGGTTCATCCCATAACATTAAGTCTTCATCATCCACTTTTAGTAGCGTAATTGAGATGCCTTGCATATCAAGTGCGGTGCAATAGGAGCCGACAAGGCTACGTTCAATAGTCAAACCAAAATCGTGACAACAAGTTTGTAGTCGGTGGTACACAGCGTACAACTCAGATAATGGTGTGGCGCCAAGGTTATTAACTAATGCAATTACGCGATCGCCTTTTTTCAGAGGGTGTTTAGTGTGTTTATGCTCTTGCCAGCAGCCATTTTCACGATCCCATTGGCGGATTATGCGTTCGTAGTGACCGTTTTCGAGCAAAGTTTCAAACATTTGATCGACAGTATCGTCTAAATTAGTAAATTTGCGCCGTTCAATGCCGGGCTCTCCGTGGATCCCCACGCCAAATTCCATTTCGTTATCTGGAAGTTCAAATGAGCGTTTTCCTGCCGCGGGTACGGTACAGGCTTGTAAGGCCACACCTAAACTATAACCATGATTATTGATCTTGTGGCCTAGTTCCACTAATTGCTCAAGAGAATATCCTTTGGTCGCTGCCGCGCCGAGTATTTTTTCCATCAAAACGGTATTAGCGACACCTCGGCGTCCTGCTGTGTATAAACTATCTTTTACTGCAACATCATCATCAACTAATACGGTAGCGATTTTGATCCCTGCATCGTGTAAGAGTTCAGCGGCCGTTTCAAAATTTAGGACGTCACCAGTGTAGTTTTTTATGATCATTAATACACCTTCGCCGCTATCGATGGCCATTGCACATTCCATCATTTGGTCTGGTGTCGGGGATGTAAACATCTCTCCTGGGCATGCCCCATCTAACATTCCTTGACCAATATATCCGCTATGCATCGGCTCATGACCGCTACCCCCACCGGAAAGTAGGCCAACTTTGCCTTTGATAGGTGTATTACTATGAACGAGGTAGGTTGGGTCAACATTCAAACGTAATTCAGGATGAGCAGCAATAAGCCCTTGATTGACTTCACTTATAATATCTTCAACACGGTTAATCAGTTTTTTCATCTTATAAACTCCAAAAGATAGAGAGTGATGGTTATTTCTGTTCGTTTGTGTTCTTTTTTGGTTGAATTAAAACGGAATTGGCGCGGTTCGTTTCGATTGTGCAACCAGACTATCACGGCTGTGAGATTATTGATGAATAAAACCAATAAAATGAGAGTTAGATCGGTAATTTTTCAGAGGTGAGTGAAGGGGAGTACTATTTCCCCTTCGCAGTTGCACTAATGTTGATTGGCGAGTTTTTGCTCGGCAGTTTTGGCAAAAAATGTCTTCAAAATAAAATTGAGTAAAACACCATAAGCAGGTAAGAAAAATAGCATACAAATAAATAGCTTAAAGGTATAGTCAACTAAGGCAATCTCTACCCAATTCGCAGCCATAAAAGGATCACTGCTTTGATAAAATGCAATAAAGAAAAAGGCAATGGTATCAATTAAATTACCGAAGAACATGGCGCAGGCGGGGGCAACGTACCAACGTTTATTTTGACGTAATCGGTTGAACACACTGACGTCCATTATTTGCCCAAGAACATAAGCCATAAAGCTAGCAGCGGCAATTCGAGCCACAAATAAGTTAAATGTATTTAATGCTGCTACTCCTTGCCATTCACCTTGAAAAAATAGAGCTGATATAACATAGGAAATGAGTAGAGCAGGCAACATGACCGCAGTGATGATCCGACGTGCAAGTGGTGCACCATAAATACGTACAGTAAGATCAGTTGCTAAGAAAATAAATGGAAAGGTAAACGCTCCCCATGTGGTGTGAAAACCGAAAATATTAATCGGCAACTGTACAAGGTAGTTACTAGAGGTAATAATTAAAATATGAAATAAAGACAGCCAAATTAATGCACTGGCTTTTTGCTGTGCTGTGAATGAAAACATATTGTACCTTTTTAAGTAGCAATGGGGTGAGGGAACCCATAAAAAAACTTTCCCGACATTGGGAAGTGCGCATAATACGCTTGTTGCGCAACAAAAGCAAAACTGTTACGTCAGAGAGGATAATTTTATTATATAATTAGAGCATCTTTTATTTTTTAGAAGCGTAGTTATGTCTGATTTATTTTTAAATGCCACTAAAACTCTTGATACACTTGGTTTGCGTTGCCCTGAGCCAGTTATGCTAGTTCGTAAAACTGTTCGAGGAATGAATGCTGGCGATACTTTACTCATCATTGCAGATGATCCTGCAACTACACGTGATATCCCCGGTTTTTGCCGTTTTATGGAGCATGAATTGCTGGCAGTTGAAACGGAACAAACCCCATACCGTTATTTGTTACGTAAAAAAACGGAAGGCCTGTAAGCCTTTTTTAGTTAAATAGGCTGCTTGCGTGCGGTGAGCTTAAAGGCTATCGCACGAATATGGCATTATTACTGGTAAGTACCCTTATCCTCTTGAATGATAAGTTGTAACTCCTCATAGCTAAAATTTAGGCTCTTCATCACAAGTTCGAAGCTTGCACCATTTTTTAGGAGTGAAAGTGCATTTTCATGCCTGGCTTTTTGCATGCCTTCTATCTTGCCTTCTATCTTACCTTCAATCTTACCTTCAATCTTACCTTCTAGTTTGGCTTTATCTTTTAAACGTTGAGCGATATTCATAGCAACACCTTGATGGTTTTCGATTTGTTCAATTAACTGTTGAATTATTTGTTCAAAATACTGAGATGAATCTAACGTAGTGAGCAGATAATTAATAATAATGCTGGTATCTTGCTCACTATTATAGTGCCTATTTAATGCTTGGGCGAGCAGACTAGTCACTTGCTGATATTCGTCACGTAGATTTTTATGCTTCAATGCAAGTTCCATTACTGCAATCTTCCGATGATTAACTAACTCATTGTCATCAATAACAGTGATATCCACTAATGGAAATGGATTAAAGTACAGTTCATCAGCGAGTTCGGGCCAAGAAAAACAGTGAGTCCATGTTTTCAAATAGGGATAGGGGGAGCTATCTCCATGGTAAAATAAAATAGGTACTACGAGTGGTAAACTTTTATGGCCTTGCTGAAGGTGTTGATTCATTGCCAAAAATGAATAATGCATTAAGCGCCAACTCATTAATTTATCAGGTGTTGATTGATGTTCAATAAGGAGGTAAAGATAGCCATCACCAACTTCTGTTTGTACAGTATAAAGAACATCAGATAATCGAGAGCGCAGTTTTTTATCGATAAAAGAAGAGTTAGTAAGTGCTAATGTATTAAAGTCACATAAAGACCGAATATGTTCTGGCAAATGAATGTCGAAAAAATCGCGAGCATTATCTATTTGGGTTAAAAAACCTTTAAAAGCGGCATCATGTGGTGTTGTAGGGGCTTTTTGTATCATACTCGCCTTCATCAATGTCCTTATGTTACGAAGATATTAGCGAATATAGAGATAAAATAGAAAAAAGTTACTCCTAATTTAACGTGAAAAAATAATTTATTTTTTATAAGCGACATCTCATTACTTGTTGTATTTAAAGTTTTTATTACTATTTAATAAAAATTAAAATGTAAGAAATGATAGTTTACTAGATAATAATGATTAAACGTTCTATTTATAACAAAGAAGCGCCGTTATGGCGCTTCTTTAATAATACAATAAATATTATTTTTTAATTTGTGGTAGTTTTACTTTTAGTAAACGTACCGCATTTGCTGTCACTAAAGCTGTTGCTCCTGAGTCAGCAAGAACAGCGACCCAAAGCCCTGTTATTCCCAGTAGGCTGGTAACTAGGAAGATTGCCTTTAACCCTAAGGCTATTGTGATATTTTCACGAATAATCTTACGAGTGGACTGTGATAAAGCAATCACTTCAGGTAATCCAGTTAAACGGTTATGAGTCAAGGCAGCATCGGCAGTTTCCAAAGCAACATCCGTTCCACTACCCATTGCTACACCAATACTTGATGCTTTCATGGCTGGGGCATCGTTAATACCATCGCCGACCATCATAGTGCTATGGTTACGGTTTAATTCCATCACAGCAGTGACTTTATCTTCAGGCAGTAAACCTGCACGGTATTCCATACCTAGTTGACCAGCTATAGCTGCGGCTGCGCGAGGATTGTCGCCTGTTAGCATCACCGCATTAACATTCAAAGCCCTTAACATACTCATGGCATCTATCGCATCGCTTCGTAATGTATCTTGCAGCGCGATTAAGCCGATGACTCGGTTATTTTCCAGTGTGATAACGACTGTTTTGCCTTCCGCCTCTAGTGATTCAACTCGATTTTGCCAAATCCTATCAAGTGGGCTATCCAAACGGCTTGGGGCGCTCACTAACACATGTTTACCATTAAGATAACCTTCAACCCCTTTCCCTGCGAGAGCCTTACGATTTTCGGCTTCAACGACGTTAATTGATAAGGCTTCTGCCTTATTTATAACGGCTTTTGCTAAAGGATGATGAGAGCCTGCCTCAACAGATGCAGTGATTTGTACTAGTTCATTTTCAGTTATACCGTCGACAGGAACCAAATCAGTAACATGAGGTTTACCTTCCGTCAACGTTCCTGTTTTATCTAGTGCAATAGTGGTGACTGAACCTAACTGTTCGAGCGCTGCACCGCCTTTAATTAATGCACCACGACGTGTGGCGGCTGCTAACGCAGAGGTGATTGCCGCAGGTGTAGAAATCACTAAAGCACATGGACAACCAATCAGCAGCAAGGTTAAACCTCTGTAGATCCACGTTTCCCATGGTGCGCCAAAGAATACGGGAGGGATCACCACGACTAATGCTGAAAATAGCATGATCAGTGGAGTATAGATACGACTAAAGCGGTCGATAAAACGTTCAATTGGTGCTCGACGTTCTTCAGCTTCCTCAATCAATTGCAAAATACGGTCAATCGCGTTTTGCCCTTGCTCTGAAACCACTTTCATCTGTACTGTGCGATCGACAGATAAGCAGCCTGCCGCTACTTTTTCGCCAACATTACGTTCGACGGGAACAGATTCACCCGTGAGTGAGCTTTCATCAAAGCTGGCGAAGCCGGAGATCAATTCCGCGTCAGTTGGTAAGCGACCACCGGGTGCAATTTCAATGATATCACCTGGGCGTAGCTGTGAGACAGGAACTGTGGTTTTCTGACCATTTTTAATTAATAAAGCTTCTTCTGGTACAAGTGCCATAAGAGCACTGACACCGCGTCGTGCTCGACCAGCAGAGTAAGACTCCAGCATTTCCCCTAACATAAATAGTAAGATAACCATCGCGGCTTCTTCTGTTGCCTGAATAAAGATGGCACCGATGGCGGCGACAGTCATCAGGGTCTCGATCGCAAAAGGTGTACCTGTACGGATCAAACGTAATGATTTACGCGCAATGGGATAAAGGCCAAATAAAGTCGTTAGTGTAAAAGCAATGAGACCAATTTGAGGGTTAATGCGCTCCACCCCCCAGCTAATAGCCATTAAGATGGCTAAGATGATCACAGGCTTCGACTCGCTTAATAGGCTAGGCGGAGGTGTAATAGCAGCAGCGCTATTGATACCAACATCTAATAGCTCATAGCCAGCCGCTTCTACGGTTGCGCGGACAGCGGAACTAATATCTTTATCGGCATCAACAACGAGTTTTTCTGTAGCAAATAGGACTTTAGCCTGTTTTACCTCAGTGATTTGTTTTACCGCATTTTCGATTTTTTGAGCGCAGCTAGGACAATCCATACCGCGAATTATCCAATTGAAACGTTGCCCTGCGGCTTGTGCAGGTGCAACATCATTTTGCAACTCACTTGAAGAACTGCAACATGCCGTATGCTGATGGCTATGCTCATGTTCTTGATGATCATGTGCTTGATGAGAGGTTGAACAGCAGCTCTGGTGCTGATGAGCCTCCTCATCATCGTCAGGATGTTTCTCGACAGTATCGTGTTCGTGAGTATGTGAGTCATTACTTACATTTTTACTGCTTTGAACCGCAGTTGAAGAGCAGCTGCTGCTCGAACAGCAAGCGCTATTATGTTGATGTGCTTCTTTATGGTTGTGTGAGTGCATATGCGCCCCCTTATCAAACAATGACCTTAATCAATATTGATAAGTCTATACTTTGGAGTCTACTCCAGAGTCAAATAGATTAGGGGATGCCAATTGATAAAAAATGCTATTTGAGAATTTTATCAATTGGCAGTGAAGAAAGTTATAAATAGACCGCGCGGATAATGAAGAATTGTCCGAGGAAATAGAGGGCCGCGACAATGGCTTTCGACGCTTTAAAAGGAAAGCGGAAACGAGCAATTAGCCAAATACAGTTAGAAATAAACAGCAAAAATGCCCCGACCATGATTGAGAAGTTGTAATCGCGACCTAGGCCAAAGAATTGGTCACCGGCTACCCAAGCCATAATCATACTCATGATTAATAATGCAAAGATCATTGCCTGTAACTCTTTGAGTTTTGTCCAAATTACACCTAAAGTGATAGCTGCAATAATCAGAGGTATTGGGAGCCAAGGGAGATATAGGCTGAAATCTAACTGCATACCAAAACTGATGGTATAAAGAAGATAACTTACAAACAGCAAGGTTACAGATGCAAGTAAGCGCTCACTTGAAAACATTCTCATCATATCGGCGAGTAATGAAACTGCCAATGCAGCAAGGATCAAATATCCTTGTGTGGTGAGAAAATCTGCATTCCAGCCCCAGAGCAATAACAGTATCAGTGTGACGGGACGAAATAACCAACGTTGCCACTCAGGGCCACGATATGCTGCATCAACATACAGCCAACCAGAAAAAAGTACTGCAAGGAATGGCCAACTAATCATAAACACATCCTTATAAATTCAATGAATGAAGCAACTAGGGTGGTGTTCCTTCTGTATGATTAAGATAAACTATACTGATGAACACTTTAAGCACAATGTTAACTTTATGAATAAACCTATCTTACTTATTATCGTATTGGCGATTATTGCTGTCTTGGCAACAAAGCGCTTTTTTGACCAACGCAAGCAAAATGAGATCAATGATAATGCTGTGCCAGTCAGTTATTCGGTGGTTGTTGATAGTAAAAAAGATTACCCTTATCCCAATATGCGTTCCCGTGAACGGGATGTGGTTTCACCTGAAACCTTTCGTTATGAGGTCTATTTTAAACCACTAAATAATACGGCTGTGATTAAAGTGATCGTCAGTGAATCTCAATATCAAGCTATTGAACAGGGTCGCCAAGGAACGCTCCGTATGCAAGGAACCCGATTCTTAAGTTTTGAGCCTGACGAATAACCTAATTATTCTTTCTTATTATTCTCAAGCGCTTGTTTTTGCTTTTTTTGCATTGCTAACATTTCAAAGACACCGAAGAAAAAAATTCGGGTCTGTAACCAGCCGGATAATTTTTCTCCTTTAGCGAGTGTTGCTTTCAGGAGGACAGTTTGCAGTGCATGCATAACAATCATAAATATCATGGCAATATCCATAAAATATTTAAATGGCTTAGGAAAAGGCTGGATTAGATTAAATATCATAAACCCCCAAACGCAAATCATTAGCACTCGACCTGCATTAACTAGCATGGCTGTTTTCCTCAATTGAATGGCGAATAAATAAACGATAAGCCACTTGCCCCGCAATTTTCTCACGATGCAGTTGCCAATTAGTGGGGATGTCAGTAAGTGGTGACTCCGCCTCTGACTCAACATATATCCAGCTTTCATCTGCCAGCCATTGGTTTTTTTCTAACAACTGGATAGTGTCGCTTAAGAGTCCTTTACGAAAAGGAGGATCAATAAATACAACATCAAAAGGTGTACCATTTTGACCCAGTATTTCAAGGCTGTTACCGTTGATAATGTTAGCATTATCAGATTGCAGGCGCGCTTTATTTTCTGTTAGTAACTGGGCGTTTTGTTTATCCAATTCAATAAACGTCACACTATCGGCAAAGCGTGATAGTGCTTCAAATCCTAATGAACCACTACCAGCAAAGCAGTCAAGGCAACGAGCTTCACGTATGATAGGCATTAACCAGTTAAATAAAGTTTCTTTGATTCTATCTGTAGTGGGACGTAAGCCCTCACTATCACGAACAGGGAGCTTTCGCCCGCGCCATTTGCCACCGATAATGCGTATCTGACCTAAAGAGGCGCTTTGTGGTTTTTTTGCCATAATATCCATTGCTACTCAGTTTTGTTGAGCTTTATAAAATGCGTTGTCTTATTGTAACGCGCCATTTTCACAGTTTTAACTTAAAAAATCAGATTAAATTGTCATGATTTTTCTTTCAGATATGTGTTGCGGCGCGATGAAATGATAGACTGCATGTAATTTTATTGCGATTTAATTATGAAGCGCCATGTTTTTACCGCGAGGAGTGTAGTGGCTGATGGCTAAAGACAAGAAAAAAGGCTTTTTCTCATGGTTGGGTTTTGGTCGTAAAGACGAGAAAGAGGCTCAACAGCAAGAAGCAGAACAACAAAAAAAGATAGATGCAGACAAAGAGATAGAGCTGCAAAAACAAGACATTGATGCTGCAAAAATGGCAGAAGAAGCTGAACGTCAGTATCAAGAGAAAAAAGCAGAGGAGCAGGCTGCAATTAAAGCGGCTGAAGAAGCCGCAGAGCGTCAGTATCAAGCAGACCAAGCTGCTATTAAAAAGGCAGAGGAAGAGGCAGAGCGTCAGCGCCAAGCCGAGCTAGCCGCAATCAAAGCGGCGGAAGAT
>NZ_JAMPQI010000020.1:0-96997 GCF_028482365.1 Providencia sp. PROV122 | reverse complement strand
AGCATAACGCCATGCGGTGACCGTGCTGTCGGTAATATCGGTTTCTGATTGGGGATTATAAGTTAAATGGATCCCCGCTTTCATACCCAAGTGGCGATCGCTATAGAATAATTGTGGGCCTTCCTCGAACCAGTAGTTAATCCCTTCTTCGGCAGCGAGGCGACACCAAAACTCATACAGGGTTTCACGTTTTTGCGTGATATAAGAGCGCTGCAAATGCTCTTCAGGGTGATAAAATAATTTATCGTGTTTAACATGGGATTCATTCAGCAAGGTTTCTAGTATGTTGGGAACGGTAGTGTCTTGGAAAATACGACTATCTTGCTTAAGCGTCATGATCCACATTTCAGGGCGGATAACAAACTGATACCACGTTTTCACGCCATCGGTATTGCCTTGCTCGGCGCTAGCTAAAATCCCTTGTACACAACGGGTAACAATACCTTCACGCATGATGGTGATGGAGGAAGCCATCCCCAATACATCTTGAAAATCAATCTCTGATTGTGAGCTGACGGCTTGAATGTTCAGCGTAAATAACTCGGATAACCCTTCGTGCAAATCAAATTGGGTGACCTGAAAGGTCTCTACAGGAAGATCACCAATTTGGCAGGTAAATACGAGTCCGGAATACAGCTTACGATTAGCAATTGCATCGTAAATATCTATTTTCTTAGATTGAGAGGGCTGAGATCCGCTGGCGTCAGAAGCCGATTTAAGGCGCTGTGGCTCTGGCCTGTTTAATAGAGATTGCCAATGTTGACCCGCTTTTTCAGCATCAGATACATTTTTTCTCGAGATATTTGAAGACATAGACTTAACCTTGCAAAATGGCGCACTCAATTGTTGCGCCATGGTTTTTTATAACAGTGATTTATATCCTTGTAATGGTGAGGGTGATAAATACCATGTCGGTAAATCAGCATCATTGAAATTCACTGACATTTCCAACAACATATTTTCAGATAAACAAAAAGGGAAAAAATGATATAGGTGAGTGACAAACATAAATGCCTCACCTTCATTTTCAAATTTTTGAATGTCTAATGTCACCACAAGGGATAAGCAGCGATATGGTTTTCCTTTTAAAATGTGATCATATAAATTCGTTTTAAGCGCAATACAACCTGATAATAACCGTTCAAGTTTGCGTGTAACTTGTCTATCGTTTTCACGATATAAAATATATTCCGTCAACATCTGCTTGATAGTATCAAGAGACATCAACATAAAAGCATTAGCACTATAGTGTGATAGTAATTGCCAATAATATTTATCATTCACAATCGGTGGATAACAGTTTGATAACTCGGTGATATTTGCTGTTTTTACTCCTTCTGGCACCTTCTCACTATGGCTGTTTAAGACCCCTATGCGGCTTTCTTGATATTGTTCAAAACTCACATAATTACATGAAAAACGTAAACTAGGAGGCACTACCATCGGTGTACCTTTATTATCATAAAAATTTAAATAATATAGTGTCCTTCCTCGAATATCGTTATCAATAGTGAGTGCATAAAACAACGCTTGTTGATATTGGGGCAGCAGACGTGATGCCGCAGTAAAATCCGTCATCGGATAAAAATCACAATATAAGCCACGAACCTTTTCGTGAGGCTCTAATGACAACTGAATATCTGATAAATGCGCCAAATAGTGATTATCAGGTATAGGTAATAAATACGACGATTGATTATATTTAAAATCTATTTTCAGCTCATTTTGCTTTTCTTTATCAATTGCAGGTACACAGTTTAAATAAAAACTCTCTTCACACTGTGCCTGAGTAATCGAAAGCTGCTTATTGAAATAGATATTGATCACAAACGTATCATCATCTTGCCAATTAAGCTGCTTAGTGATCAACGGTACATTAATATCGATAAAATGATGAACATGTGGTAAATAAAACCCTTCCAGTAGCTGTTGAGGGGCTGATAATTGATTATCTGTTTGCTGGAAAATTTGAAATTTTTTACCTATCTTCGGCTCAAAATAAAAATCAAGGCTGTTCCCACGATAGCTTTTTCCATCATGATTCAGCTCTATATAATCAAAATATTGGCTAAACCCGAGCATCAAAGTATCTGCAATAGCTTTTTGTTTACTCAAAAAGAGGTTTAGCGATGCTGTATCATATTCTTTTATTATGCCTCGGTATTTTACTCGTAATGAGATACAACTCCGATTAGGCTGATGAGTAATTTTTCGCTCAACAATAGAATAAGGTTGTAGGGTCACTCCATAACAAAGACTAAAACTGGCACCTTTAGGACCTAGAATCAAATTATTTTCTGAAAGATAATATGGATAATCAATGACCCCATCTTGGTCAACCTGAATAATTGTTGTTGAAGGTAGCCCCTTAATCGCTTGTGAGCCTAAACGTTGTAGTAAAGGTAAGGTAATTTCAGGAAAAGCGTCATCAATTTTTTCTTGTAGGCGTGCCGAAAGAAAAGCAAACCCTTCAAGTAAATAACCCGTATGAGGATCTTGTGGATCTAATACGTGAGCCAAATGCGGCTTCTCTCTCGCATAATCGTCAGCGAGTTTTTGTAAATATTGCTTTTCTTGTAGATACTTTATTTCACTCATCTTTTAGGCTCAACATCCATTAAATTGTATTTTCTTGCCAGCTACAGTAGCCTGAAGTCCCAGCCATAACATGCTGAAATATAATATCTTTATATTTCACAGTTAGTGTTTCCTCTGGTAATTGCTCATTATTATTCGATGAATGAGGATAGTCTGACTCTAAATTAATAATGGACGCTTCTCTCAGAGTAATGGTGTAATACTTTTCTTGAGAGCCTGTTTGTGAAGTCCGATAAAAATTAAATGTCATCTCAAGTGTTTCATTATTGGCAATTGCATTTGCCAACAGTGGAGATGATTTATCTAACAACTTAATTAATGTAACAGGTTGAAAATTAATATTTTGAGTACGACTAAAGCCATTTCCTAATCGTAGGACAAAAATTTCGTCTTCATGACCGTTTTGATACTTATTACCGATCGAGTCTAAACTTCCACATCCTTGAGAAATTGCACCTTGTTTGCTGCCTTTTAATGTCAAATAGATCATATTCGCCATGATAATATCCTTTTAATATGAGTTTGGTTTTAAACCGCGTTCTTCTGCCTGTTTTTGCAAATCATAGTAACGTGCTAATAAGCCATTAATTTGTGAATCGATATTACTAATTAATGTTGGTGAGATAGGCTGGTCATTTTCAATTTGTAAAGAGAATTCACGTAGTCTTTCTTCAACAGGTGTACTCTTGTTATGCTGCTTTTGAATATCATAGATAGCAGTTTTCAAATAAGAGAGAGTAAAACTCCCGCGATTGCGCTCTTGCATCACAATTTTGTCTGATAGCTGCTGTAATAATGTCGCTGTTTCTGACCAACTATCGCTAATTGGCGCATTTTCTAACCGAGTTGTTATCAAGTTTTGCCAGTTACGGCTGACATAAGCTTGATCCGCATTGTTAGGCCACCGTTTTTTGGCTACATCCACTAATGAATCAGCGAGCTTTAAGGTAAAAATAGGTGACTGCTTCTCTAATAACCCTAAGTTATCCGCGTAGGTTGTAAGCTCAGGTTTATATAGCCATTGAGCCGCCGCGCCTTCAGGAACAGAAGCCATTGCAATAACTTCTTGCTGGGTCGAGTAATACAACGCATAGCCGATACCAGAAAAGATGACTGCGCTTGATAATAACCCTAAAAAAAACCCTTTTGTCGCACTCATTTTTTCCTGAGTAGGCATAGGTGAAGAAGGCCGTTTTTGAGCCGCTGTTTCAATCACGATTGATTGTGCTGGTGGCTCTTGCTCCGTTTTCGGCTGCTGGATATAAACTAAAGGCGGCAGCTTTACCGTTTGACCTTTATTTTGATTTAATGCATTTTCGCGCTGTTCGAGGTTTTTCGCTGAGTTTTGGAAAAACCACAAAAGGTTTTCTAATTTCGGTACTTTTGTCCACGTTGTTTGGGCAAGCTTATCGATAATGAGCTGTAGCGCACGCTCGGAACGATAGATTAACCGTAGATCACTGGTTTTAAAACTGATTTGCCGCAATGCTGAACCAGCACGGCTATTAAACCAATTCAAAATATCAGCACGATGATGGGGCTGTTCTGGCCACAAATGATCCCATTGTGTCACAACAACACTTGCTAATAGTTCACATCCCTCGGTAAAACCGTTTAAACCATGTAATTGTAAACGCGCGATGGTGTAATAAATTCCACTTTGTAAATCAATGCCATGGGTTTTAAATAGCGTTAAACACAATGACTCAATTAAAGTCCAGCTCACTTCAGGGCGGGCTGGATGGTTAAGTTTATTGAACTCGGTTTTTAGCGCGATAAATTCTGGGGTCTCCAAGGGAGACCCTCCTACTTTAATCACCAAGTTTTCTGATTGCGTACTCATTTATTGTTCTATTCCCTCGTATTAATACTGAAAAATCATATTAATAAAGCGTTTCAGGTAAACGGAATCGGGTAAATAATCCTCCGAAGAACGGGTTGTTAGATTCATCAATTTGCACGCGATAAGTCATATCTCCGCCATCAATTGTGAAGCGAACTTCAAAAGAGTTTGGTTTCACATTCATTAACCTGCCGCTATCGATAAGGCGTAATTGCGCCCAAGGTCCGCTAAAGCTGAGCGAACGAGGGGATTTATCACCAGAAAGAGGCACTAATGTCAGCTTACTTTCAATGTTTGAACGCATTGAGTTTGGCCACACCATATGTACGGTGTTACTGCGCCCATGAGAGTAGTCAATAATCTGCCCATCAAGGTTCAAGATACTGCGACGTTTATTACCTGACAGTGACAACGGTTCTACCGCAAATTGTGTTTCAAGATTACCTTGAGCAGTAAAGAAGGTGTCTCGAATGCGGTTAGCAATCTCAATTTGCTCCAATACATCAGGGCGAATCAGCGATTGGCCTTCCATATTTTCAATCAAGTTATTTTCAACAAATAAACGTAGATTCTGTTGATAGAAACTATCGATGGTGCCATTTGGTTTGAAGAAACGTTCAAATTCGCTTAATGGCACATCTTGTTTAGATTTCGGATTAAATGGATAACGTCCAGCGATGTACGCGTTGTACTGTTTGACAACGTTTTCATTCCACTCGACTTCCATATAACGAATAGCTTCTTTTTGTACCACATTCCATGCTTGGTCCGAGAGGTCTCCTACCCAACGATTTAATGGTTCTGGTAATGTTTTCGCCATTTGTGATAGCTCAAAAATGACATCACGGTTATTATCATTCAAACGCATAGACACCGCTTTTAGTGCAGCTTTACCTGGTACTGGTGAGTTTTGAATACTTAATAAATAACGATGCAATTCATTTAGCTTCTGATTGAGATTCTGTAGGTTTTCACCATTGTTACTCACTAAGATCTCAGTTTCGGGTGAAAACTCTCTATCCAGCCTGCTAAGCAACCTGTATTTCGGCTCTGCCATCAATTTTTGCTGCTCTTGTGAAGACAGCGAACTATCAATGGTAGGTAAAGAAGTGTTATCTCTCAGTACCTGTAATGCACGTCTTAACGGCTGCTCACCACTGATTATCTGTTCTAATGCATTGATTTCATCTTGAATTGTGTCAAATTCACGAATCTCTAAATTACTCATCGCCCCACGCCATTGCGCAGTATAGTCATTCAGATATTGTTCGCTAATTTGACGTTGGATCTCTTTACGGTCACTCTCGCTATACTGTGTATTGCTTGATAAATTTAGCACCCAAGCATCAAGTAATGTCAGATCGACCAATTCATCATTTTGCCTAATAAAGTAGTTAATCAGCCCAGAACGGGTGAGAAACTGAGGGATTTCGAGCTTATCTTCATCGTTCACAGTAAACACTGAGTTAAAACCAGGGCCTATTTGATGACGGAGGTTTAATGGTGATGACAGTGTTTGATTCGCTTTCAGCCTCAGTGTTTGATAAACACGTTGGTATAGCGACAGCGTGCTCAGCTCTTTTTGAGCGTCACTGATTGGTTTGGCAAATGGCCCAAAGACTTTATTGGCAATCGCTGAACCTTGATTACGCTCAGCTTTCCAGTCAGTGTGCTCTAACGCATAATGTAAATGGCCGCGAAGCTGAGCTTGGATATCTCGTTGCCCTGTAAATAGCTGGCTCCAGTAGTTTGCCATATAGTCTTCAACCAACCCGTTATTACGCCCACTTTTATCTTCAAGCATGCGCATAACACGTAAGATTTCGAGCTTCTCTTCACTGCCTTTTTCAGCATTATCCAGCTCAATAAGTAACCCTGCCATAATGGCGGGTAAAAAGCGTTCCGTTAACAATTGCAAGTAGACATTTTCAACTTGTGGTCCAACTTTTTGCCCCTGATATAACCCCATTTCAGACAGAATGCCATTTTTATCACGATGGTTTCCGTAAGCTAATGTTGCTTCTCTAAGTGGGTTCAAAACAGGAAGTTGTTTACTACCGTCAGTATCTTTAGTTGTCGTTGATTCAATCGCTTTAAATGCTTTAACTTCATTAAGCACATTCTCGCCCGCACGATAGTTTTTGTTGTAGTAATGGCTCCAGCCATTCCAAGCCAATATCAAACCAACAATGCTGACAGTTGAAGCAACTAAAAGTCTGGTACGATGTTTTTTCAGCCAATAATGGTTTTCCGCTGCTAAGTTTGGCTCGCTAAACAGCACATCACTGAATAAGTTGTGCGTAAAATAGGGATGTGTATCTGAAATAGGCCAAGTTGTTAGTGGTGCTGTTGGTAAATGGTATTGAACTGACGCCGTTTGGCTAAAGACGTCGTCAATCTGACCAACTTGAGTCGCAGAGGTGAGATAAACCCCTCTTAAACGGATATTTTTCTGTTCATTGTTAGCAACCAATGCAGAGATTAATTTTGTTACACTGCTTTGTAACCCTTCAATTTGGCGAACAAAACTAAATAAGTCGCTTCTTTGGCTTCCTTCTGAACGATTTAACATCATTTCAGGTAAAGCACTGTTCATTTGGCTAACCCATTGGCTCCAAAAGTGATTGAGCTGTTTTTCCCAATTAACATTTTCTTTTGAGCTAAAAGATACCCCTAATACCTGATTACGCTGTTGAGCATCAAGGGATTGGAACATCGCATCAAAACCACGTAACAAGTCCAGTTTAGTCAACACAATATAGAGTGGTAATTGACTATTGAATGTCATACGGACTTCTTCAATACGCATATGTAGGTCAGCAATGAGCTGGCTATTTTTTTCCTTCGAATTTGTCAGTAATGACAAAGTATCCACGGTTAAAACAATGCCATTCATTGGTTGTCTTGAACGGTTTTTGCTTAACCAGTGTAAAAGTTCATTCCATAAACGATGATATAGCTGGGGCTTATCCCCCTCACTCACTGGCTGGGTCAATAATTTCCCATCTGGCACAAAAAGGACGGCATTATCCGCGAGTAGACATTGAATATGCAGAGGGAGTTTCTGGTCACTAACAACATTTTCTGTTGGTGCAATATCTAAAGTATTAAGGCTATTTTTTAGTAATGTATGCTTACCACTCTCATCGGCCCCCAATACGAAATACCAAGGACGTAAATATACGGATTGAGTATGTCCGTTGAGGTGACGAACAAATTGCGATTTCCAATAATCGAGATAACGATTTTGAAACTCAATATCGTGACGAACAGGATCAACAACCGCTAATTCCACGTCTAATTTAAGGCTTTCAAGGCGTTTTACACGTTTCCATGTCGCGATCCCAATCCAACTCACAATGATGAGAAGAATAATAATCGTCGCTAACCAACGCGCGCTCAGCTCTTTAAGGGGATAACTGCCCTTGTAGTTAAAATCGGGTCCCCACCACCAAATCCAAATAATCAAAATCGCTGGGAGCAGTGCCAAACACAGCAGTAAGAATGATTTAATTTTGGGCTTATCGCCAAAAAACAGCTTCTTAAGAGAACCCGTTATTTTTGGTATGGATAGAAAAGATAATTTCATTGTTGTGAATTCCTATCAAAAGTCATTTCCTGCTTGTCTTGCACCTTCTGTGCTAAACGATTGAGCAAATCGGGTTCCCAGTCCGATAACGAGTAATGTAATGCTGCGGTATGCAGTTGCTGATACAGGTTCTCAGCCATATGCTGCATCCCCGCTTGTTCAAATAACTGGGCAGATAACAATTGGCTATAAAAACGTGCTCTCGGCTCGTTCGTAGAAGCGATAAAATTTTCGACCATTTTTAACGCTTCACTTAAGCCATGCTGTTCATAGCAATGTAAAATTTCTTGTTGTTCAGCTTGTAAACTGTGAGAACTCGTCGAGGCGTCGTGACTCGTTGATTTTTGAGAAGCTGAAAGCCAAGACTGAACCTCTTCAGGCAAGAAAGGTGTCATGTCAGAAAAACTCAGTTTGGCTAAATCAGGTAATCGGTTTAAAAACTGTTGCAACGCCTGAGCAATCGCAACACCCACCAGCGGATAGCCTAACTTTGTTGCAACTTGAGCAGCTAACATATGGCCTTCCAGCCAATAAGGCGATAACGTTAAGCTTTGTTCAATGTTATTCAACAACGCCATTGATGGTTGCGCCATTTGGTTTTTGTAATCAATCACTCGGTCAGGAGAAACAGGAGCTAATGGCGTTTTTCCATCATTATTTGCCATCGGTAACGCATGAATGGAGTGCCAAATAGCATAGCGCCGTAAGCAATAACCTACCGCATCCGAAGGCGTTTGCTCACATAACGCCTCAGCCACTTTAAGCAATGTCTGTTTCCACTGACGCTCATCCGTTTGGTTCACCTCAACTGTAGGTACTTTTGTTGCTGCCACCGGAGTCTGTGCTTGTTGAGTATTTTCTACTGTTCCCTTTTTATCTGTTGTTGGCTCTTCCGTTGCCACAACGATGACAGGTTCACTTTGTTCAATACGGCTGTAACCACGGCTTAATGTATCGACTTCAGCGGATAAATTTGGGCATTTTTCATGCCAAGATTTAGCCAAAAAGGCAAAGGAGCCAAGAATATTGTCGCGCAAGTTAATATCGGCTTGACGGCAAAAACTGTCTTGTACAGTTTCAAATCGTTTAAGGATTTGCCCTGCAAGCCGTTGTTTAAGCTTTATATTTTGCGGATAGCTATTTTCCCAATAATGACGAACAAACTCCGCCAATAATTCAGCGGCTAAAGCTAGCTCATCAGCCTCTCCTGCATGTTGTAAGGTACGCAATAAGTGCACTAATAAACGGAAGTCTTTCGCTTCATTAGCAAACAGTTGTAATGCCTTGCGCTGGATCTCCTCAATATTTAATTGAGCATGGCTAAGTGAGCCAAACTTAATCATTTCGCCGTCAATGTATTCCCAATCAGGGTTATCATCGGCAATCGGTGCTGCTTGCTGGCTTTCTTCAAGGGGAGCTAATAGCTGCTCTTTCCATTTTAATTGTGTATTAATCGTCATGATGCTTACCAGTGACAGGCCGTTCTTAGCGGTTTGATATCAGTTGAAATACCTGAAATATTGAAAGTTAGCCGGTCATTGTTTGCTAATTTCAACGTCAGTGTTTCACCGTTTAATAAACGTTTAATTTCATCAATGCCGGGAATGCCACGACTCGACTCCAATACATAACCGTTTTCACGAAGAAACCAATCGGCAGTGAATTGCGTTTTGTCTGTCGTTAACATCACACTTCCCGCCTCCTGTTGGCGAGGGAGGGCAACCTGCAATCGAGTAATATTGTCGATACAACTGATCATCATGACTGGGCGAGGCGGCGCAAAACCAATCGCAGGGATAGTCATAATAACTGGGTAATTTCCTGTTTCAGGAAGGGTGACTAAAAACCCCGCGCTATTATCTTCTCGTTGCATTTCATGCTCCATTGCCTGGCGCCATGCTTTACCCATTTGACTCGGGTCAAAAGGTGTCTGTGCAGGTGAGTCGGCCATGATTTGGTCATAGCATGCAAGACGGATCAGTTGAGACGACTCAAGGCGGCACTCTGAAAGCGCCTGAGCCAGTGCTTGCGGATTTGTTTTTTCCGCTGAGGCAGTGGTGACGACGAATAAAGAGGTCATCAACCACAATGTAAGCGGTGAAATATTCATCTCATGCACCCGTATTTTTTCAATTTGTATATTAGGGACCGTTTCGATAAATTCAGACTCGTTGCCATCGTATCTAAATCACCATTAACCTGTTGTTGTCGGTCTTTTAAAATTTGCTCTTCGTAACGTTCAGTTGCCACGGTTAAGTCATCAATCTCTCTAAAATCAGAGAAATGGTGACTCGCAACAGGTGGAGCTGATGTCGTTAACATATTCACAGCTGCCTGTAGTTGCCGTTCACGATCTTGTTGTAGTGAATTAAGGTATTGCAGGTGAGAAATCTTCTGCTGAGTCAAAGATAATTCGAGGAGACTTTTCAACTGATGGTGAAATAACGCACAATAAATAGGGAAAATTCCTTGCTCATAACTCTCCGTATTGAGTGATTTCCCAAACAAAATAATAGCTCCGCAAATTTTATGACGTAAATCTGTTAATGGGAGGCTATACAGCCCTGTACCTATTGGTAATTCAGCCACAAATTGGCGAAACCTATTATCATTGATGTGAATTCCTTGATTCAGGTTCTCCCATAGGACACTTTCACCCCTTGATATCAACTGAATCAAAGGGTGGTCAGCATCGCTGATCTCGACATCCAAATGCCCTTGTTCTACTTCATTTGATTGCTTAATACTCCAACTCTGTAAGCAATTTTCAGGTCGGTTAATTAATGACACAATCAGTGCGCTAAATGGACTGCGTGTAAAGCTAAACGTTAAAAATTGGCTCGCTAACACATCCAAATTAGTGCATTCAAGTAAGGCTAAGGCATTTTTCAGTCGTGATTTCATAGTTCAGCATTCACCGTCGCAACGAACTCATCGTTCTGTGTTGATAATTGAATGTGATTAATGTCTTCATTTTTTGCGCTGTGCTGTAGTAGCAGTAGCGATAACGGTGGTAACAGTGCGCCATCGATGATGGATTCTAATATCCGCGCACCATTCTCCGCACAAGAAGCACGACGTAAGATCTCTGTAGGTACACTGTCATCGACCACAACTTCCGCACCAAAACGCTGTTCAAGTAACGAAGTCAGACGAGCTAACTTGCCACCGACAATTTGCTGAAGGATCTCTTGAGATAATGGTAAATAAGGAACCACTTCCATACGTGCCAGCAGTGCAGGTTTGAAAAATGCGGTTAATTCCGGATAAAGCGCATCTTGCAACTCATCAGGCTTATCTGCATAGGCAGTAATGATTTGGTCGCCTAGATTAGACGTTAGGAAGAAAGCGACATTTTTGCAGTCAATAATTCGCCCTTCCCCATCGGCTAATTCACCTTTATCAAAGGCTTGATAGAATAGATTCAGAACATCAGGATGGGCTTTTTCAACTTCATCCAATAAAACAACAGAATAAGGCTTTTGGCGGATCGCTTCTGTCAGTACGCCGCCTTCACCATAACCAACATAACCTGGAGGTGAACCGATCAGCCGTGAAACTGTATGTTTCTCTTGGAACTCTGACATATTGATTGTCGTTAAATATTGCGTTCCACCAAACATCAGTTGTGCTATTTGAATAACCGTTTCTGTTTTACCGACACCACTTGGCCCCGCCAATAAAAATGCACCTAACGGTCGACCTGGGCGTCGTAAGTCAGCGCGAGCAGTTAACAAATGCTTATGTAAGCACTCAATCGCTAATGATTGCCCTTTGATTGTTTGTTCTAAATAAACGGGTAACTCCGTTACCACTGATAGAGCATCTTGCGATAAACGATTTAAAGGTACCCCCGTCCATTCAGCAATAACGGCAGCAATTTGTTTTTTATCGACATGTGGCGAGACTAATAAATGCTGTTCATGTAGCTCATTCAATTGCTCATTTAATTGTTTAAGCTGCTCTTTTAATACCAAACTGTCGTTAGTTGGAAGCTCTTCACTTTGGTCGCTGTCCAGTAGCTGCGCTCTTAATGCAATAATTTGAGAAACAATCTCTTGCTGGGTTTCCCACGCGGTTTGTAGCTCCTCAACCTGAGCATTGATAGTTTCAGCCTGTTCAGCTAGTGCACTCAGACGCGAACTATGGTCATTAAGCCCCAATTGTTGTTCACGTTGTAGCACATCCGTTTCCATACCAATCTGATGAAGTTCCGTTTTCAGCAACGAGAGCTTTTTCGGCGGTGAAGATAAGTTGATAGCCGCACGAGCCCCCGCCGTATCAAGTACATCAATCGCTTTATCTGGGAGTTGGCGACCTGATAGGTAGCGCTCACTTAACTCAGCACTCGCACGCAATGCTTCATCATCAATAAAGACCTTATGCGCTTTTTCATAAATAGAGCGTAGGCCACGCATGATGATGACTGCTTCTGCCGCCGTTGGCTCTTTAACTTGAACAAGTTGGAAACGGCGCGCAAGGGCAGCATCTTTTTCGAAATACTTTTTGTATTCACTCCATGTTGTCGCCGCGATAGTACGTAATTCACCGCGAGCCAAGGCGGGTTTTAATAGGTTGGAGACATCCAATCCACCTTGTTGGTTACCCGCACCAATTAAGGTATGTGCTTCATCAATAAACAAAATGATAGGATGAGGTGATTGACTCACTTCCTGCATAATGCCTTTGAAGCGTTTTTCAAATTCACCTTTGACCGCAGCACCCGCTTGTAAAGCACCAAGGTCTAAAGTAAGTAATTCACACCCACGTAATTTTTCAGGAATTTCACCTGCAATAATACGCAATGCCAATCCTTCGATTAGGGCGCTTTTACCTACCCCCGGCTCTCCCACAACCACGGGGTTGTTTTTACGGCGACGACACAAAATATCGATCATTAAATCAATTTCATGATCACGACATAAAACAGGGTCTAATTGGTTATCACGCGCTTGCTGAGTCATATTTTGCGTGAACTTCGCCAGTAAAGAGTCCGCAGGACGACTCTCTCCAGATTGTTTTTCTGCTTCAGTCAGTGGTGCTTCAGCCGAACCCGCAGTCCAACTATCAAAATTCAGTCGCAGTTGTTCACGATTTACTTGTGATAATAAGTCAGCAACTGGTTTTGACAGATAACGTAATGGCATCTGCAAAAGGGTTAAAAACAGAGTACCAGAGCGTAATTCACTGTGGTTATATTCTGTCGAGGCTAATAACCAACTGTCTTTCATCCATTCAATCAATAACGGAGAAAAACTCGGATAGCTTTGAGTAATCGCATGATGTGGCGGAATTTGTACTTCTAACAATTCAACAAGTGCGACTAAATCCAGATCCGCTTTATGGCTAATTAAGCGAATATCCGTCAATGGTGTTTCGACCAGTTGTTGCAAAAATTGCGATACCGTAATTTCAGGCTGCTGATGGCTCACACAATAAGCCGCAGCACTTTCTAACGCATGCTTCGCGATAGGGTGAAGACGGTTAACGAGTGTCGAAAGATCAATTTGAATCATAGTGCATCCTAGCCGAGTAAAGTATTAAGCTGTTCCACGATACTGAGTGTTTGATGATTCAGTCGGGATGAATAAATGCTGTAAATAATTGCCGCTAAGATAACGGCGCCAAGAATGACGTAGCGAACACCAAAGCGCCGGCCTAAACGGTAGCGATGGTGTTTATTACCCCCTTCATCAAAAAGGATAACGGGTTTTGCTTCGCCTCTAAGTTGCTGAATCTGTTTCTGTAACCGTCTGAGTAAATGGTTAAATTCATCACTATGCCCTGTTGTCACTTTGTAGCGACCACGATAGCCAAGGCACAAACACAAATAGATAAATTCCAGCAAATCGAGATAGCGTTTAGGCTCACCGAGTAACCGCTCAATTAATACAAAAACCTTTTCACCACCCCAAGATTCATTATGGAAGTGTACTAATAACGACTGTTTAACCCAGCCGTTGTCTTGGTTCCAACCTAATCCCAATGCTGTTTCATCAATAAAGGTGCATAGAACATAGCGAAATGAAACAATAGCCCCAGGTTCATAACCTTGGGTTTGTAGTTGTTGCTCTATTGAGGTGATATCGGTCACCACCTGCTGATATAACTTTTCCGAAAGAGGGGTTTCTGACATCGCTTTCATTCTGAGAACCATCCCAAGCAATGGCGTCGCAGCATCAATCATTGGATTGATGCTATTCCCCCGCAAAGGCAACTGATAATTTTTTTGCAAGTTGCCCTGTTCGGCATAGTCATTAAGGAAAGCTGCATTAGTCATTGTCTATTCCGCCTCTTACCGCCCAAAGTTGAATATCAAGCTCAGGGAAATTGCCAGAAACGTGGAATGCCATATTGGAGTGCTGCTTAATTTCCTGCCAAACATCGCCACTTCTATCTAATTCGAAGTAGTTATAACCAGAGTGATAAGGTAATTGACGTGGTGCCGTTGATAATGGAATCAATTTCACACCTGGGATCTGCACGCTGACCACTTTACGAATATTGCTCACTGAAGAGATCTTCGATTGTTGTGGGAACAGTTGACGTAACTGTTCTTGTGGCATATTCGCTTTGACCGCAATAATAAATTCTGCTTTTTGCAGTAACTGCTTATCATGGATCGTCGCAACACGAATACCGTGCTCTTGCGTATCTAATGGAATTGGAATTGCGCGAGGTGTTAACACCACACTCAGTGCTTCCCTAATATCTTTGATGAGTGGGATATAGCTTTCAGATAAATTGAAATGTTTATATTTAGCCACAGAATCAGGTAAACGAGAGGTATTAGTGAACGTTTGTAATTCACCACACAATTCGAGCAAATCTCTAAACAGTTTTTCCGGATGAATAACCGGCTCTTGCGCATAATGCGAATACAATGGATAGGTACGATTTAATACCTGCAACATCATAAATTCTGCTACATCCGCGACACCTTGTTGCCCTGGGGAGCCAATACGTAACGCAATTTGTTTACCACGCTCATATAAAGCACCATGAATTTCATTCAGGAACTCATTTAGCATTGGTGAGATACGCACATTCAAACATGTCGGAATAAAGTCATTCTCAAGTGTTAAGCTGCCATCAGCACCACGTTCCCTAATTTTACAAATAGGCAAAGTGACATAAGCATCCATCTCTTTGGAGCCTTGCTTCAGGATCGGTCTTAATTTGGCCACATTGATCGTACTGACATCCCCACCTTCCGTATGCAGGTCGCGAACATCTTCCATACTGTCGCTATAACGTGATAACAAGCGGTTACCACTATGTTCAGTCGACACTTCATTGACCGTGCTATTCACTAAGGGAAATGCAAGGTAAACGATATTGTTATCACCATCACTAATATTTTTAATATCAATAGGTTGAGGAAGAATATCTTGATGAGGCATAGAAAAGATTGTGCCGTCAGGCATCACACCTGAAGCTTCCTTGATACCAATACGACCTAAGCTATACAATTCATCACTCAGAATTAACGAACTGAGCCCCCAAAAATGAGAAATATAGCTCTTCAGTATGCTTTCAGTAATATAGTCTTGATGACGCTGTTGCTGCTGAAAATGCTGAGGCTTAATAAATAAACCTTCACGCCAAATCACTCTATTTTTTGTCGACATATTAGTCATCTTCCTCTTGTCTAAATTCGATTTCATTTCCTCTGATATGAGCTAGGAGGAAGTAATGGCGTCCTTTTCCACGTGCCTTAACAATTTTTTTCCATTCCGCGTTATCAGGGTCTGAGTAGTAACCAATGACCCCGATATAACGATTGTCTGGATATAGCTCAATGTCAGGTAGCGGCTTGTATTGCCCAGGTAAAATGGTGTAGTCCTGATGGTCGATATAGTTTTTTTTCAGTACCTTTTCGAGATCCCCATCTTTCTCTTCAATCTGATCAAAATCGAGCGCAGCAAACAATGAATCTTCATTCATGTAGACAATCTGTAGATTCAGTGGCGTTGCTTCACCATCCTGATTTGGGTTGATGTTGGGCTCAGCCAAGATAGTCAACGATATCGTTGATGGCCTATCTTGTGGCGGCCCGATAGGAATCGAAGGGTCTAATATGACTTGACCTATTTTGGATACAGCTTCCAATGGCTTAGTACATCCACTAAGCGCCATCATTGAAAAGAGTAAAAATAGGTATCCTAGTAAGGTTTTCGCACGCATATTATGCTTCCTCAAGCCCTTTTCTTAAGGCTCTGTCATAGGCATGGGTATAGACTTCATAGAACAGCTTTTCAAAACCTTGCTGGCGAGAAGATGACAGCTCTTTATAGTAGTTGGTGTACATTTCCCATGCCCAAGCATCGTTCGTCGAAGAGTTATCTGAAGCACGGCGATAGTGCGCGAAACGATTTAAAAGGTGTTCAGGAGAGAAAGCAGCCAACATCGTTGCAAGTGCCGTCGAAATAGCTTCTTGGTTTGCTCGATAATGCAACTGAATGTTATGCAAACTTTCTGCTACCGCTGAAGGGGCTGATAAATGAACGGGACTACGTTCGTCCGTAAACATCAACTTCATTGTTTCTTCATAACTGCTGTTTAAACGCAATGGGTTATCTTCAATTGGTCTAAGTTGCTTATCTTGCAGGCTTTCTTGCTGTTGCTGTAATGCCAATAAACCTTCGATGGCGGAGCGAATAGTCTTCCCTAGCTCCACTAGAAAATCATTCGCTTGTTGTGAAGTTTGTAAATTTAAATGAATACCAAGCCCTTGCATTAAAGGGTTTACAGCCACATGCTCAATGTCTGTGATAGTGTCATCAAGTGTTGGTGTGATTTTTGGTAAATCCATAAATTCCTGAACCATGGTATTCCCTTGATTATCTGAAAATGGGGAGGTGACTGAGTGCGTTAAGTGTGCTTCATTCATTAATAATGGGTCTGAAGCTTGCTTATTTTTCTGAGAAATTAAGCTAAGACTCTCATTTTCTAAGGCTTGAAGCGGATCATACGTTAGGGACCCTTGAACGGTCGGAGCAAGCTCATACTCCTCTTGCTCATAAGATTGAGTCGGTGTGGTATTAAATAGAGAATCTAATGGATTACTATCGCTAGAAACCAGTGATTGAGGGGTGACAGCCATTAAGTCTTCTGCTGGTTGTCCAGTAAGATTCACATTAACAGACAATTTAAGCTGACCAATTTTGATCTGGTCACCATGAGCAAGCCGTACCGCATCAAGATGAAGAGGTACAATCGCATTATTGACATAAACTGATTCTGTATTGGTCTTAATGCAAAAGTGCTTATCCTTCCAAAGAATAGTGCATTGCACTGGTGCCACGGAATTTTGGTTATCTTGAATCTGCCACTGGCACTGTGCGCTACTGCCTATTTGCCCGCCATCTTGTGAAAATGTCATACTCGAAACATAACCGCTTTCGAGTAATTCACTATTAATCAGGCGAAATGAAATTGTCGGTAAATACTTATCCATGCGATTTATTCCAGTACAGTAATGGTGACATTAGGTTGTTTCTCAGGTTTACCTAAAAAGCTTTGCCACCCTAATTGATTGTGTTGTTTCTGGCCTAAACGGATCCCTTCAGCTTGTTTTTCAGCAATATTGAGCCGTAAGTCCCATGCCAACTGCTCATGGAAGATGTAAGAGACAAAAGCGACAAGAGGTAAAAAATTAGCTCCATTAGGCAGAAAGGACATATAACGCTCGAGTGATAATTCACTGATTTCGACGGTACATTTGCCATTACAATCATAGATATGCCCGCCCAAACTAAAGTTATCGCCCAATAACATACGGGGCTGCGATTTCTTCCCAGCCTGATGAGAAATCACACCTAACCGATTTTGTTGATTTTCAGGAATAGGTACTTTACGAGTTTCCCAACCGATAACTTCAACGTGTTCGAGATCGAAACAGTGGGCAATTAAACTACTGATAACATCGGGAGAACGGCTTGGACTCGCTAAAAGCCCAGCGTAGGCCAACATCTTACTGTGATTGATATGAACTCTTTCTCTGTTGACTTCATTCCCTAAGCCAACCAACGAAAACATATAGCGAGAAAATGAATCAACTCCCTCATTTTCAAAGCAAATGTAGTAACGGTATTTACGCCAAATACGATGTAAAAGCGTGACTAAACGGTGATTAAAAAGGTTCAAATAATCTGTCACGCTAGGTTGTTGTTGGGCATCTTCCCAAGCAAAATCATCCAGATAATAGCTCGGTAACGGAGACTGACTACCGTGTAACCCCAAGAAGGAGACTTCAAGCTCAAACTGCCCGTTTTGATTCTTTTTGACTGAGATGACATCTCTCGTAGGAAAAGCAATATTTGCACAGGACTTAAAACGAATTATTTCATCCGTTGTTTCCTGCGTGGTTGTGCTTTTACCTTGTAACTTATTAAGTAGTTCAACAAGTTGATAAAAACTATATTCAGTAACAGAATTGCCAGCTTCATCTAGCCAGCGCGCTATCACTTCAGTATTTGCTGATTGATTTGTGCTGGCCACCGGTAGGTTTCCTTATTATCAATATTGATTACTTCCAGCTCATGAAACATATTCACGCTGGTATACAAAGCAAAAAATTGAGCAATAACTGTACAAAACAAGTACAAGCTACCCTCACTTAAAAAAGCACTTTGACGAACCGTTAATGTCGTTTTTAATCCTCTTACTGGTAACCCACGATAAAGATGCTCAATATGCTCTGTGTTTAAGCTAATGAGAGAATCTAAGCACTGCTGAGATTGCCTTGCTGTTTGACGATTAAAAACAGACGGTAAATCATAGAGTTGAAGAATTTGCTTCAACGAGGTTAGATTCAAAAGTGATTGATAATTTAACGAAAGATTCGTTAATTCAGACCAATACAATGTTTGACCCAACAATGGGTATAATGGCGCTGTTGGCTTAAACAAGTTTGTGGCAGATAAAGCACCTTCCGGTCGATAGGCTTTATCAAGTGAAATCGAATGGGTTGAAAGCCTTGAAGCAACATTCCTATTTGTGCAATTTAATGACACAGAAACGGTTTCTTCACAGTTTTGTAGTTTTGTTTCATTGTCACGCACAAAGGAGAGCGTATGCCGATAGCCTACCGCCTCTCTCATCTGATTGATTTTTAGCCTGTAATAGCCATGATTTTTATCTTTCAGGTTATGGCTTTGGTGATGAAAGCTTTCAAATGCGGTGTAATTGACGGCATAAGGAGAGGCATTTTGTGGATACCTTAACCCTTGTACTTGGTTAATCGAAAAAATGTCATAACAAAGTGGTGTTCGGTAACTGGCGCTCAAGATGTAGTCATCATTTTTACCTGTAAGGTCAATAGCTTCACTGTCAATAGTGAACAAATTGGCAATAGGTACACAATTCAGTTTGATGCTGTCATCTCGGATCACCACCGCGTCAGGGATCTCCGTTTCAAACACAATCTCTAATGTGAAGGAATCTGTATTCAGTGCTAAAGGTAGGTCTTCAAGGCCTTTAATATCCATAAACATAAAGGCTTCAGGAAAACAGAAGTACTCTTGCAAGATACGATACCCATCGTAGCTATTTTTTGGGTACGGCAATAAAGCATCTTCTTTTTTGAAACCCACTGGCAATGCTGCAAAATTATCTAAAGGCAACCGATGATGTTCGGTGACAAGCGTCACTTGCTTAATGCGATGGCTCAACAAATAAAATAATTGATGTGTCGTATAGGTTGCGCCATTCAAATGGATACGCAACTTATCTAAGCCAATTTCTGCTAATACGCGGGGTTTATCGAGTTTGAAATCAATCTCAATGGACTTGGTTCGTTGGCGTACATGTGAAATTTTTGCAGGTAATAACCAAAGGTCTCTGCATTGGCTAAATCGGCATTGGTGCAGGCTATCTGCATTTGGGGTTTCGCCTTGAACATACAAAGGCTTAGCTACAAAAGGTTGGCCCGCGGCTATTTTGCTTGCATAGCTGAGTGTCTGAGCATCTGTTTGATACTCAACAATAGTCATGCTGGGAAAAGGACGAGCATAAGCAGGCCACAGCATATTGACTAGGCTGCTCGTTAATTCAGAGAATTGCCTATCAAGCTGTTCACGAAGATTTCCTGAAAGATAGGCTAACCCATCCATCAAGCGTGCACCATCAGGATCCTGAATCTTATTGGATAATAAATCAACAAGATGAGGCTTTTCTATCGCTATATGACTGGCAAGCTCTTTTAAGTACTCTTGTTCATTCGCAAAATACGGGTTTGAAGACATATTAGAATTGTTTCAACTGATATCGCCGGTTGTTATCGAGCTGCATATTAAATTCAATGAGCTGCCGCTGGCTGTCGAGATCGATAAAAGCGGTGATGCTGAACTGGAGCAACAAGGCATCTGCATCATTTTCGATAAATGTCACTCGAACATTACTGATCCGAGGTTCGAAGTCTTGAATGCAGGTTGTAATAGAATGTTCTAGGCTCCGCCTAAAATCTGTTGCTGCTTGTGTTGCATCATTTAAATCAGGTACTCCTAGGCTAGCCGAACTTTGACAAGCATCTGGTCGACTGTTTAGGATTTGATTTAAATTGTTCTTAATTGATCTCACTAAGGCATCCATTCGAGCATGATGGGAAGAGCCGGAGCTCTTCCCTTGGATGCGTTCAAATAAGCTGGCAGTCTCTGAAGAATCCCAGTTATAGTTAGCAGCCATTGCCTTACTCTTTGTCTAGGCGACCAACAAGTGACAATTCAAAGTTAGCACCCATGTATTTGAAATGAGGGCGGACTTGAATCGCAACTTGATACCAACCTGGATCCCCTTCAACATCGAGAACTTGGATCTGTGCTGAACGTAATGGACGTTTGCTACGTACATCAGCCGGTGGGTTTTCCTGATCAGCAATGTATTGCTTCAACCAAATGTTCAGTTCACGTTCCAAATCTTGACGTTCTTTCCATGAACCGATTTGTTCACGCTGTAACACTTTAATGTAGTGTGCTAAGCGGTTGATAATGAACATGTAAGGAAGCTGAGTTCCCAATTTATAATTGGTTTCGGCAATTTTACCTTCATGAGTATTTGGGAAAGTTTTAGGTTTCTGAACTGAGTTCGCAGAGAAAAACGCGGCATTGTCGCTGCCTTTACGCATCGTCAATGTAATAAAGCCTTCTTCTGCCAATTCAAATTCACGGCGATCAGTAACTAAAACCTCAGTTGGAATTTTAGCTTGTAATTCGCCCATTGCTTCAAACACGTGTACAGGAAGATCGCTAACTGTACCACCACTTTGTGGGCCAATAATATTTGGGCACCAACGGTACTTAGCAAAACTGTCATTGATACAGCTTGCTAATAAAAATGCCGTATTTCCCCAAAGGTAATGGTCATGATCCTGCTTAACATTTTCAGTATAGTTAAACAACTTAACCGGGTTTTCTGTTGGTGAATATGGCAGACGCAGCAAGAAGCGAGGTGCTGTTAAACCAAGATAACGGGAATCTTCTGCTTCACGCAATGAACGCCACTTAGTATGTGCAGGACCTTCAAAGACAGACTTGATATCTTTGATCGCAGGTAATTCTGCATAGCTGTTAATACCAAAGAAATTAGGTGAAACGGAAGAAAGGAATGGTGCATGCGCCATAGCGCCTACAGCACTCACATACTGCATTAATTTCAAATCAGGCGTGGTGTTATTGAAAGCATAGTTACCGACTACAGCAGCTACTGGCTCACCACCAAACTGGCCATAACCGGATGAGTAAACATGCTGATAGAAGCCTGATTGTACGATTTCAGGAGAGAATTCAAAATCTTCCAATAACTCTTCTTTCGTTGCATGAAGAATATTAATTTTGATGTTTTCTCTAAAATCGGTGCGGTCAACTAACAGTTTCAGTGAACGCCATGAAGACTCAAGCTCTTGGAACTTTGGTGCATGAAGAATTTGGTCAACTTGTGTACTCAGCTTGTTATCTAACTCAACAAGCATTTTATCAATCAATAGCTTATTGATTTGCTCTTCTTCATTTTGGCTAGCAAAAAGATTGCTAATAAATGCAGCAACACCTTGTTTGGCAATACCATAAGCTTCTGACTCAGGAGACATACGAGATTGAGCCATAATCTCATCTAACAATGAAACATTGGATGAGGAAACTTGTTGTTCCTGCGTTTCGCTATTTAATGACATGAAATAATCCTCTATAAACATTATTTTTGGCTAGCAATATCAAGTTCTTTCAGCAACTGTTCGCGAGTCTCTTCATTATCTAGAAGCTCTTGCAGACGTTTTCTAAAAGCAGGAATATTGCCAAGAGGACCTTTCAAAGCGACTAATGCCTCTCTAAGTTCAAGTAATTTTTTCAATTCTGGAACTTGGCGAGCAACATTGTCGGGAGAAAAATCTTGAAGGGATTTAATATCTAAATTCACATTAAGATCAGAATCACTTTTCTCATCAAGTGTATTTTCCACATTGATATTTAAGCTTATTCCAGCACTTTCCATGACTGAATTAAAGTTATTCTGGTTAATGGAAATAGCTTTACGCTCTTCAATCGGAGTTTCCTCCGTTCGACCAATCATGTCTCCCACGATTAGCATATTAAGCGGCAATTCTATTTCAGATTTAGCTCCACCATCATTAGGTGTATATTTGATATTAATCCTTTCTTTTGGTGCAACACTACCGAGATCTTTTTTACTCATTATAAGTTAAGCTCCCTTATTAGCTTAAAATCTTAAACCTGCTTACATGATTAAAAATTGCTCAAAATTATAATGAATAATAAATTCAGAGCATAGAAGTCCTAACGAGTACAGAATACCCATTAAGAGAGTTAACTTGTCCCGGTGGTCAAAAATATAGGTGTATAATTATTTATACTGATTATTTTGGCTTTTATCGGGATATAATATATAAATTTTGTTTATGGTCAATAGCAAAACTCACCTTAAGGAAAATGTTTTTTGCAATCATATGTTACAGAGCAGCAAAAAAAGCATAAAAGTCAATTAATTAACTAACTCTCCTTAACGTTAAAAAAAGATAAAACAGGCGTAATTTAATAAAAAATTAATTTTTTTTAGAACATTGGTTAATGACTATATAATAGTAAAACATTATAACTTTTTACGAGTTAACAAGGAAAAAATCATTATTTAACAAGCAATTAATGTGGAGGTACGTATTTAATAATAAAACAATAAAAGTAGCGATATCCAGCATTAACTTATTCTCAACATTCAAATATGCTGAGTAAATATAATTTTCTCATAAAAACAAAATAATAATCTAGATTAAACTTATTTTAAACAAAACGATAAAAAAATTAAAAATAAGAAAAATCCAATTAAGAACCATATTATTAATAATAAATAAGACTAATCTCAGAAATAAACAGCGATAAATAGTTAACCCTGTTTATAGTTGGTCTGATTAATTTCTACAATATAAAACAAAATTTTTTATAAGGTTAACAAAATATTTAACCAAAATAATAAAAAAAATAATTAACCGCAGTTAGAGTATAATCTCAACAGCTAAATTTTATAACGTGATAAGTGATTAGGCTTAGTCAAGAGTGAAGTGTTTATAAGTATAAATGGTGTTGATTAGATAATTTTCTTGTCGTTCTTATTAACAGCCTATTAAAACCTAGAATAAATAATTTATATATATAATTATTCCATAAATTAGTCACTATTACCTATAAACAATAGTTTTTTAATTTGCCCTTTGAGAAGGTAACGCTGACCTATATTTTAGGTGCAGTACGATTTTATATTCAAAAAAACGAGCACCATAAAGTGCTCGATTGATATTTAGTTTAATTAATGGAGTAGTACTACACCTCTATCTCAACTTGCCAGTCACGTCCTTCCCAGCCCTTAGCATCAAACCTACGCGTAAATTGTAGTGTTTTTCCTGCCAATGCGCTGACATCTAACGCAACACCATATAACCCTAAACCGAGAGGTTGGCTACTCTGCTCCTTGATATCCTGCCAATTGTCATAACCATAATGCAAAACAAATGGCTCTTGTGCTTCAATCCATAACTGGCGATTGGCGGGTATCGCACCACAAGATAAATTATCACGCCAATGACGTGCGCGTGGTGCTGGAGGCTTATTGCCATAACGCTCACTCACCGATTTTAGTTGCTCAATAGGCACACCCGTCTTTTGCACATAGATTAGCTTGATAAGCTCCGCATGAGCCCAAATCAGTGGCATCGCACTACCGCTTGGCCTACCCGTTAATAGCCCCCTCTCAGGTATACTCTCCTTATCCCAAATTTGCTCCGGCAACATACCACCTGTACTTGCTGAAGCCAAAATGGCATTTAAATAAGGCTTAATATCCTCTTTACGGGCGGCGGCATAGTGCCCTCGCTCCCCACTGAGTAACGGCCAAAGACGACCTACACCACTACCATCAAAAGCACGCCCATCCTCATGCTCGCCATATCCATCCTCGTTATAACGATAATAATATGGCCCCGCGGGTAAATTGACACACAGTTGCTCATCAACAAGTTTAGTCGTCTCTTCAATCCGCTTATCTGATGCCTTACGTAAACCTAAGCGAACAAGATAGAGATATTCCATCCCCAATAACGCACGCGTATTGATGGTTTCATTGTTCCGGTTGCGCAACATCACCTCACCAAAACGTGCAGAATGGCAATTTGGATTCAAGCGGATGTAATGCCCAGAGATACCAAGCTCTTTATCTAACTCCGTGTTAGCCACATACACCCATGATTCTAACCGCTCATTCCAATCATCCGCTAAGTCAAGCGCATACTGCTTATCTCCATCCTCAAGGAAGCCCGCTTTGGCGCCAGCCACCAATGCTGCTATCGAAACCGACAGCGTAAATGGGTTGATCCCTGAATTCTCCTCCCAGCGGTCTTGTGGGCTGGCTGGGCCATATTGCGCAATAAAGGCTAACGCTTTGCGCGCCATGCGGATTGCCGCACCTTGCATTTCCCCCAGTAAGCCCTGTTCATGCAATTTCGCTGCAAATAAAACAGGCAATGCCACTTCATCTAATTGGATCCCCTGCCAATAAGGCCGACCATCGGTGAAATTGTTTTGCATCCAATGACCATCTGGCTGTTGAATAGCAATCAAGTAAGCCAGTAAAGCTCGAACCTCAGTGATCAAACCACACGCCAACATGGCAAAACCGACTTCAACGGAGTCACGAGGCCAAACAAGGTGATATCCTCCCGGATCCTTATGAGTATCTCCCCATGGCGTACTTAAACTCGCCACCAGCGAGCCGGGGAATGTTCTACCCTCATGGGTTTTCAAGACCACAACCGAAGTGCGAACAGCATCCGATAACGTTTTAGGCAGCTTATCTAACCCAGGGAAATTCACCGTTTCATTCCATGCCGCCCACAAATAAGCATACTGGCGCCTTGCTTCTTGGTAGCCCTCTGCTAGGGCGCTATTAGCTAAGGTTGCAGCACCTTGCGCACTGGCAGAAAATGCTAACGCCAATACGCCTGAGTTATGATTTAACTCGCCTATCATCGCGATATTACCTGGCCCAGCCTGCTGGTATTCCCAACTCATACCACCGTTTTGACTAAAATCCTGCCAACCATCTGAGCTACCAACATACCCCACACTGCCTCTTGCAAAGCCATTTTCAGCAGACAAGATCAGATATTGCCCGTTCTTCTGAGCCGCTAGCCCTTGAGACGTCACCGAACCATAATTATTGTCACCATCGCCGCCGAGATGTGGTGCTAATAGCGGATATAATCGCAGCCCTTCACCTTCAAGATGATAATGGATCAGCAAGACATCGCGCGCAGGATCAGTGATAATCTCTAATTCAAGGCGATAACGCTCATGTTGATGCACGATTTTTGGCAGTGGTAAGGAGGATGACGGCGTAGTGATACTGTATTGGTGGACACGCTTTACCTCTGACCAAAAGTCATCCCCAGCAATAATAAAACCTAAATCACGAATTTGTGGTGTACTGCAAGAAGGCCAATACACCTCATTTAAGATGCCATAACCTACGGTAAACCATACTCGTCCTTGACCGATTGCCGTTCCCACCATGTCTTTTGCACTACTTGTCCACGTCGCAGTGCTTCCCGGGGCGCCCGGGGCTTGCTGTGCTATCATTCGCGACCCTCCTGTTCAAACAGTGAACGCCATTGATGACCGGGGCGCATGATCCGAGATTGCGTATCTGGCCCTTCCGTTCCCGCCTTATACAGGTCAGGCATTCCCTTCTGCCACGCTTTTAGCGCAGGGTCGATGACCCGCCATGCCCATTCGACTTCATCAAAGCGGAGGAAATGCGCACGCTCACCATGCAGTGCATCAATTAAAAGTTGCTCGTAAGCCGAAACTTCATACTGCCCCGGTAAGGTATAAGGCGCGCTGAGCACGATGCCATGCGTATTTAAATTCATCCCTGGCAACTTCGCCGTCATATGCATATCCATCCCCATCGTTGGGGATAATCTAAAGACGAGCCAATTATTATCGACCTGAATATCCCCCGGTAATGCACCGGCCGGAGCTTTAAATTGCACGGCGATTTCAGCGTAATTATTGGCTAACCGTTTACCACTTCGTAAATAGAAAGGCACACCTTTCCAGCGCCAGTTATCTATCTCTATTCGCAATGCGGCAAACGTTTCTGTGTTGGTATCGACAGGGATACCTGGCTCGTTGCAGTAATCCGTCGCAGTTTCGCCATTCACTTGCCCTGCACAATACTGCCCACGAACGGCCCAGTCATTGGCATCCATATCATCTGTTGGTCGAATGGATTTCAACACTTCCACTTTATGATCACGTAGAATCTCACCATCCCAGCGCCCTAATGGCTCAATTGCCGTTAATGTCAGCAATTGCATAAGATGGTTTTGCAGCATGTCACGCATCGCACCAGAGTGGTCGTAATAGACAGCTCGGTTTTCTACACCTAATGTTTCTGCATAAGTAATTTGCACCTGCTCAATATGCTCAGCATTCCAAACAGGGGCGAGGACGCGGTTAGCAAAACGGAAAATCATCAAGTTTTGTGTTGCCTCTTTTCCTAAGAAATGATCAATACGGTAAACTTGTGATTCATCCCAATAAGCATGTACTTGCCCGCGCAATACCTCTGCCGATTCAAGATCAGTACCAAACGGTTTTTCAATTAAAATACGTCGCCAATTATCACCACTTTCTTTAGATAGCCCCGCTTCGCCTATCGCCTGCGCCGCTTGCCCAAATAAAGTCGGTGGTAAGGCTAAATAAAAGAGTGCAGATGGCGTTAGTTTACTTTCCAACGCCTTCAAATCATTCGCTTCTAATGAGCCACTGACGAAATCCAAATGTTCGCTAAACGCTTTCCATTCTGTTTCATTAAAATCAGTAATAAACTCCGCCAATGCATCATGGATATGTTGCAAAAACGAGTCATGATCCCATTTATCAATCGAATACCCGATAATGTTCAAATCAGGGATCAGTCCTAATCGATGTAAACGAAATAGAGAAGGCATCAATAGACGTTTAGTTAAATCGCCGCTTGCCCCCAAGATCACCAAAGAGAAACGACTCATTTCGCCCCTCCTTGATCCTCAGTTTTTTCTTTATGGCCACCAAAAGCATGGCGCATGGCAGACTGAACTCGGTCTGCAAACAGGTCATTGCCACGAGAGGTGAAACGTGAGTAAAGTGCACTCGTTAATACTGGTGCCGGCACGCCGAGGTCGATCGCCGCCGTCGAGGTCCAGCGGCCTTCCCCAGAATCTGAAACACGACCTGCATAATTTTCCAGATCAGGGGATTGATGCATCTCTTGTGCGATCAGATCGAGTAACCACGATCCCACCACGCTCCCACGACGCCATAATTCACTGATCTCACCAACAGGCAATTGATATTGATAATACTCTGGATGTTCAAGTGGTGCGGTTTCTGCATCTGCTGCCACTGGGTGCAACCCTTGATCCGCATGTTTTAGAATATTCAGCCCTTCCGCATAAGCCGCCATTAAGCCGTATTCGATGCCATTATGGACCATCTTCACAAAATGGCCTGCTCCACTTGGTCCACAGTGCAGATATCCTTGCTCTGCTGGTGAAGGTTCACCATGGTTACCTTCCGTACGTGGCGCTGCATCGACTCCGGGTGCTAATGCACGAAAAACAGGTTCTAAATATTGGTAATGCTCTTTTGGACCGCCAATCATCTGACAATAACCACGCTCTTCACCCCATACGCCACCGCTGACCCCTACATCCATATAGTTAATTCCATCGGCTTTCAGTGCATTGGCGCGGCGAATATCTTCTGTAAAATGGGAGTTACCGCCATCGATCAGCGTGTCACCCTTCTCCAATAAGGGTTTGAGCTGGGCAATCACGGTATCTACGACCGCTGCGGGCAACATTAACCAAATATGCCGTGGTGCTTTCATGTTCTTCACTAATTCTTCCAATGAATGGTTGAAGATAACACTGTCAGGTAGCTGCTGGCGGATAGCCGAATTTTGGTCATAAACAACGCACGAGATGCCTGCTTGTTGGATGCGACGAACCATTGCTGCACCCATTCTGCCTAGCCCTATAAAACCGAGTTGAAGTTGATTGTTAGATGATTGATTCATAAGTTATTTCCCCAAATTCTGATTCCACCAAGAAAAGCTTTGTCATTATCTCCACGCCGTACATGTTCCGGTAACGTCGTAAACTGATGCACATTCCCGCCACCGATAACAATGTAGTCCGGCATAAATGCTTGATAAAAGAGGTCTACTACCGTCAGTACACTCTGCCGCCACACGGCATCACCTTCGGATTCACGATAATGTTCACTGACATAGTATTCATAGTCGTGTTCAAGGTATGGCAGGTGCGCGACTTCCATTGGCTGTAGCTGCTGATTAACAATCAATGCGCTTCCCAATCCAGTTCCAAGCCCTAAAAACAACATACTGCCACCTTCATAGCTACCGACGGCTTGCATTGCGGCATCATTAATTAGGCGAATAGGGCAAGGGAACGCATCGGCTAAATCAAAGTTGACCCAACCACTGGCTAAATTAACGGGTTCCTTAAGGATGCGATTTCCAGAGATAGGAGATGGAAAGCCAATACTGACGCCATCGAACAGAGAGGTATCAACGCATTGATTCACATCATGAATAAATTGTTCTGGTGTCATGGTGTGCCCAGAAACGAATTCAATGGCAGGGGTGTTGGGGGCGGTATATAGCTTGACATGAGTACCACCAACATCAATGACTAAAATTCGCTTTGTTGTGGGAACATCCGAAATTGTAATAACACAAGATGTTTTACTCGTTAAAGACATAGAAAGTTTTCTCCGCTTTGCCAACGTTGGCAATGGGTGTTGTATTACAGGAAACCCCCGAGCTTAAGTCGATAAATGATAACGCGACCTAAGCGAACAACTTTCTTCCTTCTGGTGTTGAAATAACTGCAACGAAATAGGTATTAGTCAATAATCGATAACAAGGTTGAATTTTATTTTTTGTTGATAAAAAAAGTATACCTATAAATAGTTTTAATAAAAGTAAAAACGCTTTTAATTAAATAAAACTTAATTGGTATTTAATTTTTATTGTCATTAAATGATGAGTTTGCGTTTTATTTTACAATATTGAATCAATACCGATAGTATTTAAATAATCATATAAATACTATCGATTTGCGCTCTTTGTTTTTTATTTTTCATCATCTATGATGATTAAGAAATAGGGATATTTTTCTATATCCATATTAGAACCTTTTATGAAAAACTCATCCAATGATCGTTAAATATTAAGGTGAAATTATGAAAAAATATTTTATTGTCGGCATTATTGCAGCTTCATTAACGAGCCTTTCAGCAATGGCTGAAGATAAAAAAAACGATACTAAGCCTTTAGCAGAGTGGACGTGTGAAGAGTTTTTAGCTATCGATGATAATTTTTACCCAACGGCTGTCGGCTTTGGTGAGCTATTAACTAAAAAAGATAAAGTTGAAGATGCAGTTTTAGATGTTGATGGTATCCAAACACTCACACCGGTTGTGATTGATGCCTGTAAAAAAGACACGAAGGCTAACTTTGTTGAACAAGTAAAAAACGCTAAAAAATAAGCCAACTAATATCGTTGCGTAGCTTATGGCTACGCAACTTATCGAGATACTCACGTCACTTTTTGAGTATGACGAATTGCCGATAGCGTCATTATCAACGCAAATAGTACACAGAGTGCCGCAATAAAATAGATCCCTCGATATCCCAAATAAACCACCGCCATACCCGCTAACGGCCCAGTAATACCATAGGCGATATCTTGGAAAGCGGAATAACCACCTAATGCGGTTCCACGCATTTGAGGCGCCACAGTTTTAACCACTTCCGTTCCCACGGCAGGGTAAACTAATGAACACCCCGCCCCCGTCAAGGCTGCACCTAAGAGTGCAACCCCATACACTGGTGCCGCCCATAATATGAGCAACCCTACAAACTCTACGGCAAGAGAGACTACTGCGACGCGATAACCATTCATTTTATCTGGCAGCCCGCCCCACAGCACCCGCACTAATACAAAAGTACAGCCGAAAGCACTGAGGGCAAGTCCAGCGTTTCCCCACTGTTCAGAAACAAAATACAGGGAAATAAAGGTACCAATTGCCGCAAAACCGATACCTTTTAGCGCCAATATGATACCCATTTTCCAAATTTTGCGGATCACTGACCAGAAAGGAAGCCATTTGCCATGTAAAGGCGCCACCGCAGGTACTGTGCCATTAATCAGCAAAGAGATGCAGGGCAACAACATAACCATCGCACTCACCGCGACAAAACCGTAATGTTGGTAGATAACAAGCCCGAGTGGCGCGCCAACCGCTAGCGACCCATAAATCGCCATACCATTCCATGACATGACTTTGCCCGCTTGTGTCGCCCCAACCAGCCGCATACCCCATGTCAAATTACCTGTTAACAGCTGGCTTTCCCCTAAACCAAGAACCAAACGTCCTACCATCAATAATAGAATTTGGTACAAAGGTGCGAGAGGTAATAATACCGCGAGCAAACAGAAGCCCCCTGATATTCCACAGGCACACATCCCTTGCAACGTGGTTCTTTTAGCGCCTTTTTGGTCAGCTAAGCGGCCTGCATAGCCTCGAGTCAACACCGTCGCCAGAAACTGAATACCAACAACCACCCCGACCCATACATCGCTAAAGCCTAATTCTTGATGGACAAATAGGGGTATTACCGTTAATGGCAATCCAACGGTCATATACGAAAAAAACATGGCAGCAGAGATTCGAAATAATGGCATTGATGAGTGTGATGCTGATACTGACATAATTGGAGGATGCCCATATTCACAGAATAGCTTTTATTTGCTGACATTAGGTGAGCGAATTAACAATGTCAATTAAGTTAATTTTGAAATTTCTATTTTGTAATCAAGTTGACACTTTATTAATGAACTATTTGATAAATATTATTTTTCTAATATAACCCGCCTTAACCAGATTTATTTTATGGCTATATTCTATTTCTCAATTGTAACGTCTAAATAGCGTAGAAGTTGCAGTTTGTTGATAATTTTACTTCATCCCTGTTAACCGCTCATTTTTATCATTTAATTAGCAAATCACTTATTTATTTTTCATCTATTTCGGTGATACTATTTGTATTCAATATGATTATTACTCTCATTTACATTTGTATTTTGTTTTAAGGGTTACCATGTCTATTCAACGCCACTACACACAACTCGCAGCGGCTGTTATCGCTGCCATTTCATCTCTTCCTGCCTTCGCCCAAGAAGATCCAGACAAAATGATTGTGACTGCATCGGGATATTCACAACAGTTACGCGATGCCCCCGCGAGTATTACGGTTATCTCTAAAGAGCAGCTACAAAATAAACCCGTTCGCGACTTAGCTGATGCCGTAAAAGATGTCGAAGGCGTGAGTATTGTTGGTAGTGCCAATAAACAAGATATTAATATTCGCGGCCTACCCGGCGAATACACCTTAATATTGGTCGATGGTCGCCGCCAAAATAGCCGTGAATCTCGCCCAAATGGTAGTGGTGGATTTGAAGCGGGCTTTATGCCTCCCGTTGAAGCGATTGAACGCATCGAAGTGATCCGCGGCCCCATGTCTTCCTTGTATGGTTCAGATGCAATGGGTGGGGTTATCAATATCATCACGAAAAAGGTGACCAATGAGTGGCATGGCAATGTAGCATTGGGTGGTATTTTACAAGAAAACCGTGATAGTGGTGATTCTACTGATGGTAATTTCTACCTATCCGGTCCATTGATCAACGATAAATTAGGGCTACAACTGTATGGTGGTGGCGATTATCGCCAAGAAGATAAAATTACTGAGGGCCATAACAAACGCGATAATCGTAGCCTGACAGCAAAACTGACTTTTACCCCACTCGAAAATCAAACCTTTTTACTTGAAGCGGGTAGAACAACGCAAGAGCGCACCTCAACGCCGGGTAAATCGTTCGCTGAATATACGATGCGTGGCGAATCAAAACAGAAAAATACCAAAACTGAGATACACAATGATAGAAACCATTTCGCTCTTACCTATAAAGGGGATTGGGATCTGTTCAACACCGAATTGAGTGTGTACCAAGAGCAAACGAAACGAAATACCAAATCAGAAGTTAAAGACAGCGCTGGCGATTACCACTTTGTTTATGAGGCACGCGTACCCGAAATTACCAATACTGTCGTTGATGGTAAGGTTGTGGCGTTCTTACCCGATAATATTCTGACAGTAGGTGGTCAATTCCAACACGCTAGGTTAAAAGATACTTCTGCAACAGGGAAAAAGACCACTGAAGACACAACACTCCGCGCTGAACAATATGCTTTCTTCTTAGAAGATGAATTTACAGCAACAGATAATTTGATACTGACTGGTGGTTTGCGTTTAGATCACCACGAATTTTATGGTAACCACTGGAATCCTCGTGGTTATGCCATCTATTACTTAACCGATGAAATCACCATCAAAGGTGGTGTATCACAAGCCTTCCGCGCCCCAACTTTACGTGAAGTCAGCCCAAGCTATGGTACGTCAACCGAAAAGGGTGAAGGCATTATCTATGGTAACCGTGATCTGAAACCAGAAAAAAGCCTAAGTGAAGAAATCAGTATCGCCTATGACCACGAATCAGGCTTTAATGCGAGCCTGACGCTATTTAATACTGATTTTAAAAATAAACTCACCAGCTATTATACGGGTGAGCCAGACCCTATCACAGGCCTAAAACTCTACACCTTTGATAACGTGGGTAAAGCGAATATTAAGGGTGTTGAAGTCGCAACAGGTATCCCTCTTGCAGAAGATTGGAAACTGAGCATGAACTACACATATGTCGATTCTGAACGTCGAAGCGATGATGAAAAGTTGAGTAATAACATGTCATTGAAAGGTTACCCTCTAGATAAGACGCCGAAACACACCGCTAACGCTAAACTCGACTGGCAATATAGCGAAGACTTGAACCTCTATACCCGCGCCCATTATGAAGGCAAACAGGTTTGGGCCGCTCAGCGTAACGGTTATACCGCACCACGCTACCGTAGCGGCTACACCACCATGGATGTTGGGATGACGTATCAGCTACTGAAAAATACCAAACTCAATTTGGCAGTATTGAATATTGCGAATGAAAAAGGCCCCAAAATTGATACCAAAGGCGGCAACTGGGATGTTGAAGACGGACGCCGCTATTGGGCTAACGTCAATGTTAGCTTCTAAGTTATCTTAGCCATCGGCAGCGAATATTTGGCGTCATCGGCCAATATTCGCTGTTTGCCTATGCTGGCGCTAGGCCTCCCCATAGACACCGTCAACAACTAAAAAACAGAATAACCAAATGATAAATAAACTTATTATCTCCAGTTTACTCTTTTCAATGGCTTTGACGACCGCCTATGCTCGCCCATCGCAAACCCCTCCGGCATTGGATAAGCAAGTCAGCCAATTTTATGATGTTCAGCATCATGATATGGAAAATCCCCATAGCTCAAAGGGAAGCCGTACCTATCGAATTTTTAGTGCTGTGCCTCATGGGATGCAGTCACCAAGACCTGTGCTGTATATGCTTGATGGCAATGGGATATTCCCGCTTGTCGTCAATCGCGCCATCCAAAAACTCCCCAAAGATAAACTGCCTATTATTATTGGGGTCGGTTATCCAATCCATGAAGCCTTTCCTAAGCAATTGCGTACCTACGATTATACGCCCCGCGTTGCTGGTGATGATTTCGCACAAGGTGGTGGATCAGAGGAATTATCTCAATTTCTGACAAGCCAAATTCGCCCTTGGGTGGAGCAGCAATTTGCTATTGATAAACAAAAACAGACCCTATTTGGGCATTCATTTGGTGGGCTATTTACGTTGATGGCTTATCAAAAGCATCCTACGGCATTTCAATCTTTTGTTTCTGCTAGCCCTTCTTTATGGTGGGGAAAAGGCACAATGATAGATAAGGCTCAGTTAACGCAACAACAAAATGCGTCACCTTTATTTATCACCTTAGGAGAGTTAGAAGAAAAGCCTGATTTATCGCGTCTCAGCGAGGAGCAGATTAAGCATTATCAATCACGCTCAAGTTGGATAACCTCACGCCAATTATGCACCATGCTCAGCGACCATGGACGCCATTGTGAATTTACACTTTACCCCAATCAAAGCCATGGCAGCGTGATCCCTGACGCTATCAATAAAGCTCTGGATGTCACCGTTCAATAAACACGTAAAATGTGACGGGCTAATTAATGGGTTTTAACAAATCACTATAGAGTTTCGTTAGAATCCCATTTGCGGTGAATTCCCTACGGATCCACTGTGTCACGAGGCCCGTCGCAGAATGCTGAGTTGCTAATAACATGTGCGAGTCTTGCCGTGGGTTTTGGATCTGTTTTATGACCAACAGGCCATTCTTAACATGCTCTTTCACCATATAATCCGGCAAAAAACCAATCCCCTCACCTAAAATCTGACATTGGCATTTGGTATTGAAGTCAGGAACTTGTATCGCTTCTTGCCCATGCAATAGCCAACCAACCCGCTTATTAATGGTATGTGCTGTATCTTCTACCATGATATTAGGATATAAGCGCAATTGGCTTTCGGCGATAGGCTCAGGCATCAACGCTAATGGATGCGTTGCTGAAATGGCAAATTGCCAATGAATTGCCCCGATTTCCGTATAATCAATGCCTCCGCCATCCATCAAAGTGCCTGGTGCACCAATCGCAATATCAGAGAGATTATTGATGATGGCATCCCATACCCCGTTATACACCTCAGTGGTCACTGTTATTTGGCAAGTCGGAAATTGTTTTTTAAGGATTTGCAGTAACTTTGCAGTGTGATAAGGCGTATATAGCAACTGATTAATACAAATACGCACCCGAGCCTCAATCCCCTGCTCAATAGAGTAAATACTCTTTTTGATCAGATGAAAGTTATTTAATAAATCCGTGGCTTTGCGGTAAAAGTAGTAACCCGCTTCTGTTAATTCAATATTCCGTGTATCACGAATAAATAGCACCACGTCTAAATAAGTTTCGATACGTTTAATGGTGTAACTAACCGCAGACGTGGTGATCCCCAACTCTTCTGCCGCCTTACTAAAACTGGCATATTTTGCAGCCGTTGTATATGTCAGTAAATTTTCTTCGGTAAATATTGAATTCATACTGGTGACCCGAAATTGGATAGAAAGAAATTAAAAAATTTATAATCAAAATAATTCGAGCTACAGAAAGGCAGAACATAGCGGGGTCACTAGCAACATCGATCACTGCGAGACTCAGATCCGTGAATACCGCCAACAACCCTGTCGCTTAAAGTAAGAAGAATATATGTGAATTATATTTAATAACCTATAGATATTGGTTGTTTATCAACCATTTTATTACGTTTAAAAGAAATCTTTTATCATACTGAGCCATTTATCAGGACTATCTTTTTTAGATGAATTAACTGCAAAGAAAGCCCATTAATTTATAATCAAAATAATTAATAACATTGAAATAAATACTAGAGCATCCCCTTAACAATCTCGCTGATCTCGATCAATTAATTCACATTTTTAACAGTTGCAAAACCTTTAGTTTGATGCTTATCACAAAACTGACTAAATCCTTTATTGCCTATCTGATTGACCAGTGAAATTGGATTGTTTCGGTCATTTATTACGCAAAAAAGCCTAGGAATTGATGAAAAATTATGCTTTCGCGCACAAAAAAACGAAATTGTTGATTTTAATTCAATAATCAAGGCTGCTATTGATGAATGAATTTTAAATGGATTCTATTTATTTCAACAGCTTGCTATGCTTAATCCATCATAAAAATACCCATTCTTCTCATACATAATGCGGATTGGGTATTACATTTAAAATTGTCTTTATCTATTTTGGTTGTCGTCAATGAAATGCAGATAACCAAATAAGGGGAAAACCATGACATTAGAGCAAGAGTTTTTATCCGCAGCAGAACAAGGCAACCTAGCGTTATTGAAGCACTGCCTCGACAAAGGAGTGGACATCAATACTACCAACCGCCAAGGCCGGACAGCTATCGTAAATGCGAGTTTAAATAAACATTACGAATGCGTCACTTTCCTCATTAATGCCGGTGCGGATATTAATAAGCAAGACCAAACTTGCTTCAACCCCTTTTTGTTAAGTTGCTTGAATAATGACTTAACCCTATTACGTATCGTCCTTCCCGCTAAGCCCAATCTTGATTTATTAACTCGCTTTGGTGGTGTAGGGATCACCCCCGCCAGCGAAAAAGGCCATGTTGAAATCGTCCGTGAATTACTCGAAAAAACAGATATCAATGTGAATCACACCAACTTTGTCGGTTGGACGCCACTGCTTGAAGCCATCGTATTAAATGATGGCGGCGAAAAGCAGCAACAGATCGTCAAGCTGTTACTCGACCACGGCGCCAACCCACATATGACGGATAAATACGGTAAAACACCCTTAGAACTAGCACGCGAAAAAGGCTATCACGAAATTGCTGAATTACTAATCGCAGCGGGCGCATAGTGCATCACAAGGAGGCTTGTGAACAAGACCAAGACTCAAAGGCAACAACTGTTTGGGCTTTCGGCTGATGCGACATTTTTAAATTTATTCGATCAGCCTACATTTTCAGGACAAATAGAGCAAGTTTTTCGTAAAGCAATTAATATCTCTATTAATAATACGCTTTTTACTTTACTCAGTGCTGAATTAGATAATGCCCCTAACAGTTGTCGATTATTGAATAACGACTTATCTAAATTAAATTTAAAAGAAGGGGAATATATTTATTTCTGTAATAAAACACTGTATTTGGGTAAATATTATTTTATATCGTTTTCCTTTTGCCATCCATGGCAGCCCAATAATGTGTGTTTTATCCCAGAAAACATCAATAAAAAAACCTATTTATCCTTTTTAAATACACAAATAAGCGTAATCGATGTTTTGCTAAACAGAGAAGGACACTCTTTATTTCATTATCATGGAGATAATTTATTTTATTTAACCGCAGCAAAAAAATTAAATTCATTACGCATTGAACTGATTAATTTATTAAAGAAAAAAGACCATCAAAAATTGCCTGAAATGGTTAGGCAGTTTATTGGCCTAGGTATTGGTTTGACCCCATCTGGGGATGATTATTTGGTTGGATTAATGGCGTTTTTATTACTTAAACATCATCCAGCTCAATGTCTGCATCCGTTTTTTGAACAGGGTATTCGCCATGCTAAAGAGGCAACCACTAAAGTCAGTGCCATTACCTTAGAAAAAGCAGTAAACCGTCACTATCGAGAAAATTTGCTGCAACTACTACACATATTAGCGACTGCAAATACAAATGACGCCAAGCCTTATTCGCAGTTGCAAAAGATTTTAGATATCGGGTCAAGCTCAGGCAGCGACATGTTATTAGGCATTCGTGATGCACTGTACCTGACCCTCTACTTTGGAGAAAAGTATGTCGACTAAAGTTGTCATCAAAAAGAATACGTATTTTGATTCCGTATCACTGATGTCTATCTCCACTAAAGCCAATCAACTCGACAATGTTGAGCAGGCATTTGTGGCAATGGCAACAGAGATGAATAAAGGCGTGCTGAAAAATTTAGGGTTATTAACACCAGAATTAGAAGCGGCAAAAAATGGCGATTTAATGATTGTCATTAAAGGCGCCAGTGATGAAGCGAATGAGGCGACGCTTGTTGCCATTGAAGCGCTATTTAATAAGAAAAATCAAGGTGGGTCACAACACGAAGCCAAATATGCCACTCTCCATTCGGCACATAGCCATATTCCAGAAAGCAACTTAGCGGTCATTTCGGTTAATGGTCAGTTTGCTGCTCGTGAAGCCCGTATTGCTCTTGAAAATGACCTTAATGTCATGCTGTTCTCTGATAATGTCTCTATTGATGATGAGCTAGCCTTAAAACAGCTTGCTAGCCGTAAAGGATTATTGATGATGGGGCCAGACTGTGGAACCGCAATAATCAATGGCGCGGCTTTATGTTTTGGGAATAACGTTCGTCGCGGCAATATCGGTATTGTTGGCGCCTCCGGTACAGGCAGCCAAGAACTGAGTGTACGTATTCATGAGTTTGGCGCGGGCGTTTCACAACTGATCGGAACGGGAGGACGCGATCTGAGTGAAAAGATCGGCGGGATCATGATGATTGATGCCCTAAAAATGCTTGATGCTGATGAAGAAACTCACGTCATTGTGTTAATTTCTAAGCCACCAGCCGCCACCGTCGCTAAAAAAGTTTTAGCACAAGCCGAAAAATGCCATAAACCTGTGGTGGTCTGTTTCCTCGGTAATCAGCCAATCCCCGACGATAAGCCTGGCTTAAGCTTTGCTAAAAGCACCAAAGAGGCAGCATTGAAAGCGGTTTTACTCACCGGTATCAAAAAAGAACAACTGAATTTACACTCACTCAATTGGCCTCTCATTGAAGAAGTCAGAGCCAAACTATCACCAAAGCAAAAATACATTCGCGGTCTATTTTGTGGTGGCACCTTATGTGATGAAGCGATGTTTGCCGCTTTGGAAAAATATGATGATGTCTACAGTAATATCCAGCCAAACCCTGAATATCGCTTAAGCGATCTTAACCAGAGCATCGCACACACCTTCTTAGATTTTGGTGATGATGACTTCACCAATGGTAAACCCCATCCAATGATTGATCCGACCAACCGTATCGAACGACTACTGCAAGAGGCTCGTGACCCAGAAGTCGGCGTTATCGTTATGGATTTTGTGCTGGGATACGGCTCCCATGAAGATCCTGTTGGCGTAATGATCGATGCCATCAAAGCAGCAAAAGAGATTGCCAAACAAGAGGGTCGAGAGCTGGAAATCCTTGGTTATGTTCTCGGTACTGACCAAGACACTCCATCCATGGATGCCCAAGTGAAAATGCTCACCGATGCAGGTGTGATTTGGGCAAGTAGTAGCACCAACACTGGTTTGTTAGCCCGCGAATTTGTCTGGAAAGGGGAGAATGCGTAATGACTTCATTATTTAAACAGCCATTAAATGTGATTAACGTGGGCATCGAAATGTTCAGTGATGACCTTAAAAAGCAGCATGTTCCCGTCACGCACTTAGATTGGACGCCACCTGGGCAAGGCAATATTGCCGTGATCAACGCATTAGATAAAATTGAAAGTAATAGCGCATTACAAGAGAAAATTGCCGCTGCCAATGCGCAGGCCTTAGAACGCATTATTCAGTCACAACCTGTACTTGTTGGCTATGATCAAGCCATTAACGTCGTACCGGGGATGACTAAAAACACCATCTTACATGCTGGACCGCCTGTTGAATGGAAAGACATGTGTGGCGCAATGAAAGGTGCAGTGACTGGCGCACTGGTATTTGAAGGGCTAGCAAAAGATTTAGCAGATGCCGAACGCGTAGCCGCTTCTGGCGAGATTATTTTTTCCCCTTGTCATGAACACGACTGTGTTGGCTCTATGGCGGGTGTGACCTCTGCCTCAATGTTTATGCACATTGTCGAAAACAAAACCTATGGTAACCGCGCATTTACCAACCTCAGTGAGCAAATGGCAAAAATTTTACGCATGGGAGCCAACGACCAAAGTGTGATTGACCGCTTGAACTGGATGCGTGATGTTTTAGGCCCAATGCTACGTGATGCTATGAAGCTGGCCGGCGAAATCGACTTGCGTCTGATGTTGGCTCAAGCACTGCATATGGGGGATGAGTGCCATAACCGTAATAACGCAGGCACCACGCTGCTTATCCAAGCACTGACCCCTTATATCATCCAAACGGATTTCTCAGTTGCTCAACAAAAAGACGTTTTTGATTTTGTCGCAAGCAGCGATTACTTCTCTGGCCCTACATGGATGGCGATGTGTAAAGCGGCGATGGATGCGGCTCATGGTATCGAATACAGCACCGTCGTTACCACCATGGCGCGTAATGGTTATGAATTTGGATTACGTATCAGTGGGCTACCAGGTCAATGGTTTACAGGCCCTTCACAGCAAGTTATCGGCCCGATGTTTGCTGGCTATAAACCCGAAGATTCAGGCCTCGATATCGGTGATTCCGCCATTACCGAGACTTATGGCATTGGCGGATTCGCCATGGCAACCGCTCCTGCCATTGTCGCTTTGGTCGGAGGAACCGTTGAAGAGGCCATCGATTTCTCACGTCAAATGCGAGAGATCACATTAGGTGAAAACCCTAACGTCACGATCCCGCTGTTAGGTTTTATGGGGATCCCCACAGCCATTGATATTACCAAGGTTGCCGCCAGCGGTATCCTTCCGGTCATCAATACGGCCATCGCCCACAAAGACGCAGGTATCGGTATGATCGGGGCTGGTATTGTGCATCCCCCGTTCGACTGCTTTGAAAAAGCTATGTTGGCTTACGCCGAAAAATACGCCTAGTCGCCGATAATAAGCCCAACTTCGGTTGGGCAATTAATAATAATACGCTGTGATTCACCTGAGCAATAGGTTTTTTAATCATGACTGCCCCCGCAGTCTCTTCTTTGAAGGATACATTCCATGAGTGTAACGAAACTAAAGTGGAAACGTGGTGACTGGGCGGCCTACTTCGGGCTGATGACCAATAACTTAACCAATCTGCTCACTATGATGGGATTACTGATCTTTGTCGTCGGCATCCCTAAAGATCTTGTTTATGGACGTATTGCACCTGCATTTGGTTTTGCCGTATTGCTAGCGAGTATCAGCTATGCCTATTTTGGTCAGCAACTCGCCAAACAGACTGGGCGCGATGATGTCACCGCACTGCCTTCCGGCCCAAGCGCTCCCTCTATCTTTACCGTGACCTTTTTGGTCATCATGCCTGTTTACCAAACGACTCAAAATGCCGAGTTTGCGATTCAAATCGCACTGGTTTGGTGTTTTGTAGAATCGATGATCCTTGTCGGTGGCTCATTCCTCGGCGAAACTATCCGTAAAATGATCCCTCGCACCGTATTGCTCTCCTGTCTCTCTGGGTTAGGTTTGCTATTACTGGCAATGAACCCGATGTTACAGGCTTTTGAAGCGCCTACCGTTTCATTTATCGTATTACTGCTCATTTTTATCAACTGGTTTGGTAAAAAACCTATCTTTGCGCGTATTCCAACGGGGTTATTACTGCTTATTGCAGGAACTGTGCTGGCGTGGGTCTCTGGCTTACAAAGTCCTGAAGCCATTAAAGCCTCCGTTGCCTCATTTGGCTTTAACCCGCCCGGTATTCATATTGATAGCTTCTTACAGGGGTTACCACATGCCTTACCCTACTTGGCTTCAGCCGTACCATTAGGCTTAGCAAACTATATTTTCGACCTTGAAAATATTGAGAGCGCCCATGCCGCTGGCGATGAATACAATACCCGTAAAGTAATGTTAGCTAATGGATTATCCTCTACTGTAGGCTGTTTTATGGGTAACCCATTCCCTGTCACTGTCTATGTGGGTCATGCAGGTTGGAAAGCTATGGGAGCCAGTATCGGCTATACACTCGCCTCTGGTATTACCATGTTCATCGTACCGTTGTTCGGTCTAGGCGCTTTTATGTTAGCCATAATTCCGATGACGGCTATTGTGCCTATCCTAGTGTTTATAGGTGTTGTCACTGCTAACCAAGTGGTGCGAGAGACACCGAAAGTGGAAGTGCCTGTCATCTTTATCTGTCTGTTCCCTTGGATTGCCAACTGGGCACTGACCATGATGAACAGCATGATGGGGGCGGCGGGTACTTCTGCGGCACAAATCGGCACAGATGTCTTACTCAGTAAAGGTGTTTACTACCAAGGTTTAGTCCATCTTGGGAATGGTGCGCCATTAGCCAGTATGTTATGGGGCTGTATCGCTATCTTTGCCATTCTCAATCAGCCACTACGTGGGGCTATAACAGCCGCCGTAGGCGCGCTACTGGTATTCTTCGGTATTATCCACTCACCGATGGTAGGGATAGCACAAGGACCCGCCTTGATGTTTGTATACGCTTACCTCATGATGTCGGGCTTATTTGTGATGAAATACTTCTTAGATAAAGGGAAATCAATAGAAGCGCAACAACCTGAAACCGCTGAGAAAATCAGCAAATCAGTGTAATGCCATTAACCTCCGATCGTCGATGTGCTGAGCACATCGACTTATAGACTCTGTATCAGGATACAATAACAATGAAAGAACTCGTGGTTGTTGCCATCGGGGGCAACAGTATTATCAAAGATAACAACGGCCAATCGATTGAAGCTCAAGAAAAAGCGGTACAAGAGGTCGCTTCCCATGTCTGTGATATGCTTGAGGGTAATTACAATATTGTTCTGACTCACGGTAATGGCCCTCAAGTGGGATTAGATTTACGCCGTGCCGAAATCGCTCACACCGTTGAAGGGCTACCACTCACACCATTAGCAAACTGTGTCGCCGATACACAAGGTGGTATTGGCTATTTGATCCAGCAAGCCCTGACAAACGCCTTGGCAAAACGCCATCACCGCCAAGCGGTGACCATTGTGACTCAAGTTGAAGTCGATAAAAATGATCCTAATTTCCACTCACCGACCAAGCCTATCGGCGCATTTTTCAGCCTAGAACAAGCTGAGAAGTTAAAAAAAGCCAATCCCGACTGGCATTTTGTTGAAGATTCTGGCCGAGGTTACCGCCGTGTCGTCGCCTCACCGGCGCCTAAGAGTGTTGTCGAATCAGCGGCTATTCGGACACTCAGTGAAAATAACTATGTTGTTATTGCGGCTGGTGGCGGGGGGATCCCTGTTATTAAAAATACGAATGGCGGTTTCCAGAGTGTCGACGCCGTCATTGATAAAGATTTATCAACCACATTGCTAGCAAAAGAGTTAAAAGCCGATATTTTGATTATCACCACTGGCGTAGAGAAAGTGTGTATTCACTTTGGCAAACCTGAGCAACAAGCGCTTGGGGAGGCGACAACAACAGAGATGCTGCAATATATGCGTGAAGGGCATTTTCCAGCGGGAAGTATGTTACCCAAAATTGAAGCCAGCCTGTCATTTCTCGCCAATGGTGGCAAACGCGTGATCATTACAACGCCTGAGAGATTGCCACAAGCCTTACGCGGTGAAACTGGCACGCACATTGTTCAAGGTTAGCCCCACACGATTGCAGGTTACGCCGAGTAACTTGCAACCCTCTCATTAAGGAGTTTTTATGCCATCCAACAGAAGAGAGTTTCTTTCAACGAGTGCAAAACTGGCAGCCACCTGCACGCTATTTGGAGCGATATCCGGTATTGCTGCCGCAGATAATGGCCCCACCTCATTAAATAGCACGACCACCATTAAAGATGATCACTACTATCTTGATGATGTGTTACTGGAAACAGGCTTTCGTTACCGTGATGCGAGCGTGATTGGCACCAAAACGGCCCTACACACCCTTGAAATTAAAAATGGAAGAATTGCAGCACTTCTCGCGAATAAACAGCATATTGATAAGCAATTAGCAGCCTATAGTGCAGATGGTAAACTCATGCTACCCGCTTTTCGTGATATGCACATTCACTTGGATAAAACCTTTTATGGTGGACCTTGGCAAGCTCCCGAATCACGAGAAGGTAAAACTATCCTTGATATGATAGCGCTTGAGCAAAAGTTGTTGCCGGAATTACAGCCGTATACTCAAGAGCGCGCACATGCGCTTATCAAACTGATCCAATCCAAAGGATCAACGATAGCCCGCAGTCATTGTAATATTGAACCCGTTTCCGGTCTTAAGAACCTTGAAGCGCTCACTCAAGTTCTTGATCAGCACCAGCAAGACCTAACTTGTGAAATTGTTGCCTTTCCTCAACATGGGTTATTGTTATCCAAAGCAGAGCCATTAATGCGAGAGGCAATGCAGGCAGGGGCGCACTATGTGGGTGGACTTGATCCCACGAACGTTGATGGCGCAATGGAAAAATCGCTCGATACCATGTTCCAGATAGCGCTAGATTATAATAAAGGGGTCGATATTCATTTGCATGAAACAAGCCCAGCTGGTCGCGCAGCTATCGACTATATTATTGATACCGTCGATAAAAACCGCACTCTTCGTGGTAAAGTGACTATTAGCCATGCTTTTGCTCTTGCAACACTGACACCTGAGCAGGCACAAGAAACTGCACACCGACTCGCCGAACAACACATAACTATCGCCACCACAGTGCCTATTGGCACCTTACATATGCCACTAAAAACACTCAATGAAAACGGTGTCTTTGTGATGTCTGGAACCGATAGCGTGGTTGATCATTGGTCGCCATTTGGCCTCGGTGATATGTTAGAAAAAGCGAATTTATATGCCCAGCTCTATACCCGCCCCGATGAACTATCCCTATCACGTTCACTGGCAATTGCCACCGGTAATAAGTTGCCATTAGATGACAAAGGTAAACAAGTGTGGCCATTAGTTGGGGATGATGCCAGCTTTGTACTCGTCGATGCATCCTGCTCCGCAGAGGCGGTCGCCCGAATTTCGCCAAGGCAAGCCAGTTTCCACAAAGGGAGCTTAGCGTCAGGCGCGATTAAAAAACAAATAAGCTAATTTAAGATGCTATCATCTTTACTCTTAAAAAGAGAGTTTCGTATATGCGGCTCTCTTTTTATTCTTGTATTATGTTAACCCTATTTTAAATCTATTTTTTATTTATCTTTCGGCTACGATAAATATGTGTAGTGTAACTGATACCAGATATTGAATCCCCTTGTTTATCTAGTCACTAAATTATTTCATCCTATCTGCAATCCCTTTTGTACTCAAAAAAATACTATTTTGGTAGTAATCCTATTATCAGGTTTTTTTTAATTATTATAATTCATACCTCTAATTTCCAATGAGCACTACTACTATGCAAGATAATATTCAATTACCTGAAAAATTAATAAAAGCATTTCCTACAAGAGAATTACAGTTAACCCCACTAAAAGGGGATGGTGGCATAATACGCTTAATTTTTCTTGTTCTCGTTCTTATCGGTTTAACCGTTTTTGTTGCTTTTCAATTACCTGGTATCGCGTATGACTATAAAATTGGTCAAAATGCGGTTCCTGTTAATGCCAATATAAATGGCTCTTGTAGATCAAGTTTGATGGTTATTACCCATTGTAATGTTAAGGTGACATACCGCGGCCACACTGTTTCACATAGCTTTGGTTTCCTAGGAACTTCACGAAATGTTGCCGTGCAACCAATCGCCGATGCCAATGATCTATCACGCTTAACGGTTGATGTGGCTGTCGAAAATGTGATGCTCCGCTTTGTAACTACAATTATTATCATCGCATTATTAATTTTTAGCCTTGTATTTATTATTTACCGCTACATAGCGAACAATAAGATCAGAAAAGTATTATTATCTAGCGGCAAAATGCCACTAAAACTTATCGCTGTTCCTGCCAAAGTTGTTAATTCTAACCGCCTATTGATGGTTTCTTATAAATTCAATTTAGATGGTAAAAAAATATCGACTGGCTATTCAGGCAATAAAAAAACATCCCCTATAGTCTTCGAAGAAAATGGCAAAAAATATGCTTTAGCCGTTTGTGAACCGCAAAAAAACATTCCTTATATATTGGATTTATCATTAAAAAGAATTCAAGCCACTCCGGAAGAAGTGCAACACTTTCATCTCGCATTACAGGAAGAAGGGCTAATTTAATCTCTTTATTACCCAGTTGGGCCTAGATAGACCCAACTCACTTAGTACTCAGAATTATTTTAAATCAGGGAAAAAGACTCGTTTAATCGCCAATTCAACACCACGAACTTCCGCTAATCCTTTTAAACGCCCAATCGCAGAATAACCTGGATTTGTTTTCTTTTGCAGATCATCCAACATTTGATGCCCATGATCAGGACGCATTGGTATGCGCCGCATATTACCGACTTTTTGGCGACGATCTTCTTCCGCCAAAATTGCTTTAACCACGGCAAACATATCCACATCGCCCCCTAAATGCGCTGCTTCATGGAACGTTTTTGGATTATCTTCACGGCACGTCGAGCGCAAGTGTGTAAAATGAATACGATCACCAAATTGCTCAATCATTTTGACTAAATCATTATCGCTTCTCACGCCGTAAGAGCCTGTACACATAGTGAAACCGTTGTGAAGGCTATCCACCGTCTCTTTTAGCCATTGCATATCTTCAATCGTTGAAACAATCCGCGGTAAACCTAAAATAGGCCGCGGTGGATCGTCAGGATGAACGGCCATTTTCACGCCAACCTCTTCTGCTACGGGGATAATGGCTCGTAAAAAATAGGCCATATTCTCACGCAACTTAGCCTTATCAATGCCTGCATAAGTTTGTAAATGTGCTTTGAATTGTTCAAGGGTATAGCCTTCTTCTGCTCCCGGCAGGCCCGCAATAATATTACCAACCAATTTATCCTTATCGGCTTGGCTCATTGCTTCATAATAAGCTTTGGCTTGAATAAGCTCTTCAGCCGTGTAATCTTGCTCAGCCCCCTCGCGCTGTAACAAATACAGTTCGAAAGCGGCAAATGCTATCTGATCAAAACGTAATGCCTTCGAACCATCAGGTAATTCGTATTCCAAATCAGTTCGTGTCCAATCCAGTACGGGCATAAAGTTGTAACACACCGTATCAATACCGCATGCAGCGAGGTTACGAATCGATTGCTGGTAATTAGCGATATGCTGTTCATAATCACCACGATGTGTTTTGATCTCTTCATGAACAGGAATACTTTCTACCACTGACCAGACAAGGCCTTTAGCTTCGATTTCCGCCTTGCGTTTTTCTATCTCTTCGATAGTCCATACTTGCCCATTTGGGATGTGGTGCAAAGCCGTTACCACCCCTGTCGCCCCTGCTTGGCGAATATCACTCAAAGAAACAGGGTCGTTAGGACCATACCAGCGCCATGTTTGTTCCATATTACTCACCTCAATATGTGGGCACAGACAAGTGCCCTAAAAATTACTGTGTAACAGTTTCTTCAATCGGAGTTTTAACGATGAAGAAGTAAGCTAATGCACCCGCGAAGGTCACCATTGAGCAAACAATGAGCGCCCAGTTAAATGAACCGGTTGTATCTAATACCCAACCTGTAACAATCGGTGCGAATGATGCGAAAACAAAGCTACCAAAGTTCTGAATACTGCTTACGGAAGCGACCATTTTGCTTGGTGTCACCACTTGCACGAGTCCCCAGCAAGAAGTGCCCGCAAAATGCACAAAGAATAGCGCCAAGCTGATAAAAGCAACTGCCATCGCGGTAGATGTCGATTGCACGACCAATAAAGTGCAAGCCGCTGAGCAAATCAGCCCTAAGCAGATAAGGATTTTCCGGCTATTCATCAATGAATAACCTTTTTTCGCCAGTCGGTCTGCCACCATGCCATTGACCAGCATCCCTAGCGAACCGAATAAAAATGGAATAGCGGCGACCCACCCCGTATTGGCCAAGCTCAACCCACGTTCGGCCTGTAAATAGCCTGGTAACCATGCAAGGTATAACCAGCCGGTATAGTTCACGCCACTGAAGCCCAAAATCATGCCCCAAACTGTACGTTTCTTAAACAGAGCACCCCACTCTTTCAATGTCACTTTCTGTTTTGGCTGCTCCTCACGACCTGAGTTGAGATATTTCAAATCCTCTTCAGAGAGCTTTAATGATTCACGGTTACGGTAGTAAGCATACCAACACACCCCGATTAAAATTCCAGCCACACCAATGATGATAAACATCATTCGCCAGCCAAACGCTAACATGAGAGCCACAAGGATAGGTGGCGCAAACGCCTGCCCAATTGTGGTAGAGGAGTTGAATATCCCCATGGGAATGCCGCGCTCTTTGGCATTAAACCAATCATTCACCACTTTAACGCCACTTGGCATAAAGGGAGCTTCGCCGACCCCAAGGCCGATACGCAGCGCAATAAATTGCCAGAAGTTTTGGATCAACCCTGCCATACCTTGCATCGTTGACCAGAAAATTAATCCTGCTCCTAACACAATACGTGGGCCAAACCTATCGAGTAGTAAACCAGAAGGAAGCTGTGAGATACCGTAAGATAATGAAAAAGCGGATAACAAAACACCAAATTGAGTTGCTGAAAGCCCTAAATCAGCTCGGATAGCTTCGTTAGCGACCGAAAGAGAGCCTCGGTCAAGAAAGTTAATGATCCCAGCTAGAAACAGCAGCAGTAACGAGATCTGTTGAATTTTCTTAATCCTGGCGGTTTTTGCAATATTATCGGGTGTTATGTCAGATGCTGAACTCTGCATAGTTACATCCTCAAAAAGTAATTATAGTTGTCATGTGACCTGAATGACAAGTGGCTTGATTGTCAGGTGGTCAGGCCGGTATTATAGTTATTGAATTGAGAAAAAATTAACTTGATATGGCTCACAGATCTGTTTTTTTGTGATTCAGATTAGCAGTCAATCAGGATTAAAGCGTATGATATGTGCCGATATGGATGAGCATACCGAGGAATTAACATGGCATTAGCCCCACTGAAAGTTGAACGATTATACCGCCAGATCTCAAACCTTATTATTGAGTGTATAAAACGTGGCGATTTCAACGCAGGAGAGCCGTTGCCTTCTGAACGAGAACTGGCAAAACAGATGGAAGTCAGCCGATCATCCATCCGAGAAGCTTTTATTGCACTGGAAATGACAGGTTGGATTGAAATTCGGGTTGGTAATGGGGTCTATGTGGCAAATCCGTTACCGCAGTTTGAGCCCAAAAAAGAGGCGGTCAGTACAGCAACAGAAAAAGATGAAACAGAATTTAGCTTACGCGATTTATTGAAGGCGAGGCAATCTTTCGAAACCATGATTGCAGAACTTGCTGCCCGCAATGCAACTGATGAACAATGTGCTGAATTACAAGAGATTATGAAAGATCTCATCAAACAAAAAGATAATGATGAAAACTTTTTGCGCGAGGATAAACGCTTCCATTTGTTAATCAGTGAAATGACAGGCAACGAAGTATTACACAGCATGATGGAACACTTATGGGATATGCGACAATCAACACGCTTTATTCGCATGGAGTCACACTATGCGGATATTGATTTACCCAAAACCATGAATGAAGACCATCAATTAATTGTGAATGCAATTTTGGATAGAAACCCTAAAGAAGCCGCCAAATGCATGCATAACCATTTACAACATGTCTATGAGTGCTTCTTCAATATTGAATGATGCTCTACCCCATAGGTATATGGGGTAGAAAACACATCACTTAATGGCCGATACTACGGTCACGGCGAATTTTACGCTCCTCATAGAAGGCGACTACCGCTAGCATCACAATACCTACAGCGGTTGCGGCAAATAACAGATAGAAAGTATCTGACCAACCATGAAACGTGAAGCCCCCCACTGAGATACCTTTCCCTGTTGGATCAGCGATACGAGACACTAACACTTTTGCCATTCCATCGCCAAACAGATAACCAAAGAAGCCTGGAATGGAGTTCACTACCGCGGTTGCACATTTTGGTGCAAAGCCAATGATAGAGATGCCGATTAAGATCACAGGGCCAAAAATAAAGAATCCTTCAAAGAACAATGCAATATAAATGCCCCATACGCTGGACATATTTTGATAAGCGATTAATGGGAAAATCACTGAAATCATACATAACATACCGAGTAATGCGCGGCGACCGCCCATTTTATCGGACACATAACCCCAAGTGAGTGATCCTAGAAATCCGCCTAATTCTAATGCCGTAATCGTACCTATCGCGGAAATATCATCCCAATCAAGCGCCATTTTGACATATGCCACACTCCAGTTATCAACACCAATACGGATGGTATAAACACAAAGGTTGGCAAAACATAAAAACCAAACCGCCGGATTTTTCAGCACATATTTCACAAAAATTTCAGATTTTGACATACTCTCCGCGGCGGTATCATCTTTGGAGATTGGTTCATCAAAAATCTCTTCTGGCGTATTCCACCCTAACTCAGACGGATCATCTTTACCGAAAAACATCCCAAATGTAGCAATAACCCCAGCAAAAAGAATTGGGAAAATAAACATTCCTGCCACATTGCCATTAAAGGCATATTCCATACCAAATAATGCAATCGGCCCAGTTAAAATTGCCCCGATATTATGTGACGCATTCCACCAAGAGATAAAACGGCCTCGATTTTTTCTTGGCGTCCAACGGTTTATGGTTGAATTAGAGCAAGGGCCGCCCGGCGCTTGAAATAGACCCGTTAGCGCCCATAAGAAAATAAAGATCCCGAGAGAATGCCCTGACGAAAGTAAAAACATCCCGATAGCAAATGAAGAGGCACACGAGAGCATTAATAAGAAACTGAGTATTTTCTTGGTATTTTTACCGTCAATATAATACGAGAGTAATACACGGCCTAGACTGTATGTAATAGAGAACCCAAAGCCAACTGTGCCTAAATCACTTAATGTAAAACTGGTTTGTTCAATAATAAATGGGGTTGCTGCTTTGAAATTATAGCGAAGAAAATAGATCCCTGTATAAGCCAAACACATCACGATGAATGGCTCCATAAACTTTCTTAACCATAAATCACGTTGTACAGAGAGGGGTATTTTTCCTGCCGGTAGCCTTTTAATATCAAAAAACGAAAATTTAGAACTCATATTATTGACCTTTTACTAATTTTATTATTTTAATCTCTAAATGAGGCGAGTTGCTGATATACCCCAGGACTAGATGCCAACACATAATTCCCTTTTAACAAGAAATCGTCCTTTTCTTTATAGTTATTCATGACACCGCCAGCTTCTTGAATTAACAATAAGCCCGCAAGGCAATCCCATGAATTTAAATGAGGTTCGTAATAACCAATTAATTTCCCAGCCGCCACATAAGCCAACATTAATGCGGCAGAGCCATTGCGTATAAACATTCCTTTTGCGTGGAGCAATTTATCGAGAAAAGGAATAATGTATTCAGGCGATAGACGCGTTGAAATACCAACGCCAAATAAACCTTCATTCAGGGATTGAACAGCATTAACTTGGATAGGTGATTGGTTTAAATAAGCGCCATGACCCGCCATTGCATGAAACAACTCCTCCTGTACGGGATCATACACAACCGCAATTTGTGTATTTTGTTGTTCATCCAAGAGGGCTATCGCAATACACCAAGAAGGCAATCCAAAAATAAATGCACTTGTGCCATCAATAGGATCAACAACCCAAGTATATTGCGATGCGCCTTGTGTATAACCCCCTTCTTCACCAAATAGAGCATCGAGGGGGTATTGCTGATGAATTTTCTCACGAATAAATTGTTCCGTATTTTTATCCGCAATAGTGACTAAATCCTGCCCATCCTCTTTTTTCTTTTCAATATTTAATTGGTTTCGGTCATGATAGTAAGATACGGCTAATTTGCCGGCTTCAATAACGACTTGTTGAATAAACGTATATCTCGCTGAAATCGCATTCATCCCCATCTCCAGATAATGAAATTAATGTTTCGAAATATATATTTAACGAATCGTACATTCCGTGATCGATTTCATGAGATGATGATTTAATGTAATTTTTATTTTATAAAATATATTTTATTTTTAATAACTTATTGTTGTAAAAAGAACATAAATAAAATTATCAAATTAACCCCATTATTTTTCATTTTCTATTTTTTGTTTTTTTAAAACAAATTTTTCATAATCAACCCAAAAACAAATCTTTTTATGATGACTCAATACCGATTTTAAGCGATAACGCTAACGAGCCTTTTGTTAATGACTCGCCTAAGTACCACTGGTTTTTGGATTTGCCATGAGATTATCTTTAACTGGCTAAATCAGATTTATTTTGTGATATGTTGTTTTGAGAAAATACTCGTCGATGGCTATTTTTCAATATAAACACAAAAACGTTTGTATTAATAGAATAAACAGATGGTCTAATATTATGTGAATTTAACATTAAGCAGTAAACAGAATTACTGTTAAAGATGTTGTATATAGAACAAGTACGATTACCACGGATATGACCTGAACATCCTTGTTATCAGGTCATGATGTAAAAATAATTTCAGGTCTTCGTTTGAGAAAGGTAATCAACAATATCCTGTAATCGATGCCATTTTACCCAGATATTATCGTTTAATCGTTGGCCAGTGTAATCTTCAATGGCGGTGATTAGCTCAAGCATTTCCAATGAATCAATATGTAAATCTAAAATTAAGGTCGAATCCATCGTAATGGGTTTATGGATCCCCGAATAGGCACGGATCGCTTTTATTTGCTCCGTCAGCCATGTTTGATGAATTAAATTATCTGTACTCATGACCCATTTCCTAATTTAAATCGCTGATCATCGCCGATATAACGTTTTTTCTGTGACAAATCTCTAGCCTGCCCACCTGACGTCGTATATACCCGATTATCCGTATTCACCTGCCAACGATATTTTTTCTTCGTCACATCGCTATCTGCTTTTTTCTCCGTGGTTTCAGTATAATGAATAGGCTGTGCTCCAACCGGTTCGGCACTCTCTTTTTCAATAACGACTGTTGCCGTTGGCTGCTCTTCCACAACCTGTGCCACCTTAGCGTGATAAATCCCACTTGCATGGCTGCTCAACGGAAAACTTGCTTTCGATTGAACAGCCGGTTTCTCTTTATCATCTAGTGATTGTTGTGTATCTAACTGGCGCGTAGCTTGTTCAGCCGCTAATGACGTGTCTTTCAGCACCATGGCAGAGCGATTTGCCACATCCAGCATATTGCTTAATTCAGTTGCCACTTGCTTTGCCGCATCCACTAAATGTGAATGGCTATTCGGTTGTATCTGAGCATCAAACAGATGATCTGTCTGTTGAGTCACTTGCTCTTCTAACGACTGAGAGTCGATTCCATCTACTGCTCTTTGTCGTTGTGCTGCAATGAGCTGTTGATCGGTCGGTTTTGCACTCTCAACCTTGGAATCACTCGCGCTATACTGCAACCTGCCTACAGGGTTTGTGCTTTGGTTAAATCCCCCGCTGGTGATCACAAATGGGGCAGTTTGTTGTGTATTTGGTAACCATTTACCATCCATTGTGCGTGTATACCCCCCCATTTGATGGCGAGGAGGAAGTTCAGGAGCCTCTTTTTCTTGATTGGATTGCAGCAGAATCGCCTCATTGACCCCTGTTTGTGGCTCAGTGCTCTCTGATGTTTCACCACTCGATTTATCTTTTAACGCTGGCTGGTGAGAGGCGCTATCATCAACTTGAGTGGCGTTATTTGGCGGTGTCGGGCTATCCTGTTTTACAATTTTCCCGTCACCGCTGAGCTGAACATGCAATTCAGTTCGGTAGGTTGTTGGGGTTTCCGCCGCTGGTGTCGCGGTTTTTTGCGCTATCGTCTTACTCGGCGCCGCCTGAAAAGAGGCCGCGCTGTCAATATTTACCGTCGTTGCCACACTACCATAACGACTCGGTGTATCGGACACCTTACAAATACAGTGAGGGCAAGCATAATTATTAGTTATATAATAATTATTGATGATCGGCGCTGACGTTTGGCTACTGGTTTGATATGGCACACCATCCACATCATCTGACTGCTGTGGATTGGTCAATAAAGTTGGCTGTTCTTGTCTTGTTACTTTTGGTTTCATCTGTACAGGAGCATGATCTGCACTCGGTACACTCAGCTTATTTACAAGAATAATTTCAATGTGTTCCTCTAAATTTTGAAAACATTGATTCAATCTATAATTCTTATTACTCCAAGATTTTAACTCTTGGCTCGACTTAACCCCACGCTCAAATCCTGTTAGTTTTTCCTGTACTAACGTTGGATTTAAAAAATGATTAACCAGTGTTGTATCATCAATCTGTTGAGCAGAGTCAAGACCTGCCATCTGCTTCAATTGACTATCAGTATAAGTTTCATTTAATTTAGCTTTAATCGCAGGCGTAACATATTCCGATAAAAACCGTGTTTGCAGTTTACTTTCAAATTTAGGTAATAAATTGAATAATTCGCTACTTAAAGTTTTACTTGATACTTCCGCTGAGGACTTAGACATCACCGCAATATTTTTGGCAAGACTATTTAATACGGAAGAAGGAATTTCATCTTTGCTTAATAATGAAAAGGAAGTTAACACTGCATTGATATTATTCTTGTCTTCTCTTAGAACATTTACAATCATATCAGGTGTCAGATGATATTTTGCTACTAAATTGTCTGATGAGTTTTTTAATAATGTAAATAAGTTATTTGCTTTAGCACTATCAAGCTCACGATGTAGAACTTTACTACTTACAAAAAAATTGATTCTTTTTCCCATTTGTATAGGGCTACTATCACCGATATTTAAAGCTCCATTCATAACATTTAACAATGTATGAGTGGATTCATTAGCCTGAATATTACTCCTATGCTCAACGGTGCTTCGCATAGTTGTAGAGGGAGAGATTGTTGGCATAGAAACTCCTTTTAATTATATAAATATAATTAGCCATTTCGATACAATAGAATAGAGCAGGGTATTTAAACCCCACTCTATTAAGATACATTGTCTTTAAACAGTTATGTATTAGCAAAACCTGCATTATATTGAAATAGGTCTTTTAATAACTGAATTAATAATTGAGTTAAAGTTTCAAAATGGCTATTATCTTGACGGAAAGCTTCTAATAAACGGGATACACTATTATTCACTGAATTTTTTTTACTATCAATCGCCGTTTGCATACTTTGGAACGCTTGGGAAATTAGGTCATCATCACCATCTAATCCAACACCATCAACTATTTTTTTTATTTCCTTGACAACATTAAAATCAGGGTAAATTTTAATTTTTCCATCTATTTCTTTCACAATAAAACCTTGCCCTTCTAATTTTTTCTTAAAAAAACTTGCCACCCCCTCTATAGTAGATCTTGTCACCCCCTCTTTAAAAGATATAGAAGCGATATCATTAATAAAATCGCTTATTCTATCATCATCAATAACTTTCTCTCTCCAAGCATCCCATTCCGTACCGGTTTTCGGTATAACATAATCCTTTAGAGCTATCATAAATTGATTATTAAACTTTGACCTATCAAAGCGTATCTTACCATCTTTTCCTGCTGAAATATAAGTACTCAATAAGCCTAATGCTTTATTAAGCGTTTCCATATATTTCGTCGCCCCTTTAGTTATTTCACCAAAGCTTTTTTGGTAGTTAGAGTTAATATTATCAATTAACCCCTTGATACTTTTAATGTGCGATCGGCCATCCTCAGTTTTTGTAATTTCCGCCGACATTGAGGCAATAAGATTACTGGTTTTATCCATTGAATCTTTAAATTCAAATTGTGCAAGTCTCGTTAGTGCCAAGATTTGCTCATGGTCTTGCATATTATTAGAAATCAGGTAATTATTTTTTTTCAGGGTAGTCAACACCATATTGCTGCAGGATTTTTTCAGCTCGTTCCTCTATAGGGAGTTCTAAATCGGGGACAAATGTCCCCTGTAAATTCAGTGGAGATACCACGCTATCATCATGAGTTATTGTCGCTGATGATGGTGTCATCGAAGCAAGAGCTGATGGTTGGATAACAATATTAACTCCGTTCATACTCTAACCTCTGGTTGCAACAGCTTGGAATGTACGGATTTGCCCCTCAATAATTTCTTTTAAAATATCAAAGACTTTTTTCATCAAATCCAGAACAGTATCAATCTGTTTTTCTTTATCACTTGCTATAGCACGTGCAGTATCACCAATATCTTGTAGCACCATTTTTTGGGCTTCTAGTGCTTTCACCTCTATATTAAGCGCAGAAGTTACCAATTGACCTGCGTTATCGGATAAACGAGTCATTGTTTCAATAATGCTCGATTTCTTTTGGGTCTGGTTGGTAATTCGATCGAGTTGCAGTTGCTCCCGCTCCGCTTTTAACTGCAATCCTTTAACCTTATCTTGAACGTTAGTAACATGTAACTCATTTTGTTGATCAAGCGCTTTATTTCCCGTTTTTTTCATATATGGGCGACTGCTTTCAATCTCTGATTGTGCTTGAGTAGATAATTTATGCCTTTCGACACCGTGAACATTAATAGCTTTGGTTTGTTTCACTAATTGCTTAGTTTGTAATGCCGCCCCCGCAAGTGTTACACCCAGAGAAACCGCAAATCCCATCAGTGCTCCTTCAAATGCTTTTTTACCCTCTTGAATCGTTGTATCTGCTGCACTTTGCACCATTTGCGTTTTTAGCTTTAAAAAATCCGCTTGTAGTTGGCGATCAGCGGTATTAATAATCGATTTAATCTGGCTCAGTAGGTTACGTAGCTCCATTAAAATATCGCTACTCATAATGCCGATAAATTGGCTCTCTTTTATTGCGTCAAGTGACTGAATACCAGGTTTTACATCCTCACTATTTGCTTGAGCCACTTGCACATCTTTAATTGCCGAGGCTGCCAGCATTAAATTAACCCCTTGAGATAATTGCTTGATCTCGCTTTCGTCCAAATTAGCGATTGTTGGGAACATTTTTTCCAACTTGCTATTTTCTTCCGTTATCACTTCTCTGACGGCTTTTTCAACTTTGATTGCTGTGACGGCAATATGCTCCTGAAGGTTTGCATAAGCCGATGAAAATCCGCCTATGACTTTCGAGGTCTCTTCAAGCTCGACCTTGTTCATGTTTTTCACTTCAAACAGGAGTGATGGACTAACCGTCGTTTGCTCAGGGAGCTTTAATAACGGCTTATCTTGCGTTCGTGGCACAGTAATATCGACAGCATCTTTGATGGACACTTGCTGTGCTGGTGCTTGCGTTGACATCGTTTGAGTTTCGCTACCGGTTAAAGTAGTCAGCCCCTCAAGATTGCCTAACTTTTGGGTTGGAATAGAAAACGGCATTGGTGAGGAAATAGTCGTCATAATAGAGTTCCTTAATGAAAATTAGGCATAATTAGAGAGATTGATTGAATTGGCTTTACGCTCATTTGATTGTTTCAATGAGGTCAGCGTGTCAGTAAATAGGTTATTAAACACCTCATATTGTTTTGACAGCATCTTAATCAGAGACTCAAGCAACTCATCGAGGACTTTAATGATTTCATCATTCATCATCATTTTGGCGAATAACGTCTTAAGCTCTCGTAGTTGCGCAGCTCCTTCTAAGCGTAATGCTCCAACAGTCACCGCACTTGTCACTGACATTGCAACGCCAGCCCCTTTCGCACCAACTTCGACACGTGACGCTAATAGGCTCTGTTTGCCCAGTTTTTTCCCTGTATCAACGATATCAGCAACATCATCAACCTGATCAGCGACTTTATCGACCACTTTCACCGTATCTTGGATGCTATCTGCTTGCTGATGCACCTTATCAACGGTTTTCACGGCATCCTTAATACCGTCTGCTTGTTCATTCACCTGATTAACCGTTTTCACTGCATGCTTAGCGCTGTCTGCCTGTTCATGTAACTTGTCGACCGCTTTTGCAGTATCTTTGATGCTATCAGCCTGCTCATGCGTCCTATCAACGGCTTTTGCGATATTTTTAATATCACGAGCCTTCCTCACGACCTGATTGGCTGTTTTAACGGTACTTTGTAACTCTTCCGCCGCATCGGCTAATTTAGTAAATTTCGTTAATACCACCATGTCATCCGCGGCTTTGCCTAACGTTTTAATTTTGCTGAGCAGGTTTTTAACGAGATTGACGATCGTATTCGCCATCGCCTTTAATGTGCTTTTCACGACAGTTTTCAGCGTATTGGCCGCAATTTTGACGACCGTTTTTACGGTATTGGCGATGTTTTTCACAAAAGAGGACATAGAAACCAAAGAGAGCGCCAGAAAAGCGACGGCTGCGACAACCATGCCAACAATGCTACCAATCTTTTTCGCCTCTTCGGCAGACATCCCAAACGATATCAACATATCCGTGACAACATTTGAAATTTCCGTCGCTAACATCTGCATTAAACTTGCATTACCCGTCTCTTCCAACACGATATCAGTGACAGAAATGGCGATACCGATTGCGGCAACGGCAAGGGTTAATGGTGCAGCCGCGCCGAATGTTGCGACTGTCGCAATAACAGAAACCGCTAACATGACGTAGCTAAAAATCTTACTGGCGCACGATGCGGCTTTATTGGCAGCATCTGCTTTACGCTGAGCCTCTTCGGCTTCTTTGGCTTTTTTCTCTGAATCTTTACGAGAGGCTTCGCTGATCTTAGCCATCACCTCTTCTTGCTCTTTCATATTGCGGATAGAGTTTTCATTCATCGCTTTTTTCAGCGATGCGGTTAACATGGTCAATAGAGCAAGCGTGTTTTCCCACTTTTCACCGTCGACTTCGACAGGGCGTGGTGCATTTTGGATAAATTTATTTAAAACGTCGCGATCACTATTAGCAGCCACAGTAAGTTTTTCTGCTGTCGAATACGCGGCCTTAAGATTGCTTTCAATCGTAGATAGTTTTAATTCTAAATCAGCAAGTTGGGTATTACTTTGCGCAAGCTGAGTCGTTAATTGTCCCCCCTGCTGTTTAAGCTCATTCACTTCCGTTGTTAGCTGTTCAATTAACTGAGTCAGTTTTTGCGCATCTTGCTTGTCATCGGCTGTTTTAGGGGGTTTTGGTATCCCACTTAAACTCGCTTTAGCAAAATCGAGTGCGTTCGTTTTACTGGCTAACGCCTGCTTATTTTCATTCAGTCGATTTTGCTGCTGGGTCTGTGTTTTCGTTAGCTCCTCTAACTCATTTTTGGTATTAGTATGGTCAACGCAAATAGCATTCACATCTTTTTCAGCTTGCTGTAGTTTTTCTGTATTTTTTACAAATGAATCTAATAACGCATTGCCATGTTGCCTCAGCGCATCGGATTCAATATTTAACTGATGCAGTTGATTACGTAATTCATTGATATTATTTTCACCTAATATCTTACGTATCGATGAGAAAGCCTCCATCATTGACACTCTTGCATTCACGCCTTTTTTCGGCTCTTGCAGTTGCGGCTGGCTTTCTAATTTACTGCGTTTCACTTGTTCATTTGATGTTAATTCTTCGCATGCGGTCTCCATACTTAACATCGCTTTGGCGATGTTATCCCCCATTTCTAATGGATTAACACCTTGCTGAAAGGCTTTGACTAGGCCTATCCTATCAGATGTTATATTGGTGATTGCTGCCATATTGTTTCCTCTACTTTATTGAAGAGTCTTTCTGCACTGAATCAGTCTTTTCAAGATTCTTTTTCAATGCATTAAGGTAAGCCTGAGATTTGGCTTTTAACTCACTATCGGTACTGCTATTACAAACATTTTCGAAACAGTGCAGTGCTGCACTGCTTTTTTTAAGCATCAAATTACATTGGCCAGCATGAAATAAAGGACGATAGTCATCCTTAGCCAATACAAAAGCTAATGCATAAAGTTCAGCGGCCTTTTCATAACGTTTAGTTAATTGGTAAACAGCGGCAAGCCCCATCACATAGTCGGTATTATAAAAATCATAAATACTCAAAAAGCGAAAAAAGGTTTCTGCTTCTTTTAATTTTCCTTGTTGATAAAACTCATAAGCGTAGGCATAGATGCCATCCATCATCTCTTGTGAAATACCATGAATATCTTTATAAGTTGCCCCAGACATTAATGCCGACGTAACATCATTAAGCAATTCATCCATATCTATAGACTGTTTTTCTTTGTTACTCATATATTCACCTTATAAAAATGTAGGATATATGACGCAATATCATTAATAATTGCATCATAACTATTCAAAACTGAATTTTCTTATAAAAAACGATATTATCGACAAATGGTTAATTTAACTGTCTTTATCTTCCTGAATGATTTTTCTCTCATTTATTAGTTTCATTGATTCTTCATCGAGATCTATTCCCATCTTTTCTAATTCAATGCGAATTAACCAATTGATGATCCGCATTACATCCTGCAAACCATGCTCATCAATAAAACTATCTTTCCGATAATAGCGCCATATTTTTCTAGCTAATGGAATATCACGGACAACAGGAACGCCTTGTTGCTCGGCATATCGAACAATCATTTTTGCCTGTAATCCATGGCTTTTAAATAATAAAAAAGGTAATGGCGCAATATCATTATTATAATAAATTAACATTGCAATATGCGTCGGGTTTGCCATCACAAAAGTCGAGTTACGCACATTGGATTTCACCTCTTCCGACAATATTTCCTGATGCAGCCCTTTACGAGCGCTTTTTAAGTGAGGATCCCCTTCATTATCTTTATACTCTTTTTTCACTTCCTGTTTTTCCATTTTTAATCCCTTAATAAACAAGAAGAATTCTGTGACCACATCCACTAAGATGATAAATAACGCAACGGCTAAAAAAACGACAACAAAGGTAGCGCACAGCCCCACCCATTGATAAATCACTCCATTTATCGTGCTACGATACAGCAAGAAAATGTCATGCCGCCAAAGAATAAAAAATACCATGGCCGAGATAGAAAATACGATCAGATAAAGAAATGCTTTAATTAATTCCTTAAGAGAATTCAGTGAAAATATTTTCTTAATCCCTGAAATTGGATTGAGCTTTGAAAAATCAATTTTAATGGCTTCTGTTGCTAAGCGGAAACGACTTTGTAATAAAGAAAGTATCGCTCCTGAAATAAAACAGGCGAGTAGTACAGGAATAACTATTTTTAGAAAAGCACCAATAAACTCCCTTAATAATATATTGATATTAATATTATAAGGTGATAACAAAATACGTTTCATCAATCCAGCTATTTCAAATAAACTGGTTGTTCCTGTGATTACATAAACGCTAACGACTAACACTAATGCCGCAACACTGTCTTTACTTTTAAAGCTTTGCCCTTTTTTAGCAGAATCTTTAATTTTTTTCTCGGTAGGTTTTTCGGTTTTCTCTGCCATTTTATATGTGCTCTATGCTGGGTCCGATAATATAAAGATGTCATGTAATGGAGAGGTTGAAATCATATTAACCAAGATATCAGGCACTTCATTCTGAAAATAGAGCAAAAAAACAGCAAATGCGATAATTGACTTAATGGTTAAAGATAAAGAAAACGCATTTAACTGTGGGCAAAAACGTGAATATAACCCCAATGCAGCTTCACTAATAAATAGGGTAATGAGAATAGGTGCCGCCAATATAATCGCTTTTACCACCATTTGGTTCATCCATTCCCCTAATGGCAAACTATTAAATTGGGAAAAACCTGCCGCAAACGGTAATAGCTGATAACTTTGTGCAAATGTTTTAACTAATAATAGCATGCCACCTTGCGATAAAAAGACCATACACACGATATAACTAATAAAGACCGCAAGTTCGGACGCTTCACTGCCACTGGCAGGATCCACAATACTGCTAATTGTTTCACCACGCTGAGTATCAATCAGCTCACCGATAATATTCGCTATCATAAACGGTAAAGCTAAAATAAGTGCCGTGATTAACCCTACCGCTAATTCATACAGCACTATTTCCATAAAACCAACACGCTCTTCTTGAAGATTATGAGTCGATAGCAGTGGCCAGAGCCCTAATACAATATAGACAGTCACACAGTTTTTAATCATACCGCTACTGAGTAACTTGTTACTCAAAAAAGGTAAAAAGAAGAGTGTTGGAGCAATACGTACCCAAGCGATAGCTAATGTGATTAACCCTTCCTGAAAGGTAAAATACATGGACGAATAAAAAGACAGTATCTCTTGATTCATCCCAAAAGCCCTATTGCTGGAATGGCTGTCGTTAACACTTCTAACGCATAATTCATCACTTTATCTGCCAGCCAGCCTGAAATCATAAATAACGAGCCAAACACCGCCAGCAATTTAATCCCAAAAGGAAGCGTCTGCTCCTGTAATTGCGTAACCGTTTGGATTAACCCCACCAGCAACCCAACCACTGTCGCCACAATAACAGGGATAGCGGATAACATAACAATCAATAACATTGCTTTATTGCTGCTATAAATAATCTCATCCATTCATCGTATCCTTGTTATTGCTGTGCCAATTCAAGATATTGCATCACTAACCCTTTCGAAATCAGTGACCATCCATCAATAGCGACAAACAGGATCAATTTAACTGGCACCGAAATAGTGACTGGGCTCATCATCATCATACCGAGAGCTAACAGAATGCTAGATATCACCAGATCAATCACAACAAAGGGTAAATAGATATAAAAACCAATTTCGAATGCTGACTTAACTTCACTTAGTGCATAGGCAGGTAATAGTGAAAATAGTGTGGCTGAATGCGCTTCGGCATCCATTGGCTCTTCATTTCGCTGCTGTTGTACTGATTCGAAAAATTGCACCAGTTCAGGATCAGAATATTTTTGTAAATAGGCCTTATAGCGCCCTAAGCCGCCATCAACAAAATTATCGACCGATTCCACATTGCCAAAATCCACCTTCTCTTCACGCATATAATGGCTAATGTCTTGTACCACTGGCATCATGACAAAAAGGGATAACAACATCGCGATGCCATTTAAAGCCATGGTTGAGGGAACCTGTTGAACCCCCATGGCATTACGTACCATGATTAATACGATCGATATTTTTAAATAACAGGTGCCTGCCGCAATAATAAACGGCAGTAATGTGGCCAGTGAAACCAGTGCCAACATGGGTATTTCGTTGGATACAATGGACATGTTATGGCCTTTTATCACCCAGATGAGCAAGACGAGTAATTTCTAAGCCTAACTCGTCACTCTCACCGATATAAATCAGCTCTCCCTCAGCAATGAGCTGCTTATTGGCATACACTTTGACTTCACGCTCTTTATTTTCACCAATCGAATATACGGCTCCCGGCTGAATATCGGCTAACTCATTCAGCGTAATTTCAGTCTGACCAAGTACAAACGTTAATTTGATTGTCATCGCATTCACATCGAATGGTTTCACAACCTCATCTGAAAAGGTTTCTTCTTGTAATAACGCACTCTCATCGGCAATAGGGGCGATCGTCTCTTCAATCATAAATTGACCTTCTTGTTGTTTTTGAAAACGGGCAAAAGGGCGCCCTGCGATTGACATATTCAGCAGTAATTGCTGAATACAAAACACATCATGCAACTGGATAGATTGCAGAAGTTTTGCGCTAATATAGCTATAGCCCAATACCCAATCCGCTTGTAACTTAAGCTTATGCAACGCAAATTGTTGTTTTGATTGTTTTGCTAGCCCTTCTATTGGTGAAGGTAACAACACCTGGCCCAAAGCCGGCTCTTGCACACACAACCAAGGCTTTGCAGGGCTATCATCAATAATTTCGAGTGAACCACAACGGAAATGCTCGGAGAAAAAGCGCATTCCACGATTTTCAGTCGTAAATAGACTGATTAAGTTATCCTCATCAATGCTATTCCAAGCATAATGCGTGAAAGCGGGCCAATGGTGGTGACACCAACGTTCCACATTGACCAGTGCTGGTACTTTTTCCGTGTGACTGATTAACGTCAGTTGGAAATAGCGCTCCCCCTGTCTGGGGGAGACGGTTTCCAAATCAGGTTGGTAACATTGCTGCCAAGCGCGTACTTGGAGTGCTCGCTGGCTAATACGGCGAATATTCAACATGATTAATGATCTTCTTGCTCAGACTGTTGTTGCCTTTGTTGGCGTTGTCGCTCATGACGCGATTCTTCATCACGAATTGATAACGGATGATCGCTGCGTAAAAGGTGCTGATTTTCATGTAACGCACGATGAACTTCCGGGCTAGTGGTGGTAGCCAATAGTTCACTGCCTCTAGTGGCTAACTCAAATGTCACCGAAGGGCTGTTCTGCCATTGATTAAAGGTATAAGTGAGGCGGCTTCCTTCAATTTGTGTCACTTTATTCTCTGTCGCTGCCGCCATCGCTTCTGTGCCCATATCTAGGGTGGAATTTGCTTTATTTGTGGGTTGACGAGATTGCACCATCGGAGCTATTTGCCCCTTTTCATTGCAAGTCGTAGTGGCTAATGGTGGTATCACCCAATCAGGGGAGTCATCGATTTCCAATTGCGGATATGGCTGGCTAATCTCAGGCACTGTATCGCCTTCATCTATTTTTTGTGATTGCGTTGGCTGCACAAGCGGCAATGAGGAGGGCGTACTGTACTGCCCCTGATCTGCCACTGAAATAGAAGCCACAGATGGTGACGGTGACATTGGTCGTGCTGTTATTTCGGATTGAGGCAAAATCCGGCTTTCATGCGTAGGCAGAGATAGCGCTGGCGCTTGGAAAGAGAGGGGGGATACAGACATCGCCTCTCGAGTAACTGACGTTGTTTTTACGCCTAGCGGTATTGGCATTTCATGATGGGTTTCATGGTGAATATGCAAATCATTTTGCTCTACTTCACGATGTTTAATCTGCGTTGATGGCGGCAATGCGTGCTTATTGTGCTCTGCTCCTTGCCATTTTTTTGGCTGAGGCGCTAAAGCTGTTATTGACGCTTGATGTCTCACCACATTTTTATTTGTATTTGCAGAGATAGATAAATTTGCATTGGTTTCTACAGAGACCGTTTCAGCAGTATTTGATAACCGATTGCTCTCTTGTTGCCAGTGAGTTTTCCCGATAACACCTTGCCCAATCGCAACATGATTAGGAACTAATGGCGCATCAATAAGCGCTTTATCGGTCGAATCACCCTTACTGTCCGACGATATTTCTGTCATCGGTAGCGCCCTATGTGACAGCGATGCTTCTATCACGGGTAATTCACGGTGTGATTGGGCAGCTTTCACACCCGCCGTTGCATTGATACCCAATTGGCAAAATGCCATCATTTTTTCCGCCGTTTCAGTATGGCGTAGGTGCACAGGTAACTGCGCCAATAATAGCGCTAAGCTGTCTTCCATTTCTTTCTTGCGTCGTTTTTGTGGTGGCGACGTTTGTGCTTTCTTCGAAGCGACCTCCGCCATACGCTGTTTAATTAGCGACTTGCTATCGGGTTGTTTACCTTTTGCTAATGGGAAGGCAGCATGGTTTTCCGCTACCCTAGTACTCAGTTCATTCAACGCCAGTTTTACTGTTGCCATAGGCGGACAACTCCTCAATTTCATTTTGTTGCTGACGTTCCGATTTTAAACGCCGAGCACGGTGTTGCTGCTTGAGATAATTTTGGAATTTCTCGCACTTGTTACGTAACGCAAACATACGCACAACAATATTTTTTCGTGATTGCTCATACCGAGTCATTTCCGTATTAATTGACTCCGTTTGGTATTGAAGATGAGCAATTTCCGCGAGCAAAGCGGCTTTCAGCCTTTGGCTCTCCCAAAAAGCCATTTTGCTCAGTTCGGCGGATTGCTCATATAACGCGATTTGTGTCGTCAATATCGCAATACGCGATTGAATATCCGTTAATTGTTGTTGTAGCGCACGGATTGCTGACTGCACTTGCCATTGTTCCTGTTTAGCGCGATCAAGGCGTCTTTCCGTTAACGTAAGAAGATTTTTAATCATCAGGAAGCCAAATAGTCGAGGCGGTTTAATACAGTTTCGAAATGCTCAGCTTCATCCATCTTTTGTTGCAAGAACTGTTCAATATCTTCTTTTTTATCCAAAGCATTGTCGTTGTCTTCACTTTCCCCACGTTGGTATTCGCCAAGCTCCAAATACAGCTGAATTTGTTCTAGCCTAGATAGACGATCACGCACTTTTGTTGCGGCTTGGCGATGTGTATCCGTCGTGACTTTTTGGAATACACGACTAATGCTGTGCAAAATATCAATCGCTGGGTAATGCCCCTTTCCCGCCAACTTATGGCTAAGATAAATATGCCCATCAAGAATCGAGCGAATTTCATCACCAATAGGGTCTGACTCTTCTTCACTTTCTAGCAATACGGTATAAAAGGCGGTAATTGAGCCTTGCTGCATACGACCTGGGCGCTCAAGCAACATAGGCAGTTGCTCAAACACCGACGCTGGGTAGCCTCGTCTTGCTGGAAGTTCCCCCGCCGCCAAAGCAACATCACGTAATGCTCTGGCGTAACGTGTCATTGAATCGACAAATAACAAGACATGTCGATTACGGTCACGGAAATATTCCGCGATTGTCGTAGCAAGCAACGCCGCATTACACCGCTCTATCGGTGGGCTATCGGAAGTGGCATAAATAAGCACCGTTTGGGCTGCATGAGGAGAGGCTTGTAACTCCTCAATAAATTCAATGACCTCTCGGCCACGCTCACCGATTAAAGCAACAACATGGATATCCGCCTTCGCGTGGTTAATAATCATATTCATTAATGAAGTTTTGCCGCTTCCTGCCGCAGCGAAAATACCAATACGCTGCCCAAGACCACAGGTTAATAAGCCATCTATCGCACGGATACCGGTGATAAGTGGTTCATCAATCGGACGCCGAGATGTCACGCTCGCGGGTGGACTATCAATACGCATTAGTCTTGAGTCAGGGCAGAACGCTGTTTCGGCTGTATGACCGAGCACACCAACCTGCTCACCCGCCGCATCAAAAATTTTACCGGCAAGCTGCTCATGCATTTCAAACACGAAAGGTAGGCCCGTTGGGCGGATCACCACATCACGCGTTAACCCTTGTGCTCGACCAATTAAGCTGAGCACAGTTAAGCCCTCTTTAAACCCCACGACTTGTGCTTTTGCTATGCGCTCTTTTGACGTTATCGAGCGTTCAACAACACAGATCTCACCAATAAAAACTCCCTGCAAAGGGGCTTCCATTAAGCAGCCATGAATGCGCGCAGGGTGCGCGCAAGAATCAAAAAGCTTCATGATTTAATTAGCTAATACTGTTTGGAATTGATTACTACGCTCAAAGAACTCTTCAAAGCTGTCAGCAAACTGTTGAGTATCGTTTAAGGCTGACTCTTTCATCACAGCCGAAAGCACCAAGCTATTATCAATAAGATTCAATGCCGGTTGCCCCAATTGAAAATTGCGAGGTGAATATTCCACGATCATGCTCAGTAGCATATGCACCATTGAATCAAATTTTGCAGGACTATATTCAGCAAGGTGACACCAAATAATTAAATCATCACCAGAAAGATCGATATTAATCGCTGGCGAGTCATTCATTTCTAATTGAATATTTGAATGACAGTCGAGTTGCGGATTAATTAGATCACTACGGCCCATTGAATTTAAAAATGTATTTAATGCTTCTACAAAGCGGTATTTCATAAGAAATTTCCTTATATTGTCTTAATAATATTCACTTTCACCATTTCAGATACCTCATTAAATGAGAGCACCTCTAATTCAGGAAAGCGTCCTTCAAGGATTTTTTTCACAAAACGACGTATATCGACCGGCACCAGCACATTAATATCTCGAATAGATAAATGGCTATTTTCGAGGGCTAGCTCGGCAGCTTGAATTAATTCATTGGTCTTTTCTGGTTCTAAATGCAAATAGACTCCCCCAGAAGATTGACGAATGCCTTGGCGAATGGTGTCTTCAAAAACAGAATTCACCATAAGCACATTTAAGCGGCCATCAATGGCAAAACGGGAAGAGATATAGCGCGCCATTGAGGTTCTGACATGTTCAACGAGCATTAAGCTATCTTTCTCTCTTGGTACCCATTGCACGAGAGTTTCAATAATGAGTTTCATATTACGCACTGAGATTTTCTCCATTAATAAACGCTGGAAAACCTCTGTCACCTTTTGCACCGTCGCGTGTCGATAGCACTCTTTTAATAGCTCAGGGTATTTGCCTTCTAAATCATCTAGTAAGTTTTTCGTTTCTTGGATCCCAAAAAACTCATTAATATGACGCAGCAATAGTGTACTAACGCAATCAATCATTTCGGTCACATCATCGCGCACCATCAAACCAAGCTGTTCAATATGTTCGTGATCTTGCTTGCCACACCAAGAGCTAATTGCGCCATACTCATCAGTAAAATGAGTCAGCGTTATGCCTAAATATTCCAATTCATCACTCATGGTTAATAAGCGAAATCCACCGAAACAGATATCGTATTCACCTGCTTTAACTTCATTAATTAAAATGATGATTTTGTTATCTGGAACGATAGGTGAATAATTAATGGCAATATCGGGTATCCGGTAACCATAACGAACAAACACATCCTTTTTCATACGAAACAAAAAGTTTTTTTCTTCGAGCTGTTTTTTATATTGCTGATTAACCGAAATAATAATCGGCAAGGTTTCAGGAATATATTCAGGCTCAAAACGGCTATTTTCCCTTTGTGTTTCCCCTTCGGTGACTTCCGAATCGACACTCACCTGCTCAGTTTGTGATATCTGCTTATTCTTCTCTTTACGCGTTTTCCAAAAACGAACAAAAAATAGTACTGATAGCAAAGAGGCTAAAAAGAGAAAAATAGCGGTAGGGAAACCCGGCAGGAACCCCATAAATAAAACGATGAAGGCAGTAATAAGAATCGTAAAATTATTCGCAAATAACTCAGAAACGATATTTTGACCTAAGTTTTTATCATTGCCTCCAACGCGAGTCACAATAAAGCCTGCACTAATAGAGATAAGCAGTGCTGGGATCTGTGCCACCAAACCATCACCGATGGTTAAGAGTGAAAATGTATTCAGAGCCGATGACATATCCATGCCCTGCTGTGCAACACCCACAGAAATTCCCCCGATCAGATTGACAAAAATAATGACAATCCCTGCAATCGCATCCCCTTTAATAAACTTCATTGCACCATCAAAAGAACCAAATAATTGACTCTCTTTTTCTAAGTCACCGCGCCGCTCTTTCACCGTCGATTCATCAATCACCCCTGCCCGTAAGTCGGCATCAATACTCATTTGCTTACCCGACATTGCATCGAGGGAAAAACGTGCTGCCACTTCAGCAATACGCTCAGACCCTTTCGTGATCACAATAAATTGCACTATGGTCACAATGGCAAACACCACCATACCGACCACTAAATTATCTTGGATCACAAACTCACCAAAGGTGGCAATAATATCGCCCGCGTCAGCCTCCAATAAAATCAAGCGGCTCGTGCTAATAGATAATGCGAGACGAAATAATGTGCTTATTAATAAAATAGAAGGGAATGATTGAAAATTTAATATGCGAGTAATATAGAAAGAGCTCATAAAAATGAGCACCGATATCATAATATTCAAGCCAATTAATAAATCGACCAATATTGTTGGTAATGGAATAATCAGCATGGCGATGACCATCACCATAATAACTAAGACCATCAATTCTGGGCGATTGCGGATCGCCAAAAGAAATCCCGTAAATTTATTCATGCGGTTTCTGTTCCTTATTTAGCAAACCGTTGCGCATCATGATTTCCTCTTGTGCCTTCACATAGTCCATATATATTTTCAATTGATTGAGCAGCTCTTCTCGTGCTTCCAATGATTGAAAAATTGCGGTGGGTATTGTTCCAAATGCCAAAATTAATAATTGTAAAAAACGCGCCCGTAAGTCCGTGCTCATCGCCCCTAACTGTGATGAAATAAATAACAACAAATTCTCTTCAAATTGCGCTTGGCTACGAATACCACTGGTAAAGAGCTGACTGAGCTTTTTAGCAAACTCAGAATTAATCAGTTGGCTGTGCTGCCGAAAAAGCCCCGATTGGAAAAATTGTTGCGTGAACACATGCTCAAGTGACTGCAATTCACGTAACCGCCCTACACGGAGAAAATAATCACCAAATTCACTAATATTAATATCGCCCAATGGCAGGGCTTGTAGATCACACGCCAGCGCTCTGCTTAAATAACGCATAATATTTTCGCGCTCTTGGCTTTCCATCTCCTCAACCCACTGCTCATATAGATAAACTACAGGGCCGTCATAACTAAGAAACTCACGATATAACATGCGTAAGTTCCCTGCGGATTGCTTAATTTTTTGCGCAAACGCCTTCGCAACCAGTGCAATATTTATCCCCGCTTGAGTGCTTCTATCGCTATCCTCAGCGTTAAGTTGTTGCTCCAGCTCTTTTAGTTGTTCGAGTTGCTCAGCCTTCAATTTCCCTCGATTGATTAAGGCCGCAAGCGCCATTAACAAATCGCTAGGGTCGGCAAAAAAGCGCAATAAAAATGCTCTTAGCTCTTTAGGAGTCATAAACTGCCGATTAAGCGCACTTTCAACATGTAAAATGGTTTCATCAGCATGCTCATCAAGGATGCGCTCAGCAAATTGCATCCAATCTTCGGTTTCTCCTTGTTTAGAGCCACTTTTTTTTACATGGCTCGCCGCCAACATCGACATTGAGGCATATTCCCCAGCACTATCGATAACCCCTTGACCGCGCAATACTTCGTCCGAATCATCACTGGTTTTTGATGATCGACTCTTTTCATGTGAACTGCTGACTATGCGGGAACCAAAGCCCAAAGGCGTTATTGCCATGGTTGCTCCATATAGGTTTTCAAAAATTTAACGGTACTGTGCAACTGCCCGTTTTGTTCTTTAATACGCTGATTTTCCGAGAACTGACGCCCATCCCATACTTCGTTTTCGTCCAATAAACGCGGTTGGATCAAAAACAATCGCACCATTTTTTGCTTATTAACGGAGGTATGACTAAAGAGGCCGCCGATCAGTGGGATATCCCCCAATAAAGGAATATGACTTTCATTTTCAACCACTTGTTCTCGGGTGTATCCCCCAATTAATAAACTGCTATTTTGCGCAATACGCGCAACCGTATTGATAGTCGTACGATTAACAGATGGAAGGCCTTCCACATTCGAAACCTCACCACTTTTTGATTGTTTTTCACCGCCGTCTTCAATATTCACTTCCATCTCAACTTGATGACTAGATGAAATACGCGGCATCACACTCACCATGGTGCCGTAAGTGACTTGCTCCAAGGTGGCAATACGTTCCCCTTGTAACTTGGCATAAAAACTGGTGTTGTTATCAAATAAGGCAGGAATGTTCTCTTGGGTTAGCAGAACAGGACGAGAAACAATATGGCCATTACCGCTTTTGCTTAAGGCATCAACGCGTAACAGAAAATCCGTACTGTTTGATAACGTGCTGCGATTAAAAGAAAATGCCGTGTTCCCCGTATTAATCGTGCCAACTTCCCAATTGACGCCTAAATTATCCAATTCACTACGCGTGATATCGATAATCCACAGTGATAGCTCAACTTGGCGGCGACGCGTATCTAACGTTCTAACCAGTTGGCGAACATAACGAATTTGTTCAGGGGAACCTTTAACAATTAGACTGTTACTATCAGGGTGAGCCACCAAAGAAAAAGGCACATTTGATGATGAAGAGTGACTAAATGTCGCTAGAGACTCAGAAGCTTCACCGATGGGTGCATCCATCAAGGCATCAATATCATCTCCAACCTTCTCTTTGGGAGTTATTTTTTGCGTCGGTACGGCGCCGGTCGGCGTATCTTTGAATAGCTCACTGATAACTGACAGCATGCCCGGCACCGTGATGTTATTACCGCGCAACGCATAGTTTCTATCTGTCACAGAAGCATATTTTACGGGGATCACTGCCAACTCTCCCCCAGATAACGACTCCTGCTTAACTTGCTCATCAAGATACAGCGTAGCGGCTTTTATCAATTCAACATATAACGGCGGCCCAGAAACAAATAGCAGGCTATTTTCCCCTTGAGTACGGACAGGAAAACGCGGGTCGTAGATCCCATTTTTCTTAATATAATTGAGGACTTGTTGGCTACTGGCATTATTCATCGGAATAATTGCACTACGCATTTCGCTATTATCATAAACATAAATCGCTGCACCATCGTCATACCAAACCAGCGCAATACGGCGAGTTAATGCTTTAAACATTTCATCGGCATTCGCTAAATTAAAATTACCTGTAATGCGTTTTTGTGCCGCAAGTTTGCTGAGAATAATCGGCTTATTCAGTCGCTCAGCGATAGAATCAAACACTTTTCCTACCGCAATATTATTGGCGACAAAGGTCTCCTGACCCATTTCTTGTTTAACCGGCTCTGCTGTGATCACTGTCGTTTGCGCTAAACTATGATCCACACTCAGTAAAAAGAGTGACAATAAGATCACTCCGCCTCTTTTACTGCTCATATAATTTTGCTCCAAGGTGCCTAATATCAGAGGGAGTTAACCCTAGCTCTTTTTTAATATCGTTAGTAAAATGCGATGCGGAGCAATAACCCGCTTCCAACCCAACATCAAGTATTGAATTATCGCTTTCAATTAATTTCAAAATGGCTGACGCCATTCGCACACTCATAATTTTTCTTTTTGCTGTTTTATTAAAGTTTTCTCGATATAGCTGCCTAAAATAAGAAGCCGACACGCCATACCTTGCACATAGCTGGTTAATATTGGCATTTTTATCTTTTTCGGCGGCAGAAAGTAAAAAACGCATAATGCCGTATGCTTCATAGCGCCTTAATATATTGCACCATGAATAAAACTGAGGTTGCCGTTGAATAATCAAATCAATAACAATATTCTTTATTGAATATTCGGAAAAAATATCACTTGATAGATGAATAACTTCATCTTCTTTATTATCTGATGAGGTTATTTCGTTTTCTGCAAGAAATGATTGCCCCATTGCGGTATCAATAACAGCAAGAACTTCAATGACCTCAGAAAGTAGCATTGAATGAATAAACCAGCCCTTTTTATTAATAGAAGTAATATCTGATGATGGGAATACAAATAAAGATTGCCCCATTACCTCTACTTTTTTACCCGAATAGGGAGAATGAAAAATTAACGCTGTTTCCTCAGCGTTAGGTATCGCTAAAACTAAGCTGTCTTGTAAAGAGAAGCAGCCTTCTTTATTTTCAAGTAATGCCGCAATATTTGTATTCACCATGATGTTTCTACTTTATCTAAAGAGAATCAATAGCGCTAAAATGGCGGAAAATGCATCATGGCACAAAGGAATAATCCGGAATAACTCATACTCGATATCTAACATAATAGGTCAGAATGATTAAGATAAATTCTACTGACGGAAATGCAGTTATCAGTTTTACTAGCGCCAATTTCTTGTCATTGGAATTTACTTTATGAAAGATACAAATAGCCGCGCTTGTATAATGAAAATTGCTAGCGGCCCCATGAATGGACATGAGCTAATGTTAACTGCTGACGCTCATTTGATTGTTATTGACCCGAATGTTGAATACCACACGGAGGTCGATAATGATGGGCTTATGACTTACTATATCCCTAGTGAATCAATACATTACGAACTAGCTATCACAACAGAGGATGGTTCGAATGATCATATCAATGATGCCGATGAACCAATATTTTATCTTCATATCAATGATGGTATGAAATCAAAGTCTATTCCTATCCCCTTTCAAGAATTAATATTGGCCGACACATTTCCTATTGCAATAAAACCAATTGATGCACCATGGAACCTATCAACTCGTGAGCCTGCATTACCTGAAATTTGTATTGAAAATGGCAATCAACCTATACTGGAATCCAAATTAACCAAGAAAAAATTTATTTTCTTTGGGCTATTTGTTTTAACTATTTTTTCAATAATTCTAGTTATTCAATACTACTCTGGAAATAATTCTTTAAAAAAGATAAACACTGTCGAAAACATTCTACAAGGCAGCCATTATCCCATCATTGTGACTCTGAACCAGCAAGGTGAAACCTTAATTTTAGTGCGAACTCAGCGTGACGTCGACTGGAGTATTCAACGCCTAAGAAAAGAGCATTATTCTGAAAAGTATCAGATAACAAAAATAGCTCATTTGGAAAGTGAAATTGAGAATAAAATTTCCGAAAACGTACCGAGTTTATTAAAGGTTGATTTAAGTAATCCTTGTCACCCTATTGTTAGAAAAGCCAATAAACAGGCAACCACTAAGGATGAAAAAATCATTAATAATATTATGAAAGGTTATCTTGGCTGCTATAAAAACAGTGAAATTTTGACCGTCAATTTAGACGAACTGATAAAAAAGGCGGAAATAGGATTAACAGAAAGTAACGTTCCGTGGAAACGAGTTGATAAAGATAATATGACCATATTTATTGTTCAAGGAAGTTTGGATGATAAACAGATATCGTCTACTGTTCGGCTCGCGGATCAATTTATTAATCAATGGGGAAATCAGCATATTCAGTTTTCAATTTCTCTGGCAACGAATCAACTAACAGGGAAATCATTTATCCGTAACGATCAGGGTTTTATTATTTTAGGCCATAACCATTGGTCGTTTAATTCAAACACAATTAATTAATGAGGTGATATATGTCAGATTCAGGTATTCCAGGTATTAATAAAGACACGGGTAATTGGGAGTCATCCGCATTCGAAACGCCGGTGGCTGGTGATAAAAACTGGGGAATGATGTATCGCAGTAGTGCGAATGTCAGTAACCGAGCCAAAGAGTTCGCCGATGAATTAAAAGACATACTTGATGGTAAGACGACAACACCTGATGGTAAGACGGTAAAGTTAGAAGTCGATAACCCACTGACTCTCGGAAAAATTACCGCTTTAAGTGGTAGCTACAATATGGCAAGACAGTTACAAAGCAACTTAATGAAATCCATTAAAGATACCGCTCAAGCCATTATCCGTAACGTTTAATTTCACAATAGAGCATCGCTTTGTGGGTGCTCTACCTTTTAGGAGCCTATGATGATACAGCCTATTAATCGATCCGTTTTCATGTCAATGATGTTAGATAATACTACTGACAGCGTATCGACTCAATCTCTTGAAAGTACGGTTAGATCTCTTTATGCACAATATTCTGTTGAAGTACAAAATAAAAAAGAGGCCCTTTTTCACCAAGCCGATACCATAGATGTTAGCAATCCCATTGATGTGATGAATATGCAAAATTCAATCGCCCAATACAGTTTAGGCCTCAATTTTGTGTCGACCCTCACCCATAAAGCCACAGGTGCTATTGATACTCTACTAAAAGCCCAATAAGTCATGAATACATTGAAGAAATTAATCCTAATTACCTTCGTCGGGTTATTGGCTGGGTGTGATAACCAACTCTTACTCAGTCATCTTAGCCAACGCCAGAGCAATGAAGTCCTAGCCATCTTACAAGAGCATGGCGTTGAAGCTTCACGTAAACAAGATAATAAACAAGGGGATTCTATAAAGGTATCGCCGCGTGACTTTGTGATCGCCGTAGATTTATTACGTCAATATAACTTACCGTCTAAAGACCCTGTGGAGATCATTCAGGCTTTCCCGGGAGACTCGCTGGTTGCTTCACCACAGGCGGAACGCACTCGACTGCTCTCCTTGATTGAACAACGCTTAGAGCAATCTCTATTAACGATCCCTGATGTTGTTAATGCGAGGGTGCATGTCAGTTACCCTCTGAATGGTAATACCCCGACTAAGCAGACGCAAAAAGTGTCTAGTTTAGTGACCTACTCTGGTAATGAAGACCCGAAATTGATGATGAATAAAATCAAACTATTCCTAACCAGTAGCTTTGCAGAAACCAATTATGACAATGTTTCTGTGGTGATTGTCAGCCGCCCACCTTTACAGCATCAAATTCGCACTGAACCTGAATCAATATTTAATCCTATTTGGGTTGCCATACTGACGCTCGGGGGAGCCGCTGTTCTTGGCCTAGCCATATTCCTTTGGCACCGCCAGCAATCATTGAAAAATAGAGATGATCAAGACAAGGCCGCTATAGAGGCAAAAATCGATGACACTATTGCATAATATTCATCCACTTCTGCAAGCAGATATCTTCTTAGCGCCGGGGAGTTATTTCCATTTAGAATACAGTGATGTTGATTATCATCGATTACCTGCAACGTTAAAAAAACTGCATAACCAGCAGTTGATCCAACAGTATCTTTTGCCTTGGCCTGATAGCACAACGGCACGGCTACCTCGTATTTTGTCGATGGAGTGGAATCAACTCCCAAAAGTCGCTCTCGGATTAGGGGCTATTTTACATTCAGGCGCGCTGCCTTGGTGGGGAGAGTTGGCGGCTTTTTCCGACTTACGCCACAAATACAGTGACCCACTCTGGCAGTGCACTGATAGAGAAAGCCCGACTCCCCAACATTTACTTGCGCTTGGGGCTGAACAACTTTTCGCCTATATCACTCCCTTCGGGCGTGCTTATACCGAGAGGTTAAAATATATGTTCAGCAATCAAACGTTAGCGCTAATCCCTTCATCGTTTAACGCGATGCTACCTTGGAATATCATTGAAGAAACTTGCCGTTATGTCAGAAAAAATACAGCCTGATATCCAACAAACCGCATGTGAAAAAGTATTGATTAAACATCATGCTACTCGTGCGTTTCGCTATGTGAAACAGATTGAACAACAAGCTCAACAGCAAGCCACAGAGCGTTATCAACAAGCTCAGCAACAGGTGGAACATATTCACAAAATTGCCTATCAGCAAGGCTACTCTGATGGCTTAAAACAGCTCCTGTCTAAATTAATTGAAAGCATTGAGATCAGCGAAAAGTGCTATCAACAAGCCGTGAATCAAAGCCAAGAAACGTTATTGCAGCAACTTTCTGCGCTTTTTCATGATCCACACTTACAAGAAATCATTGCTAAATACCTCATTCAGCAACAAGAGCGACGCCCCATCACACTGTATTTACCTGATAGGTTACAAAACATGTTTAACCATATCGAGGCGGGTCTAAAAATCTTACCCAGTGTAGAGGGGGATATTGCTTTAGAAATAGGTAATGAAGTCATTCATTTTTCCCCGACGATTGCCGCCGAGCAGATTTTGCCTCAAATATTATCCGTCTCGGCCCGCTGCCAAATTTTAGCAGAGAGAAAATCAGCCTATCAGCACATCATGGCTTTGATCGAACAAGGAGATTGTAATGATATCCCCACTAACGCTTAATAGACTCAACGTAGGAATGGATGAAAAAATATCAACAGGTTCGAATCGCCTCAATATTACAACCAAAGTGAGTGATGCGTGGCACACAAAATCTACCACCGTCAAACCGACAGCATCTCAAGAGCGCTATATTGTATTAACTGATGCTGAACATACCGAGATCAATCAATTATTAAGTCAATTAAAAATTGATGACACAAATAACGAAGCGCGCAGAGCCAATTTTTTGGTCTTGTATAAAAAACTCGCCAACTCAACGAATGAAGCAAAAGAGCGGTTTATTACTGGAGCAATGCAACGACTAAAAACTCCCGACGCATTTGCTGATCAAGAACAACTCAAAGCAACATTTGAAAAAACCTTATATCGAGTTAATGCAACTAACCTGATGACTCAGCCATTTATCAACCAGATGAATGATAGTATCAGTAGTATTAGTCTAGAGGGTGACCAAGATGATGAGTTCAAATTTTATTAATCAATTAAATTCGTTATAGCACACTTAAAGCGTCACTCCTTTTAATATCCCCACCTTCTCATAGACTTAATATATTATTTTTATGTTAAGTCTTAACCCAAAACATTCCATAGAAAAATATAAAAAATCAATATACAAAATTGATATATATAGCGCGTCGTAAAGTTATAAATTAAGTCATCCTAAAAAAACAGAGAGTTTTTATTAAAAATCGTCTTTTTTTTATAAATATCTTATAGTGTGTCGTTTTTTATATTGTGGCACGACGTATTGAACGTTAGGATATGGAAGAATAACTTGTCGATGAAATTATATTTACGGAAAATAATATGAATAATACTGAACAAATTGAACAAGAACCTCTTATTATTTTATCTGAACATGTTGTTTATGACCCACTTAAGCGAACCCTGTCTCGGGGGAAGAAAACGATTAATCTTTCAGAGAATGAATCATGCTTATTGAAATTATTACTGAATAAAACCAGCAGTAAACGAGAAATTATGTATGAGATCTGGGAAAAACGTGGAACAATTGTGACTGAAAGTAGTTATTACAAATTAGTCAGACAATTACGCCTCTCTTTCAAAAAAATGGAGCTTGATGAAAACCTAATTATGACGCTGCCTAGAGTCGGCATCCTCTATACGGGCACTAAATCGGAGGCTAGCCATGCGCTATTCAACCACCAAAAGAAAGGGGTTTATTCATATATTCAATGTTTCTTTCAAAAAGTATTTAATCGCACTATCTTATAAAGATAAAGAGTATCAATATGAAGATTATGAATTATAAACAAAGATTAAAAACATCAATATTTTTATTTATTCTCGCTTTTTTTCTATCTGGTTGTGTGAAAAAACCGCATAACCTTAGTAATAAAGAAAACGCAATCAGTTTACAAGGTAATATTTATTCCAAAAATATTGATATACCAAATGAATCGATTATTACTCTGTCATTTTCACCATTACAACAAAATGATAATGAAAGTACTAAAAATGATAACTTTCAGTTTAAAACTAAAGAAGCTGGACGCACTATTGCATTTAGTGTTGCACTCCCTCCAGACATAATTATTAGAAAAAACAACTTAGGTATTAGTGCAAGGGTAGAAAAAAATAATGAGCTAATTATGATGACCGAGCAAATTAGCCCATTTCCTAAAAATAATACTGATAAAATTTCACTGACCGTTGTCGCGAACCAATAAATCACCTGTCATTTTTTATTTCCCCCCAGGGACGATGTTATTCTCTGGTGCGGGTTTTATAAACATTAATAAGGTTAATACTATGATAACAACCATTAATGTAATGGCGAAGCCATCAATGAATGAGCCAACATGAGCTTCTCTACTGATAAGAGACAAACTCATATTCACGCTATCCATTGTGGGTAATTTCTGCTCCCCAGTCTGAATAAAAGCTCTTTTTGCCTCAAAGTGCTCATCAAAAGAGATTCGTAAATAAGTGTTCATTAATGCGCCTGCTATTGCAGGCATCAATACGCGCGCAATAGAAATGTAGGCGCCTAAATTTAATGCATCTTGCGGCTTAATATTGACCACAAAAGAAGCAATTAAGCCAATGAGCACCAAGCACTCCCCAAAAGACTGCATGATCATTAATGGAATAAATTCATCAACTCGCCACTGATAATCAACCTGCATTCCCAATAGACTCGCGCCACCAATAATAGACACACTGATGATCATTAATAACCGCGAGTCCACTCGTCTAGCTAACCAAATTGCGATCGGGCTAAACAATAGGTATGAAATAAAAGCAATATTCGTCACTTCGCCTATCTGATGAGGTTTTAATCCCCCAATTGTGATTAAAAATGAGGGAATAAACAGCGAATTTGCTAGCATCAAAAAGCCGTATAAACAGGAAACGACAAAACAAAGAAATAAATTTCTATTCATTAACCAGCTGGGGTGAGCAAAAGTCTGCTTAAAAGAGAATGCACGAATAATAAAAATAGCAAAAAGAGCCACACTCGCGATTAAGCAAGCGGTGATCAAGCCTGAATCATACCAACCCAACATTTCACCTTGCACAACACCAATATACAGTAGAACCAAACTGACACTTTTCAGCGCCATGCCTCCCCAATCTGTTTGGGCCAAAAAATCATGGTTAATTCCGACTAATGGCATTCCCTTCCATGCAAAGATAAATATTAAACAGGCAAAACAAGCACAGACCCAATACATCCATTGCCAGCCAAAAATTTCAATAAAAGATCCTGAAATTCCGACCCCCGCATCCATCCCCAAAGAGACGCGCAAACTATACGCGGCCATAACGATTAACCAAACATTCTGTTGTAGGTTTCGTAAAGCCAATGAAATTGTCATCGGTAAATACACACCTAAACAAAAACCAATAACAAAATGGATCAAGACTAATGCAGTAAATAGATCCCCACCTTCCCCTATTAATGGAAAAGAGAGAAAGCTCACCAACAATACGGCACTGGTACTCATTAATATTTTTTCGGCACCCAGCACGACCATAAACCAAGGCGTCAATGTCATGCTGATTAATTGCGCAGCGTTTAAAGAGACATTAATCCATGTGCCTTCTTGTACATCTAACCCAAAAATGCCTCGAATATCCGCCAGTGATAAAGAGAACATGCGTACAAATAACGTCGACAATATTGCGCCGATAAAGACGGATATCACAACAAAAAGCGGATTAGTTTCTTTGCTATTTTGCAATATTGCTAATCTCATCTCAGTCTCCTTGCGACTGCGTACTCTGAGTATCAATATTCACAATGACCGACATACCCGGACGCAACTTATCTATCGCCGATTGCTCTGATAATAAACTGATATAAACAGGGATCCTTTGGACGACCTTCGTAAAATTTCCGCTGCTATTATCTGCGGGAATTAAAGCGGACTCTCCGCTACTTTGTGCTCCAATATCACGCACGACGCCACTAAATGTCATATCAGGAAAAGCATCCACTGAAATGGCTACAGACTGCCCCGACTGGACATTTTTTAATTGGGTTTCTTTTAAATGAGCAATGACATAAGGCTGTGAACGCGGTGTGACGGTGACAATTTCGGTGCCTGGCGTTACCAAACTTCCTACATTCAGCTTAATTTTATTTAATTGCCCATCAAAAGGTGCAGTAATCGTCGCATACGAAATTTGCGTATTTGCTTGTTGATAATTGGCCAAGGCAATATCACGCTCTGCAAGACGAATATTCTCTTGTTGAGCTAAGAGTAATTTCGATTGTTTTGCTTGCTCCCATTCGGCTTTTGCGGCTTGTTCCAGTTTTATTAACCGCTGTAAATCTGAGTTCGCATCAAGGTAATTTTGAGAAGTGATCGCCCCACTTTTAATTAATTCTTTACGCAGTAAAGGACTACGCTGCATTTGAGAAACCTCAATACCTGCTGCTTTATAACGGTTCCATAATTTTTCAATGGTCAGGTCATACTCTTTAATTTCATCCGCAAGATTATTGAGTTGCTGCTGTGCTTTTTTATAGTTAGCTTTAGCAATCTGTTGATTTAACAACTCCTCTTGGTTGTTAATTTCTGCAATCACGTCTCCCTCACGGACATATTGATAATCCTCCACCAAAATACGTGAGATATACCCCGTCATTCTTGATTTCAGTATTGCAGAGTCCGATTTAATGTAGGCATTATTCGATTCTTGATAGCGTCGATTACTTTGCCACCGATCCCAATTGAGGGTCGTCATAGCAACTAATACGCCGACACACAACAGACTAACCCAAGGTGTTAATCCAATGATTTTTCTTGAAAATTGTTTAGTCTCATTTGTCGTCATTCTATGGACCTCTATACTTACACCGATTGGCAACGCAATAAATAACACCCGCAATCTAACATTGTTAGGTTGGATAAATATGTTAAACTAACATTGTTAGGGAATAAAGAGCTAAATGAGAATTATTTATGAAAACTCCAAAAATCACACGGTTACAAATACTTGAGACCGCGCTTCAACTTTTAGAAACAGAAGGTATTGATGGATTAACGATGCGCAAGCTTGCGGACGCACTGAATATCAAAGCCGCTTCACTTTATTGGCATTTCAGCAATAAGTTATCGTTGGTCGAAGGCATGGCAGATCACATTGTTGCGGAGGTTGCACTCAATGAGTGCGATAGTGATGATTGGAAATCTAATTTACTGAAGATCACAACTCAGTTACGAAAAGCGCTCTTACAACACAGAGATGGCGCCCGTGTTTTCGCTGGGACCTATGCAATTTCAGATAATGTATTACGAATTAATAACGCATTAATCAAAACATTCGTACAGTCAGGAATGTCCGCCGACAAAGCAGCAAGCTGCACCATGACCGTGTTCTATTTTATTTTAGGGTGCTGTATTGAGCAGCAAGCGGCTCTCTTTTCTAACGGCAATGATCTACAAGAAAAATTAAATGAATTCAATAAATTATCGAATGATAAGTACCCATATACATGGGAAGCTAAAGCAACATTGTTTTCTGATAACTATGACCAACGCTTTATAGACGGGCTAAACCTCATCATTGGTGGCTTAGGAACATTGAAATAATTCCAAAAAATTCATTAAATGCCAAAAGCAGGCGGCGGTATTACAAAATACCAGCCGCTAAAAAATATCGATATAACTTAAAATAAAATCACAAAAAACCTGCCAAACCAGTATGGCAAGTTGATAATTTATCTATTTTGATTATTTAAAATACGTTATGTTACTTACTGGTATGTTAGGCGCCAATGAGTTGCTTAGCTGCACCTCAAATTATTTCGCATATAATAACTAATTTAGGTAACAAGCTAAATTAAAGGCATAGTTTGCACTATCATTGTGCTTTATACTGCAGTCTGTAATGAAATAATTGAATGGGCGGTAATGGCGATGAATGGAACAATCACAACGTGGTTTGAAGATAAAGGTTTTGGGTTTATCAAAGATGAAAACGGCGATAACCGCTATTTTCATGTGATTAAGGTCGCCAACCCTGATCTGATTAAGAAAAATGCAGCAGTCACCTTTGAGCCAACAACAAATAATAAAGGGTTATCGGCTTACGCGGTTAAAGTAATACCTGAAAGCAAGTATATTTATATTGCTGGTGAACGTATTAAGCTGACATCCATCAAGTCTTATGTGGTTTACAGTGAAGAAGTACCTGCTGATACAGGAATTAATAAAGAAAATGCTGTATTATCTGTAGGCGCTTTAATGAATAATATTAGGCCAAAATCAGACATTAAAGCGGGTGATATGCGCTCATTAAAAAAATTGGCGATCACCACGTTACATGGCACAACGCTGATCTTCTCAGAAGATGAAATAGATATTGATGAAACGGTAAAATTGATCAAATGACCGGTTTTTGATGCTGTTTTTATACTGAATAAGGCGGTAAGGTATGTTGGAATTTTTAAAAAATTACGATAACTTAACAATTAGCGAAAAAAAAGTATTAAAATATCTTACCGATAATATTACTGATATCCCTTATTTAAATATTAATGAATTAGTGGCTAAAACCTTTGTCTCAAAAACGGTGATCATTAACTTATCGCAAAAATTAGGGTTTAGTGGTTTTAAAGAGCTTAAATTTCAAATTAATAATTATATTCTCAGCAAAAATAAAACAGAAAAAATAAACCCGTCATCCTACAAAAAACAACTAGAAAGAAACATTAATAAAAGCTTTACATTGATAAATGAGGAGCAAATTGCTAATTGTGCCAAAACATTACGTCATTCTAGGAATATTTTTATTGTTGCTAGGGGAACGAGTAAAGCTGTAGGTTTTTATCTTGAACATATGCTGTTTGCACTGGGGCTACATTGCTTTTTTATTAATGATTACAACCTATCGGATTCATTCACACGCTTAGTGACCAAGGACGATACCGTGATTTTTATTTCTCTGTCTGGGGGAACAAAAAAAATCATTGAAACAGCGAAAATTGTCCAGTTAAAAGAGGCAAATATCATTAGTATGACAGCATTTCATACCAATGAGCTTACCAGCTATGCAGACAATACTCTATTTTGTTTTTCAGATAGTTATGACACTAAGATCGATGATACCAAGTCCAGAACTGGCTTTTTTATTTTAGTTGATTTATTGATCAATGAATTGGAGTATTTGCTTTAAAATAATCTGTACTCGTCATATTTCAAACTGCAATGCTTCTCGTTAAAGTATGGTGACTACGTTGATTTGTTACTTATCTATATCTCGAATCACTAAAGTATAAATAAAGTTAAATTAAAATTTTTTTATCTAAAGAAATGCCTATGTATTGTTTATTATATCCACTTAACTTAAATAATTTTAACCATTATTTAATGTGAGCAACAATATTATTCCTACATTATTTAGAATAATTTCCTCTCATATTGGAAAAAATAAAATGACCTAGGTCATAATTAATGACCTAAGATAATATTTAAAACCGAAACATCATTTATTTTACTCGATCTCCAGTGCTAGTATCCCTTTTATACTCGTCATACTTCTAGTTGCAGCGTTTTCTAAGCGCATAACGATTTTTTGGCTTGTCGCTTAGCTGCACCTCGAATTATTTAGAATATATTTTATATTCGAAGTCATAAGGAAAAAAATATGGCCAAAAAAAAGTTCGGTGAATCAATTCAACGTTTTGGGAGAACCTTACTTCTTCCAATCGGTGTTTTGGCACCCATTGGTATGATTTTGGGTATCAGCGGTGCTTTAGTTCAATCCTATATGATAGCTCGGTTTCCTTTTCTGGGGAATGAAACCGTTAATGCGTTATTAGTCAGTATCCGTTCAATTGCAGGTGTTATTTTTGACAATATCCCGCTCCTTTTCGCAATGGGGGTGGCTTATGGCATGAGCTTAAAAGATAAAGGCATTGCTGTTTTTGCCTCTGTCGTTGGCTACCTAACATTAATCATAACCATTAATGTCTGGCTAGTACTGACAGGTAAGCTTGCGGATCCTGCCGTTATGACTCAGGTTGGGCAAATTAAGGTGTTAGGCATACAAACCATGAATATTAGCGCCGCGGGCGGGATAATCACTGGGTTAATTGCTGCTTGGGCCACCGATAAATTCTATAACCTTGAGTTACCAACTGCATTTGCCTTCTTCTCAGGTAAAAAATCAGTATCGATTATTATGATTGGTTTAATGATCGCAGTGGGTGCAGTCTTACCTTTTATTTGGGAAATTTTGGTTCTTGGCTTGATGAAATTATCAGCCGTGATCCTCAGCCCAGTCGGACCATTCTTTACGGCAGGTGGTGAACGACTCTTTATTCCATTTGGCTTACACCATGTTTGGAACGTTTTATTTAGATTTACAGAAGCAGGCGGCTCTTACGTTATTGATGGGCAAACTTTTGTCGGGGTTGTTCCTGCAATGACGGAAGTGTTATTCAAACAAGGACCAAACAGTGAATACTGGGCAATGATGCCAAGCCTGACACGTTTTATGGCTCAACAGCAGATGTTAGTGACCTTGTTCTTATTCCCTGCTATTGCCTTAGCCATCTATAAAACATCCAAAAAAGAGAATCGTGCTGAAGTTAAATCAATGTTAGTTACCATGGTATTAACCGCCATATTAGGTAACGTGACTGAACCGTTAGAATTTACCTTCGTCTTTATCGCACCTCTTTTATATTTAGTTTATGCAATCATTGTTGGGATTGGTGCAGTTCTACTCTCTTTAGCGGGTGTTGCAATCGGCTATATCCGGGGAACAATATTTGACTTCACTATCTTTGGCTTGCTGTATGAACATACGAACTGGATCTTCTTAGTGATTATCGGAAGCTGTTTAGCTGTTGTCACTTACTTTATCTTCTACTGGGCAATCATCAAATTTGATATCAAAACACCGGGCAGAGAAGAATCAAGTAATTTGAAAAATACCTTAATTAAAGAAAAGCGTTATGGCGAGGTTGCAGAAATACTGATCAATGCATTAGGTGGAAAACAAAACATTCGTAATGTTGATAACTGTATTACCCGTATGCGTATTGACGTCGCAGAAGTGAATCAAATTGATAAAGATTTAATGTTGGAGTCTGGTTGTACTGCATTCTTCTTCCCATCGGCAAACCATGTCCATGTTGTCTATGGTCCAAAAGTTGAGTTTGTTCGTAATGCTGTTGATGAAGCAATGAAGAAATAAAGAAGGGATACAAAATGAGAGCGTTATACGATTCTAAAAGTAAAACTATTGATGACCGTGGAATAAAAGACCTGTTATCGAATGAAGCCAAATATTCAACTTGGTTAATGTTTGAATCAATGCTAGCTCAGGCTCAAGCCGAACTTGGTTTTATTCCTCAATCGGCAGCGGATGAAATTAAAGAAAAAGCAGTTATCGAGAATATTGATTTCGAAGAAATGAACCGTATTTATCAAAAAATCGGTCATGGCTTTGTACCTTTTTTAAAAGTACTGGTGAATGCTTGTTCCGAAGAGAGCGGTAAATATATTCATTATGGAATTACCACACAGAATATACAACAAAGTTCACAGCTGTATATGATGAAGACGGTACATCATAAGTTTATGTTGCTGCTCGGCGAGATCATTGAAAACTTATCTAATTTAGCATTGAAAACCAAATCGATGGTCATGCCGGGAAGGACCCATGGTCGCCATGCGATCCCGATTACCTATGGATATAAGGTTTCTGTCTGGATCAGTGACTTCATTGACTGTTATCAGCGTATGCAAGAGTGTGAAAAGCGTGTATTTACTATCATGATGGGCGGCGCTGTTGGGGCATTTAACTCCATGCCAGGTGTAGGTTTAGAGGTACAAAAAAGAGTTGCCGAATTAGTGGGCATGGAAGCGATGGAAGTACCATCAAGAAACCTGAGTACCCATAAATTAGAATATATGGCTAACTTAGCGTTGATGGCTAACATCTGCCATAAAATTGGTGAAGAAGTCTATAGCACAACATTGGAAGAAATCGCTGAGGTTTCGGAAGGGTTTACTAAAGGCACCGTGGGTAGCAGTACCATGCCACATAAAATTAACCCTAAATTAGCCAAAGGGATCATTGCTAACTCACAGAAATTATATTCCTTGCCAAGTGTGGGTATGTACTCTGCTGTGAGACCATATGAAGGGGATAGCAGTTCATACATGTTGTTTGATGGCTTGATTGAAGAAGCATTAGAGCTTACTACGGAGATCTTGTTGAGAACTGAAGAGCTGTCTAGAACGATTGTGCCTCATGAAGAAAGAATGCTACATAACGTCCTCAGAAATAAAGGATTAGATAATACTGAATACGTTATGATGAAGATGGCTGAAAAATTGGGTAAAGATAAAGCTCACTCACTACTCTATGAGGAAGCGATTAAAACCGCTGCTGATGGTGAGGATTTTTATACTAACTTAACTAAGAATGAGATCATTTCCGCGGCATTTAGCAATGATGAAATCAAAGAAATGTTAGACCCTCGAGCTTATATTGGTTTGTCTGTTGAAATTGCCGAGAAAGAAGCAAAACGTGGATTTGCTACTGCGCAAAAGATTCAACAACATTATAAATAAACCATAATGTTAATAATAAATAATATATTAAATATTATTTAAATTTCTAATAGATATGGCCATCTTTATATTTATAGATAAAGATGGCCAATCATCACTTAAAATTCACACTGGCTATATTATTCAAACGCTTGTCCATGTAGCATACCACCACACATTTCCCTGCACCCATCCATATATGTCCACTTCCCTTAAAATAAGACAGCGATAATTAGTGTTTCTGCCCTAAAATTTGCAGAGATCATGATGAAAAAAGCTCGTTTTACTGAAACTCAAATCGTTAATATTTTAAAACTCGCTGATTCAGGTATGAAAGTCGAAGATATCTGTCGCCAAAATGGGCTTCATATTTCACGCGCTTCAGCAAGCGTCACGATAGGCAATACACCAAAAACTAATCTTTTTCTTTACCACTAAAGCGCTACTTCATTCTCCAGTAGCATGAGTCTTTCGTTGTAACTTCAAGGCATAAGCCACCACCATCAAAGAGTTTATATGGCTTCTCTTTAGGCTTTGCAGCCTCTACCTGACGGGTGGTTTATGTCATTGGGGCACCTCATATGCCCCCCAATTTTGCCCAAATTTTTTGGTTGGTTTTATTTTACAAAATAGAGGGCCAAGTATTGGTATAAAAAACTGCAATATGATTGTTAGTCAGGCAATAATTATATATTTACTTATTGCTAACCTTATGAAAAATTAAATAATTTTTACACATCGACTTAACTATTATTTTTTGATTTTTTATTTTGCAAATTTCGATAATGATTTATTTATATTTCTCAATTCATGTACGACCTTTGTTTCTGTACTATTATCTGAGGCTGAAACAGCCTTAAAAGAGTAAACTTCAAGAAAGCTTTCATTCGTAATTAGATTATTAAATATTGAACGATTGTTTGCCTTATAAAAAGTTGTTTCTACTCTAATCTCTTTACCTTGAAACCATTTATCTAACCCATAATAGTCACCTATCATGGAGACTCTTGAAGCTCCTGGTGCTAAAAATGGAATTCCTGTGAATAAAGCACCATCAATCATCTCTTCAGCCTTTGAATTACCATGTGCAAATTGGGGTATTTTTTTATCTAACTTGAACATTACGTTTTTTGCAGGACTTTTACCGATATTTTTTATAACTAAATTCAATAGCGTTTTTGCATCTTTATCTAGTTCTAGATAAACGATAACATCAGGACTTGAGTTATCTTTATATATTAAGTAACTGATAAATGATGACATTATAGCTATCAACATCATTAAAATATTAATTATTAATCCGCTTATCTGTATGTTATCCACACCCTACCTCGTCTAATATGTCTAAACTTTACCCATATAATAACCATACCAAAATGGATAATATTTTTATACATTGCAAAATATCCTAGCTCTTGACTGGCCTGAAATCAAAACAGAGGAAACACTGGTGAAAAAATAGCAATGAAATAATTAACTTTATTCAGAAAAAATACAATTTTTTAAGGCACCTTTCGATGCCTTAAAGTATGTTTTCAGTTGACAATATTTGTAGTTAATGTGCAATTTTCTTATGAATAGGTTTGGTGTAATAGGTTCAATTGCCCCCAAGAAATTCTTTTGTTTCTTGTGATTCAAAAGTAACAATGGCATAAATCAACGCTCAGCACCGGTCAATGATTTCTTCTAGATCAAGATGGGAATTATCGTACATTTCGCACCTTCTGGTTAGATAGAAGTGCAGTGGTGGAACCTTTGAATGGGCTAAAAATCGTTATTGGGAGGGGGCACTTGGTCGTCGAATCCATGATGACAACCTCTCTGTTGATGATTTAAAGATCACCACCAAGAGACGCTAACCTTAAAGGATGGTGAACTGAACAAGGTTAGCGTAACTAGTCAACAGAAAATCTGGCACATCTTTCGATGCCCTCGTCCAGCCCATCATTGCTTTTCACAGGGTGTAGCTGTATCGCACATAATAACCGCTTTGTGGTTGTGCCTCTATTAAATTTCGGGACGCTAATCCACGACAGCGGATTTCGCCGCTACAGAGTTACTATATCTGGAGGGATACCTCTGTTCAATTGAACAGGGGTACATTCAGATAAACTTTGTTTATTGAAATATGATACAAGGTAAGGCTATATTGTTTCACAAAGTTCCACAAATCCCTTATCTACATAATATAACCCTGATTTGTCATGTAACTCTTTAAATATATTGCATGCATTCTTATGGCAATTAATTGCACTTTCTTTATCCCTACTAATAATAATCGTTTCTTTATTTTTGTTATTGGTGTCTAAAAAAGACTTTAACAAAAACTGGATAATAAAATCCTCAGATGGAAAAGAGTAACCAATAAAAATAAGAATATCTGCAGTTCTCAATTGATTTGAAGATTTAATAAATGCATTTTTAAAGTATTTATCACTATAATCTTGTTCATTAGAAGGCAATATAATATTTGGTGCTTTTTTCTCATTTTTAATAGATTCATAATCTATTTTAAAAATATCTCCATCTGCAATGACCTCAAAACCGCCATTTAATTTGTATAAACCAATACCACCAGCTTTAGGGCATTGTAATACATCATCAATCATGACAGGCATACCGCGTAAAATAGATCTTGTAGGTGAAATTTTATTCAAAACCTTGTCTATAACAATATCATAATTAGTCGTTATTACATCCAATCCATTAAAAGAACTTATTTCATTGAAAAATCTCACGATACCTGTTTTACTTTTATTTAATTTTCCTGTATCCTTCAGTTTTAATTCATTAGATTTAACAATTCTTTTAAACTTATTCTTGATATAACTTTTTATCTCATTTTCTAAAAGAGAAACAGTATGTTTATCTAAATGTGATGGCAGTAAGCTTGGATATCTTTTATAAACATCAATCATGTATTTAAAACTTTTAAATACCTTTGCTTTATCCTCATCTTCCGCACTATTTTCTGCCCACTTTAAATTCAAACTAGTAAACAAAGAAAAGAAATTATATTTATCCTTATTTTCTTCTGCTTCTTCATCTGAAATAGAAAACAACTGATTACTTAAGGGATAATTTTTATCCCATGCTTTAGAAAAACCAGCTCCTAAAAATACACAAACCCTTTTATCCTGACATTTTAATCTGATATCTTCAAAAGAAGACAATTCAAGATTTACCATAGTACTGGACGAGTTATCAAAATCAAAATCAAAATCAAAATCAAAATCATCTGACATAATTTAATCCTTTAAATTATCTTTTAAAAATTTAGGCAATATTCCAAACTCACCTCTGAAATACTTAGCTGAAATTTTTGCATCTTTTCTGACTGAAAATTTAGATGCATTTATTATTTCAGATGATTTATCCTCATTTTTATAGATAATGTTTAATTCATCTCTACGAATACAGTCATCTAAAAGTGGAAGGTTATGAGTTGAAAAAATAAACTGTACGTTATCCAGTTGACAAACATCATGGATTATTTTTTTCAGCATGCTATTTGCTAATAAATAGTGAATAGATGAATCAATTTCATCAATATATAAGGTAAGTTTATTGCTATGACTCCATAATAAAACAGCCATGAAGCCCAATATATTTAAGGTGCCACGAGAAAAAAAACCACTTCTTCTATCAAGGCCTACAGAAACAAATTCAGAACTGTCATGATGATTATTTATTCTATATACAAAACGATATTTACCCTCATCCCCTTGAGGCTGAAAACTGACAGAGTCAATATAAATAGGGCAAAGTTTTATATACTTATTATATTCATTTAAAAATTGATTAAATCTACTTTTACTTCCATTTTCTAGCTCATTTTGCAATCGTTCTTCAATAAAATTAATTGCCTGATTTGTATGATCCTCAGGAATATATGGTAGTTGCCGAATTGCCCATAAACCGACTGCTGTTAATTCAGAAACTTCTAACGACTTACTAAATGTGATAATAGCCCCACTATCTTTTAGTATTGGATTAATAAGACCTTCTTGCTTTTTATATTCTTGTTTAATAAATTCAACATCATTTAATTCTCGTTTGAATATACAAGACTCTTTAGCCCCTTTTTTTACAGGTCTAGAATATAAGTATTCTGAAATTATTTTTTCATTAAGTCCTGAAATCCCATATCTTAAAAATAAGGTTTTATCTTCATTAATGATAATTACTTCATAAGATGTGGGTCTTACTCGTGACTCTTGACTAAAAATGTATGGCTGATGCAAATCATTCAGTTTATCCTGACGAATTGCATTAGCAAACTCAGTTATAGCAGCTAATAATTGGCTTTTACCTGTACCATTACCACCAATAATTGCAGCAACTTTATTAATTCTTAAGCCATTATCAAGTTTCACAACATGCTCAGGATGCTCATCACCTTGAGATGAAACAAAACTAAGGCTTTGCTTATCCCTAAAACTTTTATAGTTTTCTATCGTAAACTGTATAAGCATATGAAACCTCTATTTTTGTGAAAAAAATGCAAAAATTGCATAGTTAGATGCTAAACTAGCTTCTAACTAGATTCAAGTGATTACAGCTTATGCAAGCGAAAATTGGTATATTTAAGAGTGTTTATTTATATTAAATTTAGGCATACTTTAACGATTTAGATTAAAACCTGTTGCTTTTTCATTAATAAGTAAGCTTATTATTTATATAAATATTTCATATTCTATTACCCCTCCTTTCGACGCCTTCAACTCCCCCACATACTCTTCATCCTCTTCACTACTCATCAAAATACCCTCACAGCCCGCACCAGCACTGATGTTCGTAGCTCTGAATATTTACCTCAGAACTCTTTATCAACTATTCAAGTGTTCAGTTTTAGCCACCAGCGCTAGCCAATGAACTACCATAAATATTTACTGAACACCATGAACAGAGCAAATTTAGATAATCATTATGATTAATTAGGTAATGGTGGATGAGATAATGCCAACGCGCGCAACCAATCATTGGCCGTCTCTGATAAATCCATGTCGTAACGAAATCCTTTATCCGTCTTAGCCTTTTTATATTCCGCGCCAAATTCTTTCATCACTTTAGGAAAATCTTTACCAAATTTTATGAGAAAAAATGAGTATTGGTGGCCGTAAGCTTCCATATACGCTAAATAAGCATGATAAAAATAAACGCGAGGGGCTTAGGATAAATGGCCAAGTCCCCATATACATGCCTACAGCTTTCCCCAACTCAACAGTATAGGCACAAAATCCATAGAGTGGCTCAGCCTCCCACTTCACTCCCATTGCTTCGATTGAATCACGTTGCTCAATCAATAGCTACTTTGCTTGTTCCTAGTCATGAAACTCCGCTAATAAGGCGCCAATAACTATGGGTAACTCATTGGCAATTTTCTCTCCAATAAAGTGGGGCTTTCTCAGACTCTTTTACTGAATGGTTAAATGCAAAAATTACACGTCGCCGTGTTATACCACCTTGGCGTTCACTAAAATTCATCGGCTCATTATTTTTTGCCAATACAACAGCCGTCAGCACTGTACTAAATTGCTTCTCATATTTGCCATCAATTTTGACAAGGTCACCACCTGTAATCGCTTTAATACCAGCGTCTTCCCCCACATATTTAACCTAATCGAGCAGTGCAATTAAGCTCTTACCCACAAACTGTGCTCGCCCTCTAGCCAGATCAAGCGTAGCCATATAAGGAAAGATATCCTTTTCAAAGGTATCAATAATTTCTCCGCGATAACGTAGTGACCAGCGATCTGCTTTAGATTTATGCCATTCGCGAGCAATAGCTTCAAACGTATTTCCTGTACTGAGCTTTTGAATCGCCTTCTATTCTTTTTTGACTTCTCCCGGATCTCCACCAGCAGCCAGTATCTTTTTTTGCTTGGTTTCACATTTCACGCGCTTCAGCAAGCGTCACGATAGGCAATACACCAAAAACTAATCTTTTTCTGTACCACTAAAGCGCTACTTCATTCTCCAGTAGCATGAGTCTTTCGTTGTAACTTCAAGGCATAAGCCACCACCATCAAAGAGTTTATATGGCTTCTCTTTAGGCTTTGCAGCCTCTACCTGACGGGCGGTTTATGTCATTGGGGCACCTCATATGCCCCCACAATCCTATTGATTTGGGGTGAGCTGAGCTGGCATCCGTTAAATTGAAAGTGGATTAATAGTTGATATTTGAGGGATTAACTGATTTTTGTGGCGGTGTATTGAACTTGAGTGGCGGAGATCACAGGAGTCGCATATAGATATAAAAAATATGATTTAAAAGGAAATTATTAATATGGACAAATAAATAACCCCCAAATACACCCCCAAGGCAATAATCATACCTAAATACACCCCCAAGGCAATAATCATACCTAAATTCATAATCTGATTAAAAGGTTAATAAGTGGGTTGCCAACGAGATAATTATACCTCCTCGCAACCCTTCTGTTAAATAATTTGCCGCCTATCAAAATATTCGTGTATCTTTTCTATCATAACCTTAATATTTTAAAGATCCTTTTTTATACTATTTAGTACATTAAAACCCAATTCACTTAAGATCCAACGGTTTGATATGTGCCATTGAATCAAGTCTTTTTTCTCCATCGAATTGAGCGTGAAAATCTGACGTTGCGTAACCGATTGAAACGACTTAATCGCAAGACGTTAGGGTATTCAAAATCATCCGGCATGCATGACAAGATCATTGGGACTTTCATTGAGCGAGAGTATTACGTTTGAAATGCCATCAACCCTTTGGATACGTGACCCATTTTTTATAAAAATACTAATCAAAGTGGAAGTAGGCTTAATTTATCCATCCAATATAGGATAAACTCAAAGTGATCTGTACTTATTCAATTCAATGTCACACACATGACACACGCATAAGGGCCATCTCTGTCTTGGCGACGTTCAACATAAACAGCTAACACGCCACGACAATCTGGCACCTCCTTACCAATATAATGCTCGCTATTACCAACCCATTTATACTTTCCCCTACAATAACGAGCAAGGCGAGAGCCTAAATGTTGCTGATGGATCTTCATTGCTGCGGATTTACGGATGATATTCATGGTTCACCTCATACTAAGCCATGCTCAGCGAAAGAGAAGATTTGCTGACCACCGATGATCAGATGGTCAAGTACTCGTACTTCAATTAGCTGCAATGCTTTTATTAATTGTTGCGTGATAGATTTATCCGCTTGGCTTGGCGTGATATCGCCTGACGGATGGTTGTGTGCAAAGATAACGGCAGCAGCATTAAAATAAAGTGCTCGTTTGACGACTTCACGAGGATAAACCTGTGTGCTGCTAATCGAGCCAGCAAACAGGGTTTCACTGCTTATCAACTGATTTTGTTGATTCAAGTAGAGCACAATAAACGCTTCACGCTCTAATGCTGACATTTTTAGCCGTAACCAATCCCTCACATTTTGCGTTGATGTAAAAGCAATACCCGGTTCACGCAGATACTTATCCAGTATGGTCAACGCACGTTTGATAGTACGTTGTTCATTAGGAAGCAGTGTTAAGGTATTCGTATAAGTATTGATACTCTCCATCGTTAATATCTCCATCATTACGAGGCTAGTTGAAGCATATTTTCAGCCATCACCCACAAGGCTCGGTTAAGCTTCACATCACCATCAATCCCATTCACTGAACGCGTGCGAGCGCGTTTACCTTTCGCATTTCTGCCTGATAATCCCCCTTTAATTAAATTTTCTTGCAAACGTTGGTACACCGTCCAAAGATCGTCCTTCTTATCTTCTACACGGCGTGGCTGTAATACTTGCGCTTCGGTGATCGGCTGATGCGCTTCACCATAACGATATGTGAGAGCAGATTGAGCAAAGATGTGTTGGGCTGGTGGCGGTAATAATAGGGACTGCATGGCATCACGTTGCTCATCCATGCGTTCAAATAGCCCTAATACTTCATAAGCCCCTTCAATGACTTTATTAACCACATCGCCCTTGTGCGGTACTCTCACTTCACCAAACGTGTCACCGCAAACGAGGCCATTACAGCAAATGGCTCTAAAGAAGCCGGGTAACATTTGATAGCTACTTGAGCCATCATGGCTATTGAGTAAGATGATTTCAGGCACTTGTATACCCGTGATTTGGTCATGACGACGTAACCGTAACATATGCTTGGTGTACTCTCGACGGCTGGCATCGCGTACACGAGTCTGGCAAGCGAAGAACGGGTAGAAACCTTCGTTTTGAAGACTATCGAGTAACGTAATGGTAGGGATATAGCAGTATTTTTCACTGCGAGAGTTGTGTTTTTCTTCTGAAAACACACTGGGTACTGTGCGAAATAACTCTTCGGTAGTTAGCGGGCGGTCACGACGAATAGAGCAAGCATTGCCAAAACGGGAAGCTAAACGAGACATAGGGGTTCTCCTCAATAATTAAACTGATAAATAATTCGATAAATGGATTAAATGAAGATTGCTGGTGGGGGAAAGATAAAACTGTGACTGATAAATCAGTCTATAAGGCGAAAGATTTGTGCTTGCTCGGGATGTTGCATCGCATAGTCACGAAGTTGGTAAAAATACTCTACCAGCACAGAACTCTCGGTTTTAAACGACCAGATGCTATACACCAGTAAACAGACAGCAATACCGGCTGCTTCAGGGCTTAACTCAGCTTCATTTCCGTTATGCGGGTTAAACATATGCAGGGAGGTTTCGAGCATATCAGGCCAGATAAATGCGCCGCCATTAGACAGCATACTGAACTCCCAGAAAGCACCTTGATAGACCTCACACATCTTATCCATCAGATTAAAGATATCGCCTTCAATACGTTGCCAGTCTGGCACAGTACCAAAGTAAAAACGCCAGAAGGTACTACGACCACGGGAATTGACGAGGTTGGTTTTGATAACCGTTGATTCTTGCTCTTGTAAGGTAAACATAGTAGAACTCCAATTCAGTCGATATTGATAGACAGTAATAAACAAAAAAGCCCTACACCTTGCGGTGCAGAGCTTTCTCGAAATGATAGGTATATTGAGTATCATTTTTAGTGACTCATTCTGATGATTGATTCACTAAAATAATACAGATATAAAAATAAATGTAAGTTAATTAATGGGTTAGTCTGATGATGCTTTTATAATGAATCAGATAATACGAAGGCGTAAATAAGGACGTGGTTAATCGATTAGATGGAAAATGGCGGAACGTTCTGGGTGTTGCGCCGCATAATCACGCAATTGATAAAAGCGATCGACGAGGGTGTCACTTTCTGTTTGAAATGACCATAAACTGTACATCATCAAACACACAGCAATCCCTGCCGCTTCACAACTGACGTCAGCTTCATTGCCGTTATGAGGATTGAATAGCGTAAGCTCCTCTTGATTCAAATCGGGATAAATAAAAGCGCCGCTATTAGATAAAGTGCAATATTCCCAATACCCGCCGTGGTAGTCCTCACAAAACTGACCCATAGTAGTAAAAATCA
>NZ_JAMPQI010000019.1:0-119691 GCF_028482365.1 Providencia sp. PROV122 | reverse complement strand
GGCTTCATTAGCTGTATTAAAGTTAAGGTTTGACATGGCTGATGTATAAGGCAAAAACATCTCTTCCTGCAATTCACCATTTTCAGTATTAATGCTATATAACCGGACTGCAAGCATAATCGGGGCATGACCATACTCAATATATTCATAGCGGTCTGCTGAAACTTTCCCTTTTAAATAGCTATAGACATATTTTTTCTCTCGATCAAAAATCAGGACTGGTAGCGGCTTTAAAAAGATTATATAACCCACAATACTGGTAAAAATACCAAAAATTAACGTGAAAATTATAAGAGTAACGTCCTTACCTCCAACTTTATCGACATGCCCTCCCCATAAATAGTAATCGACAAAGAAAACCCCAAAGCTTTTATTGCCTTCACCATAAAATGGTCTAAGCTCCTTAATTTTTTTAGTCAATGTTATATTTTTTTCTTTATAAAGATTATACTTTTTCTCATACATTGAGATGGTGCTAACAAAACTATTGTAGTTATCTATATTTGACTTTATTAGTACACTCAAAATTACTATAAAAAAAACTAAAATAACCAGAAAAAAGCTCATTGCCCCAACATCACGTTTTCCTCGATTAATATTCGCAATGGCAAATTGTTTAGCATTAATTTCATCAATAAAGGTTAACTCTTCAAGCTCAACATTATTTTGGTAACGTTCGTGATTAGATACAAAGCGTTGTTTCTTGGCACGATCAAAATTGGATTTTAATGTCATGTGTTTTTTGACAAAGGCAACTATTCCCATTATATCTTTTCCTCATTAATAAAACCCAGAGTGCAATTAGCCTCATCTAACGCTTTTTCACTGTCGATATACCGCATCGGTGGTAGAGGTGACTCAATTCTGCAAATGAAATCATCCTTATAATCATTCGATTCTTTAAAGCTAACATACTGACTAATAATAGTATTCACTCATTCTTTATTGTTTTAACCCCTATGATTAAAACACCCCGCTCAAGATACTTTTTTACTGCTTGCTTAACCCACTGCGACAAGCACACACCCACAAACCACCTTGTGTCCTTCTAATGCTACTGAGACCCCATTAATTTTCATCAAGTTGACTTGCTCGACCAATAGATTCAAAGTGCAAATAATTTTTCTTTAATTGATTAAACAAGGCCTCTCGCTTAATTTCATGGTGATCTAATGCTACGTGATGTTCTTCTTCAAAATAGTGAACTGCATCAAGATAAAAGGCTTACAGCTTATTATCACAAATAATTTGTTTTCTTTCTGCCGTCTGCTTCATAATATTACCTGTATCTAAAGATGGTAAACCTTCGGTGATTTACCGTGATTAAAATAGTTTATGAATCACTTGCAGCTCTGTATTAATCGTGATCAAGTCTTCAATCATCTGATCATAAACAGCGGGCCTATTTTGCTTCCAACCCACCATATCAGGGCGATGTTCAATTGCCATCGGGGTTTTAAGTAATGGGTGATCGATGATAGGAGTAGTTAAGCCATGTTTGGCGCGGAAATTTTTGACGGCTTGATATTCAAACGGCCACGCTAATAATATTTCCATATCTATTTCATAGCCTGTCGCACTTTGTTCATTTTCATCCCAGTCAAATAAAGCGGACCATTCGACATGACGATCACACAGTGCAATAAGCCATTGGGCGACAACATCGTGATTTTCATTATATAACGCTTTTTGGCAAAAACGTTGATAAAACGGATCGATAGGAATACCTGCACTCTCCCAATCTATGGTTTGATTTTTTTCGCTTGCCAACATTTCAACGGCAAATACGCCTAGCTTCTGTGGACGAGTATACATAGGGAGTGATTTTGCCATTTTACCCGATTGAATATTCTCAATAATTCTATCGTAGCAAAGGTGCCCAATTCTAAAGTCATCACAAGCAAAATCCATGAGTAAAATTTCGCCTTGTTCAGAAAAGTCTAAAGATATATTTTTATCCTTAAATAAATTATAGTAATTAACTAAAAAAGAAACATTTCTATGCCAAAAGAATTTCTCAAAAGCATAAGATTTTTCATTCACATTTGAGTAGATTTCTTTCGTATAAAGCAACCCAGTAATTCCCATTGCAGAATCAAGAGCAACAACATAATTTATGTCTCTATTACTCTTTTTTTCAGCAATAATTTTTCCTATATTAGAATAAAACCTATCATCAGATTTTTTTTTCAATTCACCTGTTTTCACTGTTATTTTTTCTAAATCAGTTTTGATATATTTATTGATTAGCTCCATTCTATTCATTTTTTTATTCTTTCCATAAGAAACCTGTTATCAAATCGAGAAGTTTTACTAACAGAAAACGTCTCATCTATTCCAACTGTTATTTTGATAATCTTTACATTATCAATATTAGCACGTAAATATTCAAAGACGATCAACGACCGTCTAATCGCCGTGGTTAAAATAGCTTCTGAATCACTTGCAGCTCTGGATTGATCGTCATGAGGTCTTCAATTATTTGGTTATAGATAGCTAGCATATTTTGTTTCCAACCCACCATATCCGGTGGTTGCTGCTGCCATAGTTTGAGTTCAGAATAACTTTGCCAGTCACTGCGCTAATCGCGGCAGGTGAGAGACTAAAAGCATACAGTTCTTCAATTCTCGGCTAATACCCGAGTAACTCATACTCAGAGCAAAAAACGTATTATTTTATGCTCGACCTCATTCGATAATGTCGCTTGGTGCTTTTTCACCCGTTACGGTTCGAAAGAACCATTACGATCAGGCCTCGTTGCCAGTTCAACGTTACCCGTTGATATTTTGATGGTTTTCTTAGTGATACCATTTCGGCGATTGGCATTGATATCATTCGCCAAATAAGAGTCTCAATGGGGTCAGGATACCGCCTTTACCGATCAAAACCTGCCCCTCTTGAAGTAATTTTAAGGTTTTATCAAAATCGAAAGGTTGTGTCATCAGTCCTTCCTTTTTGAGGTCGTTTACTAGGATGACACAGAATTTCTAACACTCCCGATTTAACATTAATTTTCAGGTGCCACGACCAGTTGCCCCACTGAGCCTAAATCCGCTTTTTCTAAATTGTTGCTGTAGAATAAAAATGGAAAGTGCTCATAGGATGGCTGCATCATTTGTACCAATAGTTCTGTTTTACCATCAACCCAAACTGTATCTTTCCAGCCGAAATCCTCCGGTGGTGTCGGTTGTCCATTACGGTTAATCACTTTAAAACGAACCCCTTCAATATGAAAAGGTTGAGGAACATTACTGGTTACGGCCCAGCGCTCCCACCCACCTTGTTGGCTTGATAGATCAATACGACGAGTATCTTTTGTCGTATTATTGATGCCATAAGGTTCATTAAGGTGAATATCACGATTACGAATAGATGAAGTGATCTGAGTTTTATCTTCAACTAACTGAGTAGGAACATCATCAGTCACCAAAGACATTAACCCTGTTGCTTTGATAGTCAACACATTGGTCGATATGAGTGTTGTTGAAGGTTCAAATAAACTCTTCACTCTATCCATAAAGCTCGCTGATTCACCCGCTGTAATGGTAAGCTCTTCTGTTTTTGCCATATCAATCAAGACTTCTCGACGTTCACCCGGTGCCAACGACAGTTCAGGCACTTTGACTGGTGATGTCAATAATCCTTGATCGGAGGCTATCATCACAAAAGGACGCCCATCGCTAATTTTCATGACATAGCGCCTCGAATTAGAGGCATTTAATAAGCGTAAACGGATCCAGCCACGGGAAACTTCAATATAAGGGTCTTGAACACCGTTAACTAATAACGTATCCCCAAGAAAACCTTCCTCATTGGCTTGGTATTCAGGAACCCCAAAATTATCTAAGCGCTTATCTTGGATAATAATAGGAAAATCATCGACGCCATAATGTTTTGGTAGTCGCAGATTCTTCGTTGAATCATCTTCAATGATCCACATCCCTAATAGACCATTATAAATTTGAGGCCCCATTTTGCCTTCTGTATTCGCGTGATACCAAAGGGTCGCTGCGGGTTGACGAATAGGGATCACAGGAGACCAATCGGCTCCTGAAGAGATTAACCTTGCCGCTCCACCTATTTGAGTACCAGGAACTTGCAGGCCACTAACTGTCATGGAAACAGACTCAGGTAAGCGATTACTATAAATCAGCTTAATATCATCGCCATTTTTTACTTTTACCGTTGGACCTGGATAAGAACCATTAACCCCCCATATATCCGCAGAGTATTTCCCATCAAACGACCAATGTATTTTTTGTAATGTCAAAAATAACGGCTGTCCTGATTTGGATTCTAATAATGGAGGAACAGGGAGCGGGTTTTTGCCATTACCGCTCGCAAAAGCATAGTTTGATGTATTGACCAAACACAAAGCCAGCCCTGCAATAAGCAGAAACTGACGCCGACTGAATGACATAAATTCTCCACTAAACTAAAAATAGCAGCGCTAATTATTGTTAGATATTCGCAATATAAGCCAATTTAATCGTTAATTTTAGGTTCGCGCTAGCATAACCCATCATTGGGCCATAATCTTAAACTTGATACAAATGGGTTGTAATGATATCGCGAAAATAGATGAAACTCTAAAAATATCTATAACGATAAATAAAATTTAATAGTCAAAAATGACAAGATAAAATGTAATTAGACGTGTAAACAGGATCATGTGATTCATTAAATAAAAACGCCCTTTTCTGATGAGATAACCTATTCAGAAAAGGGCGTCATGTTAAGTCATCGTGCCGAACAACTTATTTATTTTGCTTGTCTATTTCAGCAATCTCTTCATCGAGCTGCTTAATTTTAGCTTCCATCAAATCATGGCAATATTCAGCGAGCTCCCTGACTTGCTCCTTGGAATAGTTTTTTGTCTCTATTGGCTCTAACATTTCAACGATCACATGACCATTATTCCAACGGTTGAGTTTGATCCTTCCTTGAGTGGTAGAAACACAAACCGGTACAATTGGTACACCCGCAGCAATCGCCGCATGAAATGCCCCTGTTTTAAAAGGTAGCAACCCACGACCACGGCTGCGAGTTCCCTCTGGAAACATCCAAATCGAAATTTGATGTTTTTTGATTTGTTCAGCCACTTGCGAAATTGTGTTATGCGCTTTTGAACGATTCGAACGGTCGATCAAAATATTCCCCGTGATCCAGTACAGAAAACCAAAAAACGGGATCAACACTAAACTTTTTTTCCCTACTGTCACCGTTCTTGGTTGAACACCATTCGACATTGTGACCATGTCATAGTTATTTTGGTGATTACCAATATAAATGCTCGGGCCATATTTTTTCGCTTTTTCTGGAACGCGGTTAATAATTTTTATGCCAAATAATGTTGATAACCGCCCAAACATATGGCCAAAAACCATCACATGTTTTGGATCACGAGGGCTAAATAAACAATAAATTCCCCCAAATACACACACCAATATTGTATAAATAATCACAATAATGGCCCTAATCAGCGCTAGCATAGAGACCTCTGTCTAAATAATCAGAACTTGATTATCCTCGCCATACTTCAAGTGCAGCATTGTCAGCACGATTGATTCCGCTATCGGCTGGCTGACCTTTACGTATTTAGAGCATAATCAATCCCATAATAAAATTGCACTATTATTATTTGTCTGCATCCGCAGTTTCAACTTCAATTCGCTCAATATTATGCAAGCCACGAGGTAGTGATGTACCACGACGCCCTCTTTCTGCACGATATTTTTGCAACTCTTCCGATTTCAATCTCAGTTTCCGTTTACCGAAATAGAGCGTAATTGAAGCCTGTGCTGGCAGCACTAATAACCAAACAAGAAGGTCTTCACCACTTGCCGCTTGAGCACCGGTAATATTGATGATCTTATTACCTTTCCCTTTCGACAATTGAGGCAAATCAGCAACAGGGAACATTAACATACGACCAGCCTTAGTAATGGCTAACAGTACATCTTCTTGCTCATTATTGATCTCAATTGGTGTGAGGATCTTGGCGTTATCCGGCAGATTAATCAGAGCCTTACCTGTTTTGTTCTTGGTGACAAGATCATTAAAGGTACAAATAAAACCATAGCCCGCATCCGATGCCATTAAATATTTTTGTTCATCTTGGGCCATCAGAACATGTTCGACGGTCGCCCCTGGCGGTAGTGATAAACGCCCGGTTAATGGCTCCCCTTGACTGCGTGCGGAAGGTAGCTCTAATGGGTCAACCGAATAACTACGCCCTGTCGTATCTAGGAAAACAACAGGCTGATTGGTTTTACCTCGAGCGGCACCTTTGAAACTATCTCCAGCCTTATAATTCAGGTTAGAAGGCTCAATATCATGCCCTTTCGCACTGCGTACCCAGCCCATTTCTGACAATACAACGGTAATCGGCTCTGAAGGTAGAATTTCATGTTCGCTCAATGCTTTTGCTTCTTCACGTTCACGCAGTGGCGAGCGACGCTCATCCCCATAAGCTTTGGCGTCAGCCTGAATTTCTTTTTTAATCAGCGTATTTAGCTTACGCTCGGAGCCTAAAATACTTTGTAATTCATCACGCTCTTTAATTAATTCATCTTGCTCGCCTCGAATTTTCATCTCCTCGAGTTTAGCCAAATGACGTAATTTTAATTCTAAGATAGCTTCTGCTTGCGTATCAGAGAGATTAAAGCGCGACATTAAGACAGGTTTTGGCTCATCTTCCGTACGGATGATCTCAATAACTTCATCAATGTTAAGATAAGCAATTAATAAACCGTCTAAAATATGTAAGCGTCTAAGAACCTTTTCTAAACGATGATTAAGGCGATTACGTACCGTTTGACGGCGGTAAACAATCCATTCATTGAGTATATCTACCAACCCTTTAACTGCTGGACGATTATCAAGACCTATCATGTTGAGGTTAACGCGATAGCTTTTCTCGAGATCTGTCGTCGCAAACAGGTGATTCATCACTTGTTCGAGGTCAACACGATTACTACGCGGCACAATGACTAGGCGTGTAGGATTTTCGTGATCGGACTCATCACGTAAATCATCCACCATCGGTAATTTCTTCGCGCGCATCTGGCTTGCAATCTGCTCAAGCACTTTCGCCCCAGAAACTTGATGAGGCAGAGCAGTAATAACCGCATTACCATCCTCTTTTTCCCAAACAGCACGCATACGAACCGAGCCGCGACCATTTTGATAGATCTTACGAATATCCTCTCGGGAAGAGATAATTTCTGCTTCGGTTGGGAAATCTGGACCAGGAACATACGACATAATGTCATCCAGTGACAGCATTGGCTTATCCAGTAGAGCAACCAAGGCTTGAGCCACTTCCCGTGCATTATGAGGTGGGATATCTGTCGCCATCCCAACGGCGATCCCCGTTGTACCATTGAGCAAAATATTCGGTAAACGCGCTGGCAACATTTTTGGCTCATTCAAAGTGCCATCAAAGTTAGGGATCCAATCCACTGTGCCATGCGCAAGCTCACTCAATAATACTTCTGCGTATTTTGATAGCCGTGATTCGGTATAACGCATCGCGGCGAAAGATTTAGGATCATCAGGCGCCCCCCAGTTTCCTTGACCATCAACCAATGGATAGCGGTAAGAAAACGGTTGAGCCATTAGCACCATCGCTTCATAACAGGCAATATCACCATGAGGGTGATATTTACCTAGTACGTCACCGACCGTCCTCGCTGATTTTTTATATTTCGCCGTATTATTAAGTCCTAACTCGGACATTGCATAAACGATACGGCGCTGGACGGGCTTTAGCCCATCGCCAATAAAAGGTAACGCCCTATCCATGATCACATACATCGAATAGTTCAGATAGGCGTTCTCAGTAAAGGCGTGGAGGGGTAAACGCTCTACGCCGTCATGAGTAATTTCACTCATTCAATACTTTCCTTACTCTTTTTGATAGCGTGATGAATGTTAGACTTCAATTTCAGCCATATCGCCTTTTTCTTGTAACCAGTTACGACGATCTTCTGAACGTTTTTTTGCTAACAGCATATCCATGACGGCCACTGTTTCTTTGTAGTTCTCATCATCAATGGTTAATTGAACAAGACGGCGAGTGTTGGGATCTAATGTCGTTTCACGCAATTGAATTGGGTTCATTTCCCCCAACCCTTTAAAGCGCTGTACATTGGGTTTGCCTCTCTTACGACTCAGCCTATCAAGCACGGCATTCTTTTCGCTTTCATCCAATGCATAAAACGTCTCTTTCCCTAAATCGATACGATACAGTGGCGGCATTGCCATGTATACATGCCCTTCTTTGACAAGCTTAGGGAAATGACGCACAAACAATGCACATAACAGCGTCGCAATATGTAACCCATCAGAGTCAGCATCCGCAAGAATACACACTTTCCCGTAACGCAATTGGCTTAAATCCTCACTATCAGGATCCATACCGATGGCAACAGAAATATCATGAACTTCTTGCGACGCCAGCACTTCATCGGAAGAGACTTCCCATGTGTTTAGGATCTTCCCACGTAAAGGCATAATAGCTTGATATTCACGGTCGCGGGCTTGCTTTGCTGAACCTCCCGCAGAATCCCCTTCCACCAAGAACAGCTCTGTCATACTTAAATCTTGGGAGCTACAATCTGCTAACTTACCGGGTAAAGCGGGGCCACTGGTTAACTTCTTACGCACCACCTTTTTAGCCGCACGCATACGCCGCTGAGCGCTAGCAATTGCCATTTCCGCTAACTGTTCGGCAACTTGAACGTTTTGGTTTAACCATAGGCTAAAGGCATCTTTTACGACGCCAGCAACAAATGCCGCACATTGGCGAGAAGAGAGACGCTCTTTCGTTTGCCCAGCAAATTGCGGATCTTGCATCTTAACCGAAAGCACATACGCACAGCGCTCCCAGATATCATCAGCAGACAGTTTTACGCCACGAGGTAAGATATTACGGAACTCACAGAACTCCCTCATTGCATCAAGTAACCCTTGGCGCAACCCATTCACATGGGTTCCCCCTTGTGCGGTTGGGATCAAGTTAACATAGCTCTCCGTGAGCAGTTCTCCGCCTTCTGGTAGCCATAAAAGCGCCCATTCAGCCGCTTCGCTCTCCCCCGAAAACTCTCCAGTAAATGGTTGATCCGGTAACAGCTCTAATCCATTAACGGCTTCCATTAAATAGTCTGTTAGCCCATCCGTATAGCACCAGCTTTGCTCTGTATTGTTGAGCTGATCCTTAAACGTGATTTTCACGCCAGGGCATAAAACCGCTTTTGCTTTTAAATTATGAGCTAAACGAGAAACGGAAAAACGCGGATTATCGAAATAGCTTTCATCCGGCCAAAAATGCACGCTAGTGCCAGTATTGCGCTTAGCGCACGTACCGATAACATGCAATTCTTCGACTTTATCGCCATTTTCAAAGGCAATTTGATAAATTTGACCATCACGGCGCACTGTGACTTCAATACGCTTAGACAAAGCATTAACAACGGAAATACCTACACCGTGCAAGCCACCTGAGAATTGATAGTTTTTATTGGAAAATTTACCACCAGCGTGTAACTGCCCTAAAATCAGTTCCACAGCGGAGACTTTCATTTCAGGATGGATATCAACGGGCATACCTCGCCCATCGTCAATCACTTCAAGTGACTGATCAGGATATAAAATTACTTCAATATGCCCTGCATGCCCTGCCAGTGCTTCGTCAACACTGTTATCAATTACTTCTTGTGCTAAATGGTTCGGTCGGCTGGTGTCTGTATACATCCCAGGGCGACGGCGAACAGGTTCCAAACCACTGAGGACTTCAATGGCCTCTGCGTTATAACTAGATTGAGTCATGTTGTCATTCTGCGGTAATAGGTGATTAATTGAACAACTCAAAGCGTTCAATCAGTGATTTACTGTTGATAATAACAGTGTACAGATGTTTTGGCATTATTTCTCTGCCAATCTCAGAAAATGGATGATTTGCGGAAAGTGATTCTCAAAACCAACAAAGGCATGATTACCTTGTGGTTCAACAGTTTGTTTGCATTTTGCAAGATAGGAAACCGCTTGGCGATAATCGAGCACTTCATCCCCCATTTGTTGTAACAACCAGATCAAATCGGGATGATCAACTTGTGGCAGATGCAATGCTTTCAGTTCATGCATATGCTTAGGCTCAAGAAAATACTTTTCATGCGTATAAGGATTGATATTTTCGCCAAGATAATCCTGCAAAAGATCAAAAGGACGCACTGCGGGATTCACCACAACAGCTGGGATCTGAAAACGCTGTGAAAACCAAATCGAAAAATAGCCGCCTAATGATGAGCCAACGAGCCCCATCGGCGCGTCTTTATGCTGTAGCACGATCTCTTCTAACATAGAAGCGGCTTGCTTTGGATAGTTAGGCAATTGCGGCACAATCATGTTGATGTGCGGGTAGTGCTCATTCACCCACTGTTTTAAGCCATTGGCTTTCGCCGACTGTGGCGAACTATTAAAGCCATGGATATAAAGAAGCGTCGACATTAGTAGCCGTCCGAATCAAAGTCAGGACTGAATTCTTTGGTATTTAAACGACACACTTGCGTACTAATATGCCTTTCCCCTTTCTCATTGATGGAGAGTTCGAGATAGCGCCAGCCTGGAGCGACGGTATCTAGTGCAAAGTTGGTACAATGAGGCTTAAACTGCACGCATGTCGAAGGCGTCGCTAATAAACGAATACCATGCCAGTATTCATCCATTTCTTGATGAATATGCCCACAAAGCATCACTTTAACTTGTGGATACCCTTTTAGGTAATCCGCAAGAATATGGGAGTTACGCAAGCTGTGCTGATCAAGCCAAGTACAGCCCGAAGGTAAAGGATGATGGTGAAGCATCACTAAAGTGGTACGCTGAGGGCGCTTATCCAAACAGCTTTTCATCCACTCAAGTTGCTGCTCTGACAATTCGCCATGTGGAACGTCTTGCAATTGGCTATCCAGCATCAAAATTTGCCATTCATCACCAATCAAAATTTCTTTTGCGCTTGAAATCCCCGCTAACTTTAAAGAGCTGACCATTGCAGGTTGGTAATCATGATTACCTGGGAGCCAAACACAGGGAGCCGGTAAACGCTCAATCCCTTTTGCAAAATGTTGGTAAGCTTCTGGTGATTGATCTTGGACTAAATCACCAGTTGCAACGATCAGATCGATAGGCAGATTTTGTTCTAAAATAGCATCAAGGACGGCATGATAGCTCTTGTGCGTGTTAATCCCCAATAGGGTATTCGCTGTATCAGCAAAGAGATGCGTATCAGTAACTTGTAAAATCCTGACTACCTTCGCATTACGAGCAGTCACTTCGAGCTGGCTGTCCAAAAGTTTTCCTTGTTCCAATAAAAAATGTCACCGTTATTTTGCTATTCTACCGTTAACAGTAGGTTAATATCTGCTAAATAGCACACACTTCATTAGATTAATTGTTATTTAAGACAGTTTCACCCATTTTTGTTGCAATTTTTTGTAATTAAGCTGTAGCCACTGGAGCACAATGACCGTTGCCGCATTATCAATAATCCCCTCCTCAACCCATTGATAAGCCTGCTCACGGCTAACCACATGGACACGGATATCTTCATTTTCTGATTTTAAACCATGGATACCAGAAGCATGGGAACTGTCAACCTCACCAACATACACGTACATACGTTCAGAGGTGCCCCCAGGACTCGATAAATAGCTTAATGCTTTTTCAGTGCGACCAATGACCAATCCGGCTTCTTCGTCAGCTTCACGACGTACTACTTGCTCTGCAGTTTCATCGGTTTCTATCATTCCTGCAACCGCTTCAAGTAACCATGGCGTTTGACTGGTTTCTATGGCAGGCAACCTAATCTGCTCAATAAGCACAACCTTATCGGCTTCAGGATCATAGGGTAAGATAACGCCGGCGTGCCCGCGTTCAAAGACCTCACGAGTAATTTCTTCGCTCCACCCCCCCTCAAATAATCGATGGCGAAAGCGGTATTCAATCATTTGAAAAAAACCATTAAATAATTTACGCTTAGATATAATTTCAACATCATTTTTATTATATTTAATTGGCTGCTCTACATTTTTTGTCATAACAATCTCCTAAGCTGATGTTTTCCATATTAAGGAAAAATTATGGAATAAAACAGTTTTTAGGGCTTTTTCCCTTTATATGAGTTAATGTTTAAACAAATTGAGACAAAATGGCACAAAACGCTACCGTTAACCTATGCGATACTCTGTTACAATAAGCGTCAATATGAACTGAAATATATAGGCAACAACAAGGTCTGTTTTTGACAAGTATTTCTAGTGATGATGATTTATTTACATATAGGTTCCAGTTTGTCCTATTTATCTCGGCTCTCTCCTCACTTATGCCAGTGGGGCACAGGTAACAGGCTGAACTTATTTGCTGTTTAATCAAGGAATCCAAATGAAGAAACTGCTTCCCCTTTTTATTGCATTAAGTTTTGTGGGTCTCAGTACGAATAGCTACGCAGAAGATCTACTTCAGGTTTACCAAAAATCCAAAGAAAGTAACCCTGATCTAAGAAAATCATTAGCGGAACGTAACCAAGCTTTTGAAAAGATTAATGAATCCCGTAGCCCATTATTACCACAATTAGGTTTAGGGGCCGGTATAACATATGGCAGTGGTTATCGCGATACGAGAAATACTGAAAGCAACGGTCTCAATGCTTCTTTGAAATTGACCCAAGTCGTTTTTGATATGTCAAAATGGCGTCAACTCAGCGTCCAAGAAAAAACCGCGGGTATCACGGATGTTTCGTATCAAACCAGCCAACAGCAACTGATTTTGGATACTGCAACAGCTTACTTTAACGTATTAAAAGCGATTGACGCGCTATCCTATATCGAAGCAAATAAAGAAGCCGTTTACCGTCAACTCGATCAAACGACCCAACGCTTTAACGTGGGCTTAGTGGCTATCACTGACGTACAAAACGCCCGTGCAAACTACGATAGCGTGTTAGCACAAGAAGTTTCAGGCCGTAATGACTTAGAAAATGCGGTTGAAAAACTGCGTCAGGTCAGCGGTGTTTACTACAATCAACTGGCTTCACTGAATATCGATCGTTTTAAAACCGTGACTCCTGATCAGGTTGATGCAATTTTAAAAGAAGCGGAAGAGCGTAACCTAAGCTTACTGAGCGCTCGTTTAGCACAAGATGTTTCACGTGAAAACATTCGTTTAGCGGAAACTGGGCATATGCCAACCATCAACCTTGATGCGGCTACCAGCGTTGCCAATACACATAACCATGGCAGCAACTTCAACGGGTTAGATCGCAATAGCTATACAGGTCAAAACAGCATTGGCTTAACCTTAAGCTTACCACTTTATAGTGGCGGTGCAGTGAGTTCACAAGTTGAACAAGCACAATATGGTTTCCAAGGTGCCAGTGAGCAACTTGAGAGTGTTTATCGTAACGTAATTCAGTTGGTACGTTCTTCATATAACAACGTGTCATCTTCTATCAGTAGCATCAATGCGTACAAACAAGTCGTTGTCTCTGCACAAAGTTCATTAGATGCGATGGAAGCTGGTTACCAAGTGGGAACTCGTACGATTGTTGACGTGTTAACCGCAACTACCGCGCTGTATCAGGCAAAACAAAACCTGTCTAATGCACGTTATGATTACATGATTAACCAATTAAACATTGAGTTTGCTCGTGGCACACTCAATGAAGAAGATATTGCTCGCCTTAATGCAAGCCTAGGCAAAGAGGTTTCAACCTCACCTAGCAGCATTATTCGCAATATTGAAACACCACAAATTAGGTAATACATCTTCTTTAAAGGGGTCGATAAGTCGGCCCCTTTTTATTCGCGCCAACCTCCCTCCTTTTTTAACTTTCCTTTCTTAAACACGTTGATGATCACCACGGCCTAAATTGCACGCTGTCATCAGTGAAAAATTTGTGTTTTCTCCTCCATCAATAAATTAACAAAATCTATTAATATAAAATAAATTCAATAGGTTACAATGAAATCTAGCATAAATTATGGAGTTTGCGTCAGTGAATGCAAAGCCATTTTTCTCAATAATTAGGGAGTGATATAAAACGAGCTCCTTAATTGATAGATAACAGATGGAAATATTATGAAGAGATTTATTCTTCTTGCATTATGCACGACGCTTATACTGCCAACTATGGGTGCACAAGCATCCCCACGCTCTCATCATACTGAGGCAAAAATTTCAGCATCACCAGTTAAAGCACATAAAAATAAAAAGCCAACACCACCGCCAAAAAAGAAAAAAGCCCCAAGAAAACATAAATCTAAAATTCCACCAAGACCATAATTGGGACTAATGTGCATGGGTGTGTTTATGAATTTAAACCACCCATTATTTAGCAAGCAAAGTATCTTTAACTGATAAAGCCCTTTTATTTAGTGAATAATCACCATAAAACAGGGTTTTTGATTTTATAAAAAGCCTAAAACATCATGTAGTAATAGTAGAAATTCGTATAAATATCGTTTTTGCTATCTAAAAGAGTGCAACCAGACTTTATTGATTATTTCTTTGTGCAAAATCAGCCAACTCTGATGAGAAACATTAAGTAATAAATCAAAAAACCAACAAAATATAATTTATTGAAATAAAACAAAAATAGTTATACTTTTTCTAAAATAACTTCTCTTGCGTATTAATTCTGACGAGGAATTTGCAAAATTTATTATTTAATCGCATTTCATTGGCATTTCTGCTTTAATTTTCAACGTATTTCCCCTATCCTAGAGTCAACAAAACTAACCTCTTACTCACTCTTAATTCAGGGTAATTACCATGACCATGAAGCGTACCAAGCATATTAATCAAGACGCATTTCGTAAGTCTTGGCGTTCATATCGCTTAGCACCTGTTGCTATTGCCGTTAGTGCTGTATTTATGCTCTCCGCTTGTGAAGAAAGCGATGAGACTGTTTCTCTGTATACCAATGCGCAGGATTGTAGCCAAGCTAATCCTTCTCAAGCTGAACAATGTACTTTAGCCTACAACAACGCATTACAAGAAGCGGCAAAAACAGCCCCTAAATATGCAACGAAAGAAGATTGTATCGCCGAATTTGGCGAAGCAATGTGTACTCAAGCACCTGCACAGGCTAGTTTCTCAAGTACCGCAGGTAATGGTGAACAAACAGCTCAAGCACAAAGTAGCTCTGGTAGCATGTGGATGCCATTGATGATGGGTTACATGATGGGTCGAATGATGGGCGGTAGTGCACCTTCACAACCACTTTTTAGCTCTAAAAACCCAGCTAGCCCAGCTAATGGCAAATTTGTCGATGCTACAGGTAAAAGCTATGGTCCTGCTGTTGCAGGTGGACGTTCAATCAGCGTACCAAAAACAGCAATGGCACCTAAGCCACCAACCACTTCCACCATCACTCGTGGTGGCTTTGGCGACACGGTGAATAAGCAAGCGATGGCACAGAAATCTTCCTCGTCTAAATCTTCTTCATCTTCCCGTTCAATGGGTGGTTGATAAGTAATGAAACGAGTACCAATTATTGAGCGCCCTGATTGGCGCGAAAAAGCAGCTGAATTTGGCTTTGGTTTTCATACCATGTATGGCGAGCCATACTGGTCTGAAGACGCTTACTATCAATTCTCAATGGCGCAAATTGAAGAAATTGAAGATGCCACTGCTGAATTACACCAAATGTGTTTAAAAGTGGTTGAACGGGTTGTTGAAAGTGATGAGTTACTTGCGCGCTTTCAAATCCCAAAACACTGTTGGGAGTTTGTACGCCAATCGTGGAAGACGAGCCAACCTTCGCTCTATTCACGCCTTGATCTGGCCTACGATGGAGTTAATCCTCCTAAGCTACTAGAGAATAATGCTGATACACCGACATCGCTCTATGAGTCAGCCTTTTTCCAGTGGATTTGGTTGGAAGATCAGATCAATGCAGGGAAACTACCAGAAAACGCCGATCAATTTAACAGTATTCAAGAGCAGTTGATCGAACGTTTCACTCAGCTTAAAGATCAACATGGTTTCCGTCTGCTGCATATGGCGTGCTGCCGTGATACCGATGAAGATCGTGGCACTGTTCAGTACCTACAAGATTGTGCTCATGAAGCAGGTGTCGCAACTGAATTCCTTTATATGGATGAAATTGGCTTAGGTGAAAGAGGTGAATTCACAGATACACAGGATCAGATCATTAGTAATCTGTTTAAACTGTATCCGTGGGAATTTATGCTCAGAGAAATTTTTTCTACCAAATTGGAAGATGCCGGTGTACGTTGGTTAGAGCCAGCTTGGAAGAGCATTATTTCGAATAAAGCACTGCTACCAATGTTATGGGAAATGTTCCCAAATCATCCTAATTTGTTGCCAGCTTACTTTGCTGATGGCGAAAAACCAGAGCTTGAAAGTTATGTGATCAAACCACTATTTTCTCGCGAAGGGGCAAATATTCGTGTGATTGAAAAAGGCCAAGAGATTGCCTCAGCAGATGGCCCATATGGCGAAGAAGGCATGATCATCCAGCAGTTCCATCCGCTACCTCAATTTGAAGGTAACTATACATTAGTAGGAAGTTGGTTAGTGAATGATCAACCTGCGGGTATCTGTATTCGCGAAGACAAAGAGCTTATCACTCAAGACCTCTCTCGCTTCTATCCTCATGTCATTATTGACTGATAGACAAACGGCATGTTAACCATGCCGTTTTCTTCCACTAAAAACACAAGGCAGTAAATTTACCTTCAACGCGGGAAAGTCATTTTTGTTTACCTTTCCTAGCCTGTTATTCACCTACTTGCACCGATAGCATGCTCAAAGAGCCTGATACAATCCCTTCTGTCGGGGTAGATATTGCTTCTTTACCATCCCAGCTACCAATCACATACAACAAAGGTAAAAAATGCTCCGGTGAAGGGTTAGAACGCCTCCCATCTTCCCGTATAAGAGCCGCTGTCAAAGGGTGAGGTAACTGCTTGCTTGTTAGGTGCTCAATCACAAATTGCTCAAACGAACGCGCCCAAGGGTACGCCTCAACATTCGCATTTTGCCAATTCATTTCCCTCAGATTATGCACCACATTCCCACTAGCCATAATCATCACTCCCTGCTCTCTTAATGAGGCCAGCTTACGCCCCACTTCTAAGTGCCAAGCCGCAGGTTTTGTTCCATCAATACTCAATTGAACGACTGGAATATCTGCTTGAGGATACATACGAACGAGGATCTCCCATGCACCGTGATCTAGCCCCCATTCACTTTTATCTAAATAGACTGGTAATGGCGCTAATAAATCGGCGACTTGCTGAGCTAGTTCAGGGGAGCCTGATGCTGGATATTGCACTTGATACAAAGGTTCAGGAAAGCCGCCAAAATCATGAATGGTTCTTGGCTGAGCCATCGCGGTGACCGCGGTTCCTCGAGTATACCAATGTGCCGAGATCATCAAGATAGCTTTGGGTTTAGGCAGCGACTGCCCAAGAGCTGCCCATGCCTGAGTATATTGGTTATCTGATATCGCATTCATTGGGCTGCCATGGCCAATAAAAACCGCTGGCATTTTGTTCGCTGACATGAGTTTCATGCTCCATCTTACACATTATTATCTCAGCATACGCAGTTTAATAATAAATCACAGTAGATGGTGCTGAGCATCTTCGTCAAATAAATTGAATAAGCCACAAAGGTGTGCAACTTTGTGGCTTAAAATTCGATGCTAAATGTCTAACTTTCTGTTTGCTTAGCTCGCTTTCTTTTCCATCTGCAAACGGTATGCAACCAGATCTTCAATCGTTAAAACGGTCATACCATGTTCTTTAGCAAAAGCAACGACGTCCGGTGCGCGAGCCATTGTGCCATCATCGTTAGTCAATTCGCACAACACTCCCGCGGGTTTAAACCCAGCTAGTGTCGCTAAATCAATGCTCGCCTCTGTATGACCACGACGAGTCAGAACCCCGCCATCACGACCACGCAGCGGGAACACATGTCCTGGATGATGTAGATCTGCCGGCGTTGCATTATCAGCAATGGCAGCACGGATTGTTGTGATGCGGTCTGCTGCTGAAACGCCCGTCGTTACCCCTTTAGCTGCCTCAATCGTTACCGTAAAAGCAGTATTGTTTTGGCTGGTATTATTTTGCACCATCATAGGCAATTCAAGCTGTTTACGGCGTTCTTCCGTAATGCACAGGCACACAATCCCGCTACTATAGCGGATCGTCATGGCCATTTGTTCTGGCGTCATTGTTTCTGCGGCAAAAACAAGGTCGCCTTCATTTTCACGATCTTCATCATCGAGCACAAGCACACCTTGGCCTTGGCGCAATGCTGCAATGGCACGTTCAACACGTTCGATTGGATTACCGAATTCGGAAAGTAGCGTCTGATTCATGGTAAAAACCTCTTAAGTAATAATTTATTAGTTACCAGAATCAGGGCAGTCTTAGGAGTATGAGAACTGAATAAACAAAACAGCCACGAGTGTGCGCTCTGCCAATTCAGATATGAAAAGCAATACAGTGCTTCGATAGCACAATGATGCTAATACCGTTATTCTCTCCCATCCGGACTATAACCGTCGGCTCCAGATTCACACTGGATCTGCTGACCTTTACCCTAACAAATGATAAAGCGCTCGCGGGCTTCATGCCTAGGCATGTTACCGCCGGTGGGGACTTCCACCCCGCCCTGAGATAAGCGCATTCAATATAACGCCAATAATTACAACGTGCAACGGGCAAACCCAAAATTAACGGCTAACTCACATTTTCTGTCAAAAAAAATCAATAAAAAACGAAGCGTTATTCATTCGAGTCACACATTAGATACGCTTAAGTGAAGATGAGTAATTGAGGAAGACAGGCCTATCTTGCACACCTTTATCTCAACTTGCTGCACAAGGTGCATATGGGCTTTATTACAAAGCATTCTAGTATTACACTATCGGCAAATTGATCTTTTAAAACTTAAGGACCCGCGAATGCTCGATCCGAAAAAAATTGAACAAGTAGCCCGCCAAATTCAAGGTGCTTTACCAAAAGGCGTCCGTGATTTGGGTGAAGATTTTGATAAGAAACTACGTTCACTGCTTCAGTCACAACTCAGTAAACTTGACCTTGTAAGCCGCGAAGAGTTTGATATTCAAACCCAAGTGTTATTGCGTACACGCGAAAAGTTAGCGCAAATGGAACAACGAGTGAAAGCATTAGAAGAGCGTTTTGGTGAACCAAAAGCGCTTGAAGAGAAGCCATCTGAACAAGAATAATTTCTTGCTCCCCTAGGCGGTAGCGCTATACGACGAATTTTGATAAGACCTGTGCCACATCTATCACAGGCCTTATCAACGGTATGTTTGTAGCTTATTTGCTGGTTTTCATAATATTTTTAATGATATTCGTCGTTGAAATACCATCTTCAAAGTTCAGTACTTTAACCTCACCACCCGCAGCCCAAACTTCCTCGCTCCCAGCTATCTCTTCAGGGCGATAATCTCCCCCTTTCACCAGAACATCAGGTAGCACTTCACTAATTAAACGTTGTGGCGTGTCTTCTTCAAAAGGAACGACCCAATCGACAGATTCCAACGCTCCTAGCACAATCATACGCTGCTCCAGCGGATTGACGGGGCGAGTTTCGCCTTTAAGGCGGCGCGTCGAAGCATCACTATTTACGGCGACGATTAGCCTATCCCCTAGCTTACGAGCATTAGCAAGGTACGAAACATGGCCTGCATGCAGAATATCAAAACAACCATTTGTCATCACCACACGTTCGCCACGCAACCTCGCGTTTGCCACAGCCTGTTTTAGCTGCTTTTCATCCATCACACCAAAACCGTTATCGGCACGGCCGCGGATCGCATTCTCTAACTCGATAGGGGAAACGGTTGAAGTCCCCAATTTTCCAACGACCACACCTGCCGCAGCGTTAGCTAACGCACATGCCTCATGCAGAGGGCGACCTGAAGCAATAGAGGCCGCTAATACGCCAATGACCGTATCCCCCGCCCCTGTTACATCATAAACTTCTTGCGCTTCTGTCGGTAAATGTAGCGGTGGCTCATCACGGCGGATCAGGCTCATCCCTTGCTCAGATCGTGTGATCAATAACGCTGTTAAATCGAGGGATTTCAATAAATTCATCCCCTTCTCTTCAACATCTTGGTTATCACGGCAACGACCGACAATGGCTTCAAACTCAGACATATTTGGTGTCAGCAACGTCGCCCCACGGTAGCGTTCAAAATCACTCCCTTTCGGATCAATCAGAACAGGCACGCCGGCTTTGTTTGCCAAGGCAATCATTTTTTGTACTTGCGATAATGCCCCTTTAGCATAATCTGACAATACCAATGCACCAATATGTGGCAAGGCTTGTTCAATACGTTCTAGCAAAGGTTGAACATCAATATTTTCAAAGCCTTCTTCAAAATCAAGGCGGATCAGTTGTTGATTACGTGACAACACCCGTAATTTCGTAATCGTGGGATGAGTTGGGATTGCCACAAAGTCACAACGTACTTTTACAGCATTCAAACTTTCAGTGAGTGCTTTTGCCGCATCGTCAATTCCCGTCAAGCCAACAAGGCGAGAGTTGGCGCCTAATGAAGCAATATTCATGGCTACGTTAGCAGCACCACCAGGACGCTCTTCAACCATATTGACTTTAACCACCGGCACCGGTGCTTCTGGTGAGATACGACTCGCTGGGCCATGCCAATAGCGGTCTAACATGACATCACCAACAACAAGTACACCTGCTTGTTTATAATCAGGGAGTGTTACTTTCATCCCAAAACTCCAGTTTTCAAAAGGAAGCTGTAATTAATTAACGCGATATTATCACAAAGCAATAGGCCGCGTTAATGATGCGATTCGACCGCCCCTAGCCATTTTTCCCAACTCGCTAAAACCTGTTCACGCTCAACGACAAACTGGCTGATATTCACTCTACTTGGCAATGATTGCAAAGCAAGATGATGTAATTCATCACGCATAGTCACATACGCCTGAGTTAAAGCATTGGCTTCATTTTCAGGCATCAACGAATGTTGAGCCATAAGTTCAAAGATACGGACATTATCAGACCAACGAGTTAATGATGGGTTTTCAGGTGCGTAGCGTAAAACAAGGTATTGTGCGATAAATTCAATATCGGTAATGCCACCCGGATCAGCTTTCAAATCAAATAGGTTACTTTGATGGCTCCCTAAGTGTTGATGCATTTTCAACCGCATATCACGTACTTGCTGACGTAATGTTTCTGCATCTTGTGGAGTACATAAGGTTTCATGGCGAATACGATTAAACTCTTGTTGTAATCTAGCATCGCCAAATACCATTCTAGCTCGGATCAATGCCTGATGTTCCCATGTCCATGCTTCATTTTTTTGATAATCATCAAAGGCTTCAATGGTACTGACTAACATACCAGACTCCCCTGATGGCCTTAAACGGGCATCCACTTCATACAGTACCCCAGAGGCTGTACGGGTACTAAATAGATGAATAATGCGCTGTGCAACACGTAAATAAAATTGCCTTGCGTCTATTGAACGCTCACCATTCGTGACAACCCCGATAGGGCAATCGAATAGAAACACCAAATCCAAATCGGAACTGTAGCCAAGCTCCCAGCCGCCTAATTTCCCATATCCCAATACCGCAAAACCATATTGTTTTTCATCTAATTGAGCAAGATGTGCTGGCTCACCGTAGCGTTTCACCATTTTTTGCCATGCTTGATGAACAACGGCATCAATGATCGCTTCAGCCAAATAGGTTAAATGATCACTGACTTTCATCACTGGCAAGACGCCCGTAATATCTTCCGCAGCAATACGCAATAATTGTGCTTGTTTAAATTGCCTTAATGCCTCTAGCTGTTGCTCTTCATCTTCTTCTGGCACTCGCATTAAATATTGACGCAATTCATCACGATATGCGGTTAAAGGTAGAGGTTGGTAAAGGGACTTCGGATCGAGTAGCTCATCAAGCAATAATGGGTGGCGGGCAAGCTGCTCCGCAATCATTGGGGATGCGGCACATAAGCGAATAACGTGAGTCAATACTTCATCAAATTCAAGCATCAACTCTAAATAGGTTGTTCGGCTAACTATGCTTAATAAAAGTGGTGTTAGACGTTCGACAACTTGCCCTGCATCCGCCCGCTCTCCCACTTTTGCCAATAATTTAGGCATTAATTCATCAAGAACATCTCGCCCACGCGGCCCTATCGTGCGTTTATTGAGGTCGTGACGAAACATCAAAATGCCATGAATGATTTTCTGGGCAACTTCCTCGTCCTGAGAAGGCAAGTAAGGGGCTAACTCCTCTTTAGTAAGCTCCCCTTGCCACAAGGTGATATAGATCTCATCGAAGCTATCTTGACGCTCTTCTTCATCATCCTGACCAATTTGTTCAGTAAAAATATGATGAACCATCGCCATTTTCTGCATGAGTTCTTGATAAAAAGCCTGCCAGTGTTCAAAGCCCATCCCCCAAGCTAAACGGGCTTGATTGAGAGCATCATCCGGTAGAGTCTGGGTTTGCTGGTCATCAATACTTTGCAATAAATTTTCCACCCGCCGTAAAAAGAGATAATTCTCTTGTAGCAGTTCGACTTGCTCGGCAGGAAGCAGTTCAAGCTCTCGAATACCTTTCATGGCTAGCAGTAATGATTGTGATTGCAGTGCCGGTTCGCGGCCGCCACGGATCAACTGAAAAACTTGAGTGATAAATTCAATTTCTCGAATGCCACCAGCCCCAAGTTTAATATTATCGACCAGCCCCCGACGGCGAACCTCTCGCTCAATCATATTTTTCATATTACGTAGCGATTGAATAACACTAAAATCGATATAACGGCGATAGACGAAGGGACGTAGTAACTGACGCAATGTATCTGCATAATGTAGGCTATCTGGCCCCATAATACGTGCTTTAACCATTGCATAACGTTCCCAATCTCGCCCTTGCTCTTGATAATAATCCTCTAAAGCAGAGAAACTGAACACCAAAGGTCCACTGTCACCAAATGGGCGTAAACGCATATCGACACGATACACAAAACCCTCAACCGTGACTTGATCGAGGACGCGGATCAACTTTTGTCCTAGACGGGTAAAAAATTGCGCGTTATCTAGCTCTTTGCGTCCACCGCGTGTTACGCCATTTTCGGGATAGGCAAAAATCAAATCGATATCAGAGGAAAAATTAAGCTCTCCACCACCCAGTTTCCCCATCCCGAGAACCAGTAATGGCTGTGGGTTACCTTCGCTATCACAAGGCGTTCCCCACGATTGACTATATTGCTGATATAACCAATCTCTTGCGGCAACGATCACGGTTTCCGCTAAATGACTCAGTTGCTGTAAGGTTTCTTTTTCCGAACTGATCTTTAAGGCTTGCATCCAAGCGGCTCTGACTAGCATTTGATGGCGAAATGTCCGCAATACTCGCATCAAATGATCTTCATCTACCACCGATTCCAAATCCTTTCCAAGCCACTGCTCATAATGTTGCCATTCGCTAGGGCTAGGTCGTTGCTCACGGATCTGCTGCAAAAAACGTGAATGCGCTAAAACCTGCTTTAACACAAAGTCACTAAAACTTAGTACGATGGCTTCTTCATCACTCAGAGGCAGTAATTCACTTCCATGATCGGCCAAACGTGCGATAACCCGCTCTCGTTGGCTGTGTAGCAACTCAGGAAAAGGATGCATATCAACACCTTAATGAATATCAGTATATTTCAAGGCAATTAACCACTGCGTGAAGGCCAATTTACATTTTAACCAGCGGCTGCTGTAGCAAAAGGTTTCTGCACTCAGTTTATCATCGGCAAGATCCGCGCGAAGCTGCTCTAAAGGAATATCCTGCACAAACTGGGGGGCAGAGTTGCGATAATGCACCAAAAACGCTTGGACAAAGCGTAAAAAGACATCAAGCCCTTCACGGGCACCCGCCTCATCGGCTAGCCAATAGGCTTCATGCTGTTGGCTTAGCTGCTGCATATGCATCAATGCTTGTTCTATGGGCTGTTGCTCATAATCAAACACCGTTTCTGGCTGTTGCAATGGTGCGCGCTCTGTTTGCATCAATGAATAGCCTCTCGCAGCTTTACTGGTGGAAGAGAGGCGCAAACCATCAATGTCGGCTAGCTTTTTCGCTAAATTCAGTACATCTGCAACGAAACCTTTTTTAAGTTCTAATTCAAATTCTTGAATAGGAAGATCTCGGGAGCCTGCAGAAATTTCCCCCTGATCGAAAACAATTTCGATTTCACTGTCTTCAAATGTCACTAGCCATTTTTCACGGGTAAAATTAGTACTAAAAAGGATCTGTAATTGTGACTGTAATTGCTGGACATCGGTGCCTTCTGGCCAAATTTCGACGGGAAAAGCGGGTAAATTGAGCTCTGGTGCATCAATATCAACATTATATTCAGGACGTTGATGCAATCCGCCAATCACTTGTCCTGCCGTTTTAATGGTCATTTCATAACGACCATCACAACCGCGAATACGCAATCCCATATCCCATTGGCGCAGTTGACGTGTTTCGGTGTCGAAATAGATATTAGTCAGTTTCTTTGGTTCAGTATGTTGGTGGGAAAGTGTCGATAAAAATTGGCGTACTGGCTCGATTGCCGTGGTTTGAGCAGCCAATTTCAGTTCAACTTCTAGGTGGCTCATACATTTCCTTAATTGATAATTTCTCTGCAATTATATTACCCCAATCAGCGCCGAGTGAGAAAACAAAGCGCAAAGAAACCAAAAATTCTATGCTCTCAATTTATTTCAGGTGTTTATGTCAAGAAATGCAAGGAATTATACGCTATATAGTGAGTTAGGATAGTTCCCATTCTGGTTTTACATTTGCACACGCACACTTAACTCTTTAGTATTTGTACTCGTCGTACTTCAAGTTGTCGCAACACGCTGAGTTTTTGTTGACTAAGTCATCCGCGCGAATGGCATCGCTATCTATTTCGCTCACTCACCGTCTAGCCGCAACTCGAATGATCTAGAGTATGTCTACACATATGCCGCATTCATTCACCATAAATAATAGAAAGTAAATACTATGCGAAAAATACCATTATTACTCCTTTCAATCATGGGGCTAAGCCTATCAGTCAGCACCGTTGCCGCTGAAAAACGTTATATTTCTGATGACTTATCAACTTATGTGCATAGTGGGCCAGGAACAAAATATCGGATTGTTGGCACACTCAATGCGGGTGAAAGTGTTGAGCTTATCTCAACGGATGGTAATTTCGCTCAAGTCAAAGACGAACGTGGGCGTACAGTATGGCTTCCAGAAAACCAACTCAGTGACACACCGAGTATGAAAATACGTATTCCTGAGTTAGAAGCCGAAAATCAAAAATTACGTCAGCAACTCGAAAATATTGATAATACCTGGAATACACGCACGGCGGATATGCAACAGCGTGTTGCCGATAACGATAAAATCGTCAACCAATTGAAAGCCGAAAATGAAAAATTGAAAAATGAGCTTATTAAGTCTGGCAAGAAATTAGAAATTGCGGAAGTCAACCTTGATGACCGTCGTCGTGAACTCATATTACAATGGTTTATGTATGGTGGTGGCGTTGCGGGGGCTGGGCTTATTTTTGGTTTGATCCTGCCGCATATTATTCCGCGCCGTAAAAAACGTAATGATCGTTGGATGAGCTAAAAATTAATGATGAAAGTATATCTGGTCGGTGGAGCGGTACGAGATGAACTGCTTGGCCTTCCGGTCTCAGATAGAGACTATGTGGTGGTAGGGTCAACACCTGAAACGATGTTGGCCCAAGGTTTCCAGCAAGTGGGGAAAGACTTCCCGGTATTTCTTCACCCTCAAACCCATGAAGAGTACGCTCTAGCAAGAACTGAGCGCAAAACAGGCGCAGGGTATACTGGATTCAGTTGCTATTCCGCCCCAGACGTGACCATTGAAGATGATCTTCTACGCCGTGATCTCACTATCAATGCCATCGCTAAAGATGACCAAGGACAGTTGACCGATCCCTATAATGGGGTCGATGACTTAAAGGCGAGAATCTTACGTCATGTGTCTGAGGCATTTGCTGAGGATCCACTACGCGTTTTACGCGTAGCGCGTTTTGCCGCTCGTTACGCTGAACAAGGTTTTCATATTGCCCCCGAAACCCTATCGTTAATGCAAACCATGACGGCATCTGGTGAACTTACTCATCTAACCGCTGAACGTGTTTGGGCAGAAACCGAAAAAGCCTTGAAGTCCAAATCACCGCAGGTCTACTTTGAGGTACTCCGTCAATGTGGGGCCCTTGCCGTGCTATTTCCCGAAATCGATAATTTGTTTGGCGTGCCAGCTCCTGCCAAATGGCACCCAGAAATTGATACGGGGATACACACCCTAATGGTGTTACGTATGGCCGCCCAACTTTCCACTGATGTTGATATTCGCTTCTCTGCACTGTGCCACGATGTCGGTAAGGCACTCACTCCCAAAACTATCTGGCCTAGCCATCCTCATCATGGCGAAGCTGGCGTTGCCCTAATCGATAACTTGTGTGATCGCTTAAAAATTCCTAATAGCGCGAGGGAGCTTGCACGCCTAACCGCTCGTTTCCATGATAAAATTCATGTCATAAATCGATTAACAGCCCAAGAGCTGGTTCAATTATTTGATGGATTAGACAGTTGGCGTAAACCTGAGCGAATAGCCCAATTGGGGGTAATTAGTGAAGCTGATGCGCGTGGTCGCGCTGGCTTTGAACAGCAAGCGTATCCACAAGCGGAGTTTTTTCGCCAAGCTTTTCATGTTGCCCAAACGGTTAGCGTTAAGCCTATTGTTGAGCAAGGGTTTCAAGGTCCCAAAATCCGAGAAGAGCTGACTCGCCAACGCATTGAACAGATTGAACAGTGGCGGCAACAGCAAACACTGTTACCTATTAATGCCTAACCGATAGTTGGCGGCGATACACCGCCCTATCTTTCTTTTCAGTTTTAAGCGGGTCTAGTGCCTCTTTCAATAATAACACCCACACTTTTCGCCCGCACAACTGCGCCTGGCTTAGCAACTTTAATGCGTACCCAAGGGCAACAAAAATGACCTAATAGAAGTTGAGCGACTTCTTCCGCGACACGTTCTACTAAGCCAAATTTGTTTTTACTGACATGATCCATAATGGCTTGGCTAATTTGCGCGTAATCGAGACAATCGGTGACATTATCGCTCCTTGATGCTCGTTTGTTATCCCATCCCATTTCGATATCGAGCACGAGTTTCTGCTCAATTTTTTGTTCCCAGTCATATACACCAATGGTGGTGATGACTGATAATTGTTCAATAAATACGATATCCATCACGTCATTTTCTCGTTTATGTGCTGAATTGATACCACTTCATGGAAAATATGCGTATTATCCAATGAGTGAAATAAATTGTGTATATATACCCCAACTGTTTTGGAGTTTGCTATGAGTGCAACCGCGCTTGGCATGATAATCTTTGCCTACCTTTGTGGCTCAGTTTCAAGTGCTATACTGATCTGCCGATTGGCAAGATTGCCCGACCCTCGTCAACACGGCTCAGGTAACCCTGGAGCAACCAACGTCTTGCGCGTCGGCGGTAAATTAGCCGCAGCCGCAGTGCTCATTTGTGACGTCCTAAAGGGGATGATCCCGGTTTGGTTGGCTTATTATCTAAAAGTTCCTCCATTCTATCTTGGCTTTGTCGCGATTGCAGCTTGTCTGGGACATATTTACCCCGTTTTCTTCCGTTTTAAAGGCGGGAAAGGTGTCGCAACGGCATTTGGCTCTATCGCCGCTATCGGCTGGGATCTTTCTGGCTTAATTGCGGGCACTTGATTACTCACGGTACTTCTTAGCGGCTACTCTTCATTAGGTGCCATTATCGGTGCACTACTTGCCCCATTCTATGTTTGGTGGTTTAAGCCCGAGTTCACCTTCCCTGTGGCGATGCTCTCCTGCCTCGTCTTAGTGCGCCATCATGGTAATATTCAACGTTTATGGCGCGGGCAAGAAAGCCGTATTTGGCAAAAGCTCAAAAATAAGAAACAAAAAACCCCGAAAGAAATCGCTCAAGAAGCAAAAGAGCAGGAACAAGAAGATTAATATTAAGAGGCTGTCATAACAGCCTTTTTTATGCTTTCAACATAATTGACCTACTCCTATCCAAACTCTGTACCAAACTTAAGTGATATTGCGGGTAAAAATCAGATAAACATCAAATTATTATAAATAATGCCTAATGATAATTTGAAATAAGTCGAAATATACCATTGAGAAACTCAACAATTATAATGGTGTATTTATGACGAGCATTCCCTTTATTACACAAAACGAATATCAATTAGAAGACGATACCACACTGATGACCACGAGTGATTTAGATGGCAATATCACTCACGCAAACGATGACTTTATTAAAGTAAGTGGTTATTCACTCTTGGAACTGATGAACCAACCTCATAACATCATTCGCCACCCTGATATGCCTAAAGCAGCCTTTGCGGACATGTGGAGTACCTTAAAAAAGGGGGAGCCATGGACTGGTATTGTAAAAAATCGCCGTAAAAACGGTGATCACTATTGGGTTAGAGCCAATATTTGCCCAATGATGAGAGAAGGTGTTATCACGGGTTATATGTCGATTCGAACAAAAGCTTCACGAGAAGAAATCGCCAGTGCTGAGCCGCTCTATCGGGCATTAAACCAAGGGCGCCCCCCTCATAAATTACATAAAGGCCTCGTGTTAGCAAAGCACTGGTTTGGACAATACCCTGCGCTGTCGATACGTTGGCGTATTCGATTACTGATGATCCTGTTATTTACGGGTTGGATAAGCGTTGCTGCACTCTCGGGCCTACAAGGCTTGTCTTTTCTTCACGCAACCGTTCTCACCTTAATCACCTTATCCGCTAGCAACGTTTTACTTGAACGTATGGTGGCGAAGCCTATCGAAAATGTTGCTAGACAAGCCCTTGATGTGGCAAGAGGCGAGCGCCACAGTATCAGCCATCTTCATCGTGTTGATGAAATTGGGATGATATTACGATCTATTGGTCAACTCGGATTAGTGTGCCGGTGGTTAACCAACGACGTGTCTTACCAAATCAGTAATGTGCACAACGAGAGTGAACTATTAGTTAACGATTGTGATGAACTAGAACAGCATACCCAAAAAACAGTGGGCTATGTGCAACAAACGGTAGCGGCGATGAATCAAATGTCAGTGTCCGTACAAATGAACGCAGATAATACAATACAGGCGGATAAACTCTCTAGTCAGACAAGTGAAACCGCAATTCATGCCGCGGAAGCCATGAAAAATGTTGTCCAAACCATGGATGAAATTGTTCACAGTACGAATAAAATCAACGCTATTACCGATGTGATTAAAACGATCGCTTTTCAAACCAATATATTGGCCCTTAATGCCGCTGTTGAAGCAGCTCGAGCAGGAGAGCAAGGAAAAGGTTTTGCGGTTGTTGCAGATGAAGTGCGTAGCCTTGCCAGCCGAAGTGCGAGCGCCGTAAACGATATTCGTGACCTTATTGATGACTGTGAAAACAAAGTACATTCAGGCAAATTGCACGTACACACCACGGGAGATACATTGCAAGAAGTGGTCAAGCAAGTACAGGATGTCACCCAACTGATCAGCCATATCAGCAACGCAACTTCCGAACAAGCAGCCGGACTCACTGAAATCACACAGGCCGTCTTTGAACTCGAATCCATCGCCCAGAAAAATACCGTGTTAGTCGAGCAAAGTGCTAATGCCTCTGAGGTCGTCAAAAAACATGCGATAAGATTGGATGATGCGATAACTATTTTGCACTAAATCACCGTTTCTGGATCTAAAAAAGAAAACGAGATATCGGGAGACAATAAATTAGCGGCGACTCAATTGACAATAAATGGGCCGCCGCGCTAATCACACTTTCGATACTATTCGCGAGTTTCGACTAATGGTGGAAGCTCCGCTAATGGCCAACGCGGGCGCACTGTAACGCCTAAGCCTGTTGTCGCGCCGCCTTTTAAGCGGATCAGCCCCGCTAATGCAATCATCGCACCATTATCAGTACAGAACTCTGGGCGTGCATAAAACACCTCCCCCCCACGCTGCTTTAGCACCTCTTCCATTTTAGCGCGTAGTGTACGATTGGCACTCACTCCCCCCGCCATAACTAGGCGTTTAAAACCGGTTTGTTCAAGTGCACGCTTGCATTTTATGGCTAATGTATCCACTACGGCATCTTCGAAAGCGCGTGCAATATCTGCGCGAGTTTGCTCATCATCCGCATTTTCCCGAATGGTATTAGCGGCAAAGGTTTTCAGCCCTGAAAAGCTAAAATCAAGCCCTGGTCGGTCGGTCATTGGTCGAGGGAAAACAAAACGACCTTCTGTGCCTTGTTGTGCCATACGCGATAACACTGGACCACCCGGATAATCTAACCCGAGTAGTTTTGCTGTTTTATCAAATGCTTCACCCGCGGCATCATCAATAGACTCACCGAGTAATTCATATTCACCAATACCAGTCACACTAATTAGCTGGGTATGTCCCCCTGACACTAATAAGGCAACGAATGGAAACTCAGGGCTTTTTTCCTCCAGCATCGGTGCTAGTAAGTGCCCTTCCATATGATGAACAGCAACAGCAGGAACGCCCCATGCAAAGGCTAGCGAACGTCCCACGGTGGCACCAACCATTAAAGCGCCTACAAGCCCCGGCCCCGCTGTATAAGCGACCGCATCAATATCGGCACTCGTAAGATTGGCTTGTTTAAGCGCGGCCTGAATGAGTGGAACCGTTTTGCGAATATGATCGCGAGAGGCCAATTCAGGAACCACGCCACCGTAGTCAGCATGAACTTTTATTTGGCTATATAATTGATTAGCTAATAGACCGGCCTTATCATCGTAGATTGCGATCCCGGTTTCATCGCAGGATGTTTCGATACCTAAAACGCGCATTGCACTACCCTTGTTTGTTGCATGAGCCAAAGTCTATCATTAAATTCAGGCTATCGTATAATTTATGATGCCAAAAGGCTGACTTTTCCTGTTGTATAGTCTATAATCAGTGCCCTGTAATAAATTTCGTGTGGCTAATTTTCATTATTACCTAAACTCGCTGTTTTTTTCATCAAAAAAACAACGAAATGGTAATCTTGTGTGTTTCAATTTTATACGGCACTTTACAAACCCGTACTCATTGAAGTAAAATTCCGCACCATTTTAAATGACGGCTGGTGGAATAAAGCCAGCAACAACCCGATTTCTATTGAGGTGAGAGGCACATGCCGGTAATTAAAGTACGTGAAAACGAGCCATTCGACGTTGCATTACGTCGTTTCAAACGTTCCTGCGAAAAAGCAGGAGTCTTAGCTGAAGTTCGTCGTCGTGAATTCTATGAAAAACCAACGACTGAGCGTAAACGCGCTAAAGCATCTGCTGTTAAGCGTCACGCTAAGAAACTGGCTCGCGAAAACGCACGCCGTACTCGCCTGTACTAATTGGTCGCGGTAACCACCGCAATCATCACAGGCAGTATTAGTAAGCAGTTAAAGGCCGTGCTTTCCTGAGGGAAGCGCGGCTTATTATCGTTCATCAACAGGCGAAAAGAGGCTTATGGCTGGACGAATCCCGCGTTCATTTATCAATGATTTGTTAGCGAGAACCGACATCATCGATTTAGTCGATGCAAAAGTCCCGTTAAAGAAACAGGGTAAAAATCATCACGCGTGCTGTCCGTTCCATAACGAAAAAACACCATCTTTCACGGTGAACAGTGAAAGGCAGTTTTATTACTGCTTTGGCTGTGGTGCACATGGTAATGCGATCGATTTCTTGATGAATTACGACAAACTCGATTTTGTTGAAGCCATCGAAGAATTATCCGCCTTACATGGCCTTGATGTTCCTTATGAAACGGGAACTGGCACAAGCCAAATTGAACTTCATCAACGGCAAAATCTGTATCAGTTGATGGAGAAAATAAACCATTTTTACCACGCTGCCTTAAATCATCCATCGGCAAGTAAAGCCAAAGATTATTTAAGCCAACGTGGTTTATCGGCTGACGTTATTGAGCATTTCTCGATAGGTTTTGCCCCTGTCGGATGGGACAACCTGCTCAAAAAATTTGCCGTAAACCCAGAAAGTCGCAAACAGCTTGATGATGCAGGTATGTTAGTGACGAATGATAGTGGCCGTACCTATGACCGTTTCAGGGAACGGGTAATGTTCCCCATTCGAGATCGTCGTGGGCGTGTTATCGCTTTTGGTGGGCGTGTTTTAGGTGACGCATTACCGAAATACCTAAACTCACCGGAAACCGATATTTTCCATAAAGGCCGGCAGCTATTTGGCCTCTATGAAGCAACGCAACACAACGGTGAACTTGATAAATTACTGGTTGTTGAAGGCTATATGGACGTTGTTGCATTGGCACAATACGGTATCCGTTATGCGGTTGCCTCACTTGGAACCTCAACAACCTCTGAACATATTCAGTTGCTCTATCGTTCAACAGATACGGTTATTTGCTGTTATGACGGCGACCGTGCTGGGAGAGAGGCAGCTTGGCGAGCCCTTGAAAATGCATTGCCCTATTTGACCGACGGTCGTCAATTACGGTTTATGTTTTTACCTGATGGCGAAGACCCTGATTCTTTAGTTCGCAAAGAAGGTAAAGAAGCATTTGAATTACGAATGAATGACGCACAAACATTATCGTCATTTCTATTTGATTCACTCGTGCCACAAGTTGACTTAAAAACACAGGAAGGACGAGCAAAATTTAGTAAGCTCGCCATCCCTTTGATAAAACAAATACCTGGTGAAACATTGCGCCTATATATGGCTCAAGAGCTAGGAAATTTTATTGGTATACCGGATATTTCTCAGGTTCTTGCTATGATTGATAGAGAGAATGCAGAACCGGTAAATTACCAAGCACCGAAATTAAAACCAACCACAATGCGTATTTTAATCGCGTTGTTGGTACAGAATCCGAGTTTTTCGGAATTCGTTCCCTCGCTAGAGGGGATAGCCCATATCCAAATGCCGGGGCTTTCTCTATTTCAGGAATTGGTTGATGTTTGCCGTTCCACCCCTGGTATGACGACTGGGCAGTTGCTTGAGCTGTATCGTGACAATAAATTCGCGAGTCAACTTGAAAAACTGGCAACTTGGAACGATATAGAAATAGAGGAGATAGCGGAAAAGACATTTAAAGATGCTTTAAACCATCTATTTAATAGCGCGCTTGACGAGCGTTTTGACTACTTGATAGCCAAAGAACGAACTGAAGGGCTGACCCCAGAAGAGCGCGCAGAAGTCCGCCTAATCACGCTTTCACGTGTGAAGACATAACTGAATACCAAACGGCTTAAGTGCCGATTTACTAAAGGCAAATGCCTGTAAAATGCTACGATTTTAAAGGGGCGTAGCGTAATAATAAAAATCCCCTTTGAATGTTCTTGTTGGCCGATTGTTTCGCCGACCGACACCAATCTAAATACTCAGAAGTGTGGATACCGTCTTATGGAGCAAAACCCGCAGTCGCAGCTTAAGCTACTCGTAACCAAGGGTAAAGAGCAAGGTTACTTAACCTATGCTGAGGTCAACGACCATCTGCCGGAAGATATCGTCGATTCAGATCAGATTGAAGATATCATCCAGATGATTAATGACATGGGCATCCAGGTCATGGAAGAAGCACCTGACGCCGATGATTTGATACTGGCTGAAACCACATCCGACACGGATGAAGATGCGGCAGAAGCTGCAGCACAAGTTCTATCCAGTGTTGAAAGTGAAATTGGTCGTACTACAGACCCTGTGCGCATGTATATGCGTGAAATGGGAACGGTCGAACTCTTAACCCGTGAGGGTGAGATCGACATCGCAAAACGTATTGAAGATGGCATAAACCAAGTTCAATGCTCTGTTGCAGAGTACCCTGAAGCCATCACTTATCTCCTTGAACAGTATGATCACGTCGAGGCAGGCGAAAGCCGTTTATCCGACCTGATCACCGGTTTCGTCGACCCTAACGCTGAGGAAGATCTCGCACCAACTGCAACACACGTTGGCTCTGAACTTCCACAAGAAGAGTTAGATAAAGACGACGATGAAGACGAAGATGATGAAGACGGCGATGACAGCGATAGCGATGATGATAACAGCATCGATCCTGAACTAGCCCGTGAAAAATTCAGCGAATTGCGCGCGCAATACGAAAAAACACGTCAGCACATTAAGCAATTTGGTCGTAACAATGCACAAACCGCACAAGCGATTGAAGAGCTTTCTGAAGTCTTCAAACAGTTCCGCTTAGTGCCAAAACAATTTGACTATCTGGTCAATAACATGCGTGAAATGATGGATCGCGTTCGCCTTCAAGAGCGTACCATCATGAAACTGTGTGTTGAACAGTGCAAAATGCCTAAGAAAAACTTCATCACGCTATTTAGCGGTAATGAAACCAGTGAAACTTGGCTAACAGCCGCCAAAGCGATGAACAAGCCTTGGTGTGAAAAGCTGGTTGAAGTTGAAGAAGAGATTTTGCGTTGTCTGCAAAGATTACGTCAAATTGAAGAAGAAACAGGCCTGACTATTGAGCAGGTGAAAGATATCAACCGTCGCATGTCTATTGGTGAAGCCAAAGCTCGCCGTGCGAAAAAAGAGATGGTTGAAGCGAACTTGCGTCTGGTTATTTCGATCGCGAAAAAATATACCAACCGTGGTTTGCAGTTCCTTGACTTGATCCAAGAAGGGAATATCGGTCTGATGAAAGCGGTTGATAAGTTTGAATATCGCCGTGGTTATAAATTCTCGACCTATGCAACTTGGTGGATCCGTCAGGCAATTACGCGTTCTATCGCGGATCAGGCTCGTACCATCCGTATTCCTGTTCACATGATTGAAACCATCAATAAATTGAACCGTATCTCTCGTCAGATGCTACAGGAAATGGGCCGTGAACCTTCACCAGAAGAGTTAGCGGAACGCATGATGATGCCGGAAGATAAGATCCGTAAAGTACTGAAAATAGCTAAAGAGCCTATCTCTATGGAGACGCCAATTGGTGATGATGAAGATTCACATCTCGGCGATTTCATTGAAGATAATACTTTAGAACTGCCATTAGACTCAGCAACTTCAGAAAGTCTACGTTCGGCAACTCATGAAGTATTAGCTGGCTTGACTGCACGTGAAGCAAAAGTACTGCGTATGCGTTTTGGTATCGATATGAACACTGACCACACGCTAGAAGAAGTGGGTAAACAGTTCGATGTTACCCGTGAGCGTATCCGTCAGATCGAAGCAAAAGCACTGCGTAAATTGCGTCATCCAAGCCGCTCAGAAGTTCTACGTAGCTTCCTTGACGAATAATTCAGTCTTTAAACACCTGCTTCGGCAGGTGTTTTTTTTATTCGCCTAATTAATACACTAAATGTTCACTTTTCGACGTTTAACAATCAACCATAGCGTGAAAACCACAACACCCGCCCCACCTATCATCGCCACATTAAACCCTGATGTCATTGCCGCTCGAACAGCTTGAGCAACATAAGGTAAGGTAACAGCGGAAGAATTATTAATAAGTAAACTGACTTCTTGAGCAGGTACGGTTGCCATTAACATTTCATCATGCTGTAATTGATTGAGTGCTTGATGCGTCATTAATGTCCCTAATAGTGCGATCCCCAATGTCATGCCTGTTTGCCGTAACGCATTCATCACCGCGGAGGCAACCCCTGAATAGGCTTTATCAACACTCCCCATAATCAAAGCTCCTATCGCCGGTGTCGCCATTCCCATCCCAGCCCCCAGCACAAATAAAAGCAAAGCAATAACCGTATAAGCCGTATCTGCATTCACCAAACCAAGCGCAGTAGATGTTAGTGCAATAAGCACAAACCCTAAAATCATTAAATTTCTGACACTCGTCAATCGAGTCAAGTGACCGAAAGAGAAAGAAAATAGTGCCATGGCAACAAATTCAGGAGCCATACGCAATCCAGCCTCAAAGGCTCCCCAGCCCTGCCCTTTTTGTAGAAATAAGGCGATAAAAAATACATTGCTGTAGGTCGCAAAACCAAGCGTAAAAGAGGCCACGTTATATTGAAAAAAGTATTGATTAGTTTTAAACAAAAAGATGGGAAATAAAGGCTTTGCGACTTTCATTTCGACTATCACAAAACTGATCAAAGCGAGAAAACCTACAGTTAATCCCCCTATCGTCATAACGCTTCCCCACCCTTGCGCTCCTGCTTCAATTAAGCCATATGTCACACCCGCAAGCGCAACAATACTCAAGCATTGGCCTAATGGATCAAAGGCGGCTTTCTCGGGATCTGCACTTTCATCAATGCCTATCCAACCCAACAACAAAGTGACTATTCCAAGAGGAAGATTCATTAAAAAGATCGTTGGCCAATCAAACAGTTCAACTAATAACCCGCCTAAAATAGGACCAATTATCAATGACAATGCACTCACAGCAGACCAGATCCCAATTATCTTCACTCGCTCAATATCATTCAAAAATGCTTGGGTAATAATAGATAAAGCTCCGGGGATCAGTGCTGCTGCCGCAATGCCTTGGGTCACTCTTCCCCAAATCAGCATATTTGTTGTCGTCGCTATCGCGCAAAGGGCAGAGCCAAGTGTAAAAATGGCGATCCCTGCTAGCCACACTTTTTTACGCCCATAGCGATCACTAATCGGCCCCACAGACAAAATCAATGCAGATAAACAAAGCGCATAAGCATCAATGATCCACTGGAGCATTCCCATATCAGCATTGAGATCCTGTTGAATTGCAGGTAATGCAACATTGACGATGCTGATATCTAATGTCGCCATAAACGTGCCTAAACAAACGGCAGAGATCAAAAAAAGACGTTTCATTATTCTCACCTTCCCATCAAATGATACCTTTATCATAATTATCGACCGACCGACGGTCAATAACAAATGAGATTGAATATCATTTAATGTTAGGGATCAATAAGATCACGCCTGTGGGTTTAATGAAAAGGGATCATTAACTAAGTTATAGGGGGATGTTGATAAACCAAGCCTACTTTATCAATTCATAAAATAAGACCATCACTAAAAGGTTTAGTAATGGTCTTAGTAAACGGATATAGCATAAGTCAAAATTATTCACTGCCCAGTATTATTTCACAGGCAATTCTGTTCACTTCAACAAATTCATGCCATGTATATTGATCGTGATAATGAAGCAAATACTGTTTATCGACACGACAGATATCTGGGCGCTCTTCGTAAATAGTGCATAACATGCTAGTTTCATTATAATGTTTACAGATGCCATCGCCTCTATCAAGAAATTGAGTTTCATTAGCGCGATCAACATGGCGGCAGCATGCCCCACATTTATCACAAGGAAATAGCTCGGTTTCTAAAATCATAATGAATCCAGCCAATCACTGAATGAATCATCACTATCTACATCATAGGGTAATGCAATATTGCTCCGTTTAATTTCCTGATTAAGAATAATTTTTCGCTCATATTCTGTATTTGTCGCCTGCAATGCATGGGTAAACGTCTGCATTTCAGCAACATTAAAATTAAATTCAAGCTGAGCAAGTTCTGTTAGGTATTTATCTAAAGCAGCATTAACATCTCGGTAGTACTTTAATGTTAGCTCATACTTATTGCAGAATTTATTTAAAAAACGCCAAATCTTTTGCATTAAATTACTGTGCTCTAAATAATAGCACATCGCCAATGTCAATAAACCAGAGACTAAAGCCCCAATGAATAGCGCAACATCATTACCGAATGGGAATGATAATATTCCATTCAAGTATGTTGTTATCATTGAACCGAGTACAACAGAAATACTGGTCGATATAATTTTAATGGCTGATTTTAGTAAATCCCCTAATGCTAAATTTTCTGGATTAAAAAAGAGCAGCTTCACAGCAGAAAATAGGCTATTTGCAGACTCTCGGATTAACTTCCCTATCATTTTTGTCGATGTTAGGAAAATATTCAACATGGTGGTTGTAACACTGGCTAATAACCCACCAAACAACCCATTATTAAACTCAGTCCAAAAATCTTTAAAACGAGCTTTTAATCTTTCCCAAATATTCGTAACAACACCTTTCAAATCCTCCAAGAAAAGTTTAAATTTAAAGTTTGTTTTATGCTGTTCAATCAATTTAGGAATCGAATCTTTTAATTCAAACCAAAGCTCTGCAAATACAATCCCTAGCATTTGCCTTGCTCCCATTCTCAACCCAGTGTTAATAGCCGCTGATGCCGTATTCACAAAAAACTTACTGCTACTGTAGTACTTGCTACTAATTTCTGCATCATACTGTTTTCTGGCCTTTTCATCGACAGCCTTCATGGCATCAAAATTGGCTTTCTGCTTATTCTTAAGTGTCTTGAGTTTTTTTAACTCAATATCGGTTAGTTGCCCTTTACTTTCTAATGCACTAATTTCTGCTTTAAGCAGTGTTTGCTGTGACTTTAGATTCGAAATAAAGTCTGCCATTTTTTTGGCTTTTTTCGACTTATTTAATGTTTCATTCGTAAAGGTCAAATTTGAGTCACGGTTAGCTAAATCCGCACCGTCAATTTCAGCAAGAACACGTGCAGGGTCATTATGCACTTCATAAGCCGCAATAATATGATCAAGATTAGTCACATCATGTTGGCTAAACGTTTCTCCTGTATAGGAGTCCGTTAACTCACCCGCTAACTTTTTTTGTTTGCCTTTGCGGTTTGTCTCTTTGTAATTCTCGTGGCTGTGGTATGCATGTGAATCATATTCACCACGATCCTGATAACGATTTTTTTCTTTCTCGGTTGCCCAAATATCATTTCTGACATTATGCACCGTATCAACATCCCCCCCTTTTTTATCTTTTAATAATAAAAAATCCAAACCAAAGGAAGTGACTAAACTTTGAACAATCGTATCATTCACTTCTTTTTGCCAATTATAATTTGTCTGTTGCATATGTCTTACCTATAAGTAGCAGTGAAAGTACTGCTACTTATGATTTATGATGCCATCAAGATAACGTAAAACGCTTAGTTTCATCTAATCGCTTATCTAAACATTCCTGATTTAATATTTTCAGACCATGGCTATCTGTTTCAATCTCGATAACCTCATCAACAATAATAGCCTCATTATTTTGATTTAATTTCGGCTTAAATAATGGTGTCGTAATTAGGTTAGTCATAATAGCTGCAAGTTTATAACCATTATTAATAGTGAGCTTTAACTCATCCGTAATGCCATGGGTGTTAGCCTGACCTAATGCTTTATTACGTTGAATCATTTTGTCGGCTTCTATGAGTGCTAATAGATATGGTTTAAACACGGTAAATTGTGCTTCTAAAACATGATAAATAGCGACAACGTACTCTTTGGTTTTGGTTAAATTTTCATAAGCTAAAGTCATTTTTGCAACGGCACCATTAACTTCAGAGCGAATTTTTTGGGCATTATCTAATGCTTTTTCAGCGTGAGAATTATAAGCCCAACCAGCAATCGCTAAGATAGGAGCAACAACAGCACCACCTAACACCATTGCTCCACCTGCCATCCCCCAACCACCAGCAGCTAGAGAACCGCCACCGATAGCCGCCATTGTCGCATTATAAGCAGCCGCACCTGAAAGCGCTGCAATTGGTGTTCCTGTAGATGCAGCCGCGAATGCCATAACACCACCATAGACAGCAAACCCCGCAGCAGCACTTGATGCACCGGCTCCCACTAAGGTTCCAAGATACTCTGTTGCTGAAATAGCGAGGTTTTCAATTTTATTGATTTCATGACGTGGAATCGAAATTGAAATATCCTGTCCTGATTCATTAAGCTGCTTTAATATTGATTGTGCGATAGTGTTAAATTTATTGAAACTTTTACCGATTTTTAACTCAAGCGTACCTAACTTTTCTAATTCCGTTGTCGTGCTAACATTTATTGACTCTAGCACTTCTTTTTTTTCATCATAACGACGTTTAGAGCTCTCTAAAATATCGTCAGCTTCTGATTTTGTTTGGTATCCGTCATAAGCTTTCTTTCCACCAAACGCGGCGGCCGCAATAGCTGCACCAGCAATAATAAATGGTATTGCCATAAAATCCTCTCAGTTTTAATAAAATGAAAATAACTAGTTACAATTGACTAATATAATCCCGTAGGTTTTGTTCAAACTTTATCTTTAACCATTCTGGCTCTAAAACTTTAATATTTGGGATCCAATATTGAATTAAAGGTAAAATTTGTTTTTCACTCATCGCAGAGCATGAAATAGTTAGAGAATCACTACTTTCATCAACAATACACTGATTAGGTAAAACATCTCTTCTTTTGAAGTAATCAGCTATCGACTTTGAAACCAATACTCGAGCATGAAAATAATTATGGCTAGTCCATGGGTCTTTACTCTCCATTAACATATTGACAATATTATTATCAGGTAAAAAAGTTTTTTTGCTGACATCTAACCATTCAATCCTATTTAGTGAAAATGATTTAAGCTTCCCCTCTTCAATGGCATTCAAGTACCAAATCGTATTGTGACAGATGAGCTTATATGGATATATTGTCCGATTTTTGCTTTTATACAAAATATGACATTCTCTTTTATTATCAATTGCATACCTAATTCTTTCATAATGTGTTTTTAAGTAGCTCTTGATCTTATGCTCAATGCCATTAAATTTAATGAGAACACTTCTGTTCTGAATAGTCTCAGGAATACTCTTCAAAAAAGACTGACTAAAATCAGGCAAATACTTATCTATACCAAAAAAAGAAATCATTTTATAATATTCGACAACTGTCGAAAAACCATACTTTGAATTCCCTTTATGCTCTAAAATTAAGTTTAGCGAATTCAAATCTCGATAAATCGTCCGCTCGCTGACTTTAAAACGAGAGGCTAATTCATATTTATCTACTTCACCATAAAGATATGCTTCGAGAATAATTGTTGCTAATCTGACTCCTTGATTTTTTTTATAGTCATCCATTTTATCACCAACTATGATTTAGGTTAAGATTGATTACACAAAGAATATCAAACTCAGTGACAAATGGCGTCAGTACAAAACTTTTTATCGTATAAGATAATTCTCATTTTTATATCATAGCAATTTTTCAGCTACCTTTAATTAAAACCCTTATTAAGTGTAATTACCTTTTATTTAAAAACCACTGTAATTCTGCACAGACTACTTAAGGGTAAACAGCCAATAAAAAACATTAGTAAAAAAATTACGCTTAATAGGTGATTTTTATTCTAACGACAAGTTAAAAATGCTCATAAAACAAACTGTGATTATCTAATTCTTATTATCTTAGTCTTTTAATAAAGGGAAAACGATACCATGATTAAGTAGCGTGATGACTTTAACTGGGTTGGAAATAGTGATAATGATGGCAGCATAGTCGCTCGCACATGTGAGCAACATTTTAATGTATAAAGGAATATCCTAGTTATCCCCAGCCAATATGTCGAAAATTCGATTAAAAATGATAATGAAGATGAAAAAACGTTAGCCTACTGATCAAAAATACGCTAACGCTTTAATAAGTAAGTTAGTTTTTATTTATAGGAGTTTCATGCAAATATACCCAAAAACAATGTTCCCCAAGTACCTTAATACAAACCGTAGCAGTTCGTAACAGCCTTGATTCAGGGGTTTCATGCAACTCTTGATACTGTATCCAGCAATACTCACCTCGCTCAAAAATTGGTTTAATATCTGATAATGTAATTGTAAGTGAAGGTCTTGTGCCTATATTTTGGCTAAACAACTCATTCACTTGCTCTAAACCAATACGTTCTCCCTTAATTGTCACCATTGCAAAAGCATCATCAAAGCTAGCTAATAAAGGGGTTAATGCATGCGTATCTTTGCCAGTAAATACATTTTCAATCAAGATATGTAGATCTATAACACTCTGCAACGCTTTTTCCATGTGACTCATAAATTATCTCTCTTTTAATACTGCGATTAATGATAGTAGGCCGACAACCGCTGCTATCATGAAGGTATACTGATAGCGTAATAAATCATTTTGTACGGTGACGACACTAAAAATAGATACCAACACGACCGTTCCCACACTGAACGAAACTTGGCGATTAATATTCCATAGCACACTCCCTTGCAATAAATCCTTCCCTGAAAAATCAATTAATGCACTGATCTGAGCGGTATTAGTACACAACCCACCACCAGCCCCCATTAATAAATAAGCAGCAATGAGTAGAGGCAAATCTGAATAACTTGATACCCAAAACAGCAACATTATTCCTAAGCTATGAGTCGTCATTCCTGCAAAAAATAGTGTTTTCTTACCAACTTGGTGATAGAGGTAACCACCACTTAGCATTGATAGTAGTGCCCCTGCGGCATATAGCAGCATAAACATACCCGTCTGAGCTGCACTAAAATGCAAATTGCTTTGTAAGTTAAAAATATTGAGTAAATTGACACCTGTAAATACACCAGGTACTGCGTAATAAACAATAAAAGCATTACGCAAATTGCTATTTACGAGTAACTGAAAATTTAAAATGGGCGCCGAACATTTTTTGGCGTATTGAAGATATAAAACCAGAATAAAAGCGGAAAATAGAAAGCTACTTACGGCCAGCACAAGGCTATGATAGTCGTTATAAAATGAAAAGGATAACAATAAGAACAGTAAGCTAAAGCTCACCATAATCAACCCTATCACATCAGGTTTTTCTCTTTGTTGCCGCCCATCATTATTCACCCACCACCATGCTAAGATTGCCGCAAATAATGAGAAAGGCAAATTAGCATAAAATACCCAGCGCCACGATAATGAATCAATAATCATTCCCCCTACTGCTGGAGAAAATGCAGGGGCCGTTAAAGCGACAACCATAATTAAAGTTGAAATACGATGGCGCTCTTTACCTGGAAATAGCTCAAAAACGAGAGCCTGTCCCACAGGGATCAATAGCCCACCAGCAACGCCTTGAATAAAACGCCAAACTACCAAGCTATAAATTGAATGACTCAGCCCACACAATAAAACACTGACTGAGAATAACAGCATAGAAATACTGAGCAGTTTCTGGTTACCTAACTGCCCAGCGAGCCACAAACTCAATGGCATGATCAGGACTAAACCTAAGATATAACTATTAGCGACCCAAGCCACCATTGATTGGCTGGTAGAAAACGCTGAAGCAATATCTGGCAATGCAATCGCTGACATAAAAATATTAATACAGTCGATAAAGAAGCCGATTAAAAAAACAGTTGCGATTTTATATCGATAAGACATACCTACCTCCGGCGCACAAGAGTAGGTATTCCCCCTTTCTTTGTCGATATAAGAGGATTAAACTCATTGTTTAATAATGGCAAACAATCAGACTGATTATGCAAAAAAACCTTAAGCAAATAACCACTTTTCTGCAAGTGGTGGACTCAGGCTCTTTTACCAAAGCCGCTGATATTTTAGGCATGAGCCGGTCTATGGTCAGTATTGATATCAAACAGTTAGAGATGCGGCTGAATGTCAGTCTGCTCATACGAAATACGCGCAATATTGCCCTCACCGAGGCGGGTAAGCATTTTTATGATGACTTTAAACGTATTCAATTAGAGATAGAAGAAGCGTTTGAAAGAAGCCAAAATTTAGCAACAAACGTCACAGGCTTACTGCGTTTTTCATCCACGAATGAGTTTGGCCAACGTTATATTTTGCCTTTACTACCTGAATTTTGTCGCCTTTACCCGAAGTTACGCCTGCAATACAGCTTTAATTCATCATTAGATGATTTGGTCACCGAAAAATTAGATCTCGCGATACGTTTAGGGAATTTAAAAAGCTCATCACTAAAAATACGTAAAATAGGTGAATACCAAATCTATATTGTGGCGACCCCTGAACTATTAAAACACTATCCCGTTAAAGGTATTAACGATTTAGCACAAATTCCTTGGATAACCCATTCATTACTCAATTGGCAAGATACACAATACGTTCTAAAAAATACTCTAGGGGAAAAATACCCTCTTCCCATCATAAAAGGCCAATATGAATCGAATTCAGCAGCAGTGATCCAGCAAATGGTACTGGCCTCTCTTGGGGTCGCTATCTGTCCTGATTGGCTAGTTAATGATGATATTAATGCAGGGCGTCTCATTCGTTTATTACCTGAATTTTATCTACCTTCACAGAATATTCAGCTACTTTATCCCAATAGCACCACTCTACCTGCGAAAACACGCGTCTTTATTGATTACTTAGTTGAAAAGTTTAGCCTATAAAAAAGCCGTGTCTCATCGAAACACGGCCTTAAAATAGCATCGCGACTGTCAATAACGCTGGGTGCAGCTAGACAACAAATGACTAAGGCGCTAGAGCACAGACTTGTGTGAGTGTGAGTGTGAGTCAGCGTCATCAGCAAAGCGTAAAGTATGACGAGTATATTAAAGGGCTATCCAAAACACCCCATTCGCTTTAATAGCCGTAAACTGCTGTAAGAATTCCTGCAAATTTTGCTCTGGCTCTAAGGTTGCAAAAGTCTGCGGATGCATAAACTTAGCCATGGCTTCAATAGCAAAAATATTCATTGGGTTATTATAGAAATTATGGTAAACCGCCATGACATACTTATCTTTTACCGCTGTCAGCGATGAAATCCCTTGGCGATCGACAAGCGTAGCCAATTGCTTTTTAGCAACCGTTGCATCTGCATAATAACCCAGTTTAACGGCTGTTGAACGGCGATTAAAATTCTGCCAATCTGCACCGGTTAATAAATAAAAATCAGGGTTTAGGGTAATAATGTTTTCAATTGAACTTTCAGCACCTTTAGCCGGAAACTTGTCTTCCACTAAGTTTTTACCACCCGCAAGGCTTGCTAAAACCCCAAAACCTGACCGACCGTAGAGCTGACAACAACTATCCGTGAATAAACCCGCATTAGCCTCAATTAATACCGATGGATAAGGTTTTTTCAATTGCTCTTCAATGGCGGCTAGCTTTTCTTGATACAATTTTGCAAAGCGGTTTGCACGTTCCTGAGTTCCTAATAATTCACCTAATAACACAATACTTTTTGGCGTGTTATTGGCGATATCCATACGGAAATCAATAAAAATAACCTTGATCCCTGCTGCTTCCAATTGTGGCATAAATTGGCTATCGCGCATCGCTGCATAATTAGATTTATGCATTAATACCACTTCTGGCGCCAGCTCAAGTAATTTCTCAATTTGAATGCCCGTCTCACGGGTTTTTCTTAGTGTTGGTATTTTGGCTAACTCAGGAACCGCAGAAAAATAAGCCTGCTTTAAATCAGGCGCGTACTGTTCTAACGAATCACTCCAGCCAACAATACGTGAAAAAGCGTCTTGCCCCGCGGCAATATCGACCGACAAAATATCTCTTCCATCAATCAAAAATAATTTTTCGACAGGAAGATCAACACTCACTTCACGTCCTTGTAAGTCCGTAATTAATGTAGGCGTTTTAGCTGACGCAATTACACTGACTAAGCATAATAATCCGGTTAATAGCCATTTCATTCAATAACCTCATTGAGTCATAAAGATGAGCCATCAATAAGATGACTCATAAAATATTCAACTTAAAACGTCACACTATAATTCAACGCAAAAGTTCTTCCTCTACCTTTATAGGTATACAGATCTGCTGCCCCATAACTCGGGCTATATAATTTAGGCGCACGCTGTCCCCAAATGGTGGTGTAATCTTCATCCAGTAAATTTTCTACCGCAAAACTGACTTTACCAACTGGCAATAAATAACTGCTTAAGAAATCCACGGTATTATAGCCATCGAGCTTGTTACCATCCGCATCTGAAACATTAAAGGTTTGCTGGCTTTGTAAACGTAGAGACCAATCATTAGGCTCCCATCCCACATAAGCAGTAACTTTTGATGGGCTAGCAAATTTAACGCTCCATTTTTCCCATTTACCATCCACTTTGGTTTCTGACTTTTGCAGATTAAAGTTACTACCAACACTCCAATCACTATTATCGAAGAAATAATCAATCGCCCCTTCCACACCATAAATACGACGTTTATCTGACTTCATATAAATCGTCATATCCGTATTATTAATGTCATAACTTCTGTCTGACAATGAATAATATGCTGCAATCTGTGTACGTAGGTTCTCGCCGGTATAACGCCAGCCCAGCTCATAAGAGTCAACTTTAATGCCTTTAACTTTAGTATCATTAATATTAATACTATTTTCTAATGCCAAATGCCCATTAGCATCAGGGGCTGCTGCATATTTCCCTGTACCATAATATTTTGCAATATCAGGAATTTCGAAGCCTTGAGAGAAATTAAACCATGTTTGCTGATCTTCCGTTAAATTAATTAGTAGACCTGCATTAAAGAGTAAATTGTTATAATCAGTGTTCCCCCCAGGTACTGCATCGGCGGATTTTATCTTACCTTCTGCAATTTGCTGCTGTTGAGCATACCCAACAAAGTCATCCACTTTGTTTTCGGTATATTGATAGCGCACACCGCCGCTTAAAGTGAATATTGGATTAATATCGTAGCTGCTTTGTAAGAAAGCGGCCATATTGGTTGTGGTATAACTTGGATAACGCCCAACTTGATAGGCTTTTTTCAAATCCATACCACCTGATTCTTTCGCTTTATCTAAATTAAAGAACATTTGATTAGCACGAAATTGTTCGTGCTCAGCGTCAGCACCATAAGTCAGCGTCAGATTATCGACAGGCTCACTATTAAACGTCAGCTTAGTGCCATAGAAATTGGTTTTTTGATCGGAAGCACTAATGCTGGTCACATCCTTTGCTTTATTTAAAGCGGGGAATGGGTAAAATTTTTGTGATTCATCACGATAATAAACTTGAGCAACAAAATCTTGCCCCCAAAGGTCGCCATTTGAATATTGTAAATTCAACATATGGCGCTCAGTACCCGGTAAACGATCTGAGTTTAATTTGCCACTATTATGGGCTTCGCCTTGGCCTTTCACCGCCGCAAAATCTTTGCCTAAATAAAGCCCATGTTTGCCATCGGACTCACTTTTATAATATTGAACCGTGGCTTGTAGCTGCTGATTATCATCAATATTAATAACCCCAGCGCCCATTACATCCAAGCGATCAGAAAATTGTAGGCCTGTTTGTGTATTATCAATATTAATTGCCTTACCTTTGCCATCATACCAACCGCCATAACGTTGATAGGCAACAGATAAACGACCATGGGCGTTTTCATTACCCCCACTCATTGCCGCAGCAACATTTTCATCATGATCTTTGCCATTACTGAAACCGGTTTTTCCACCAATTTGCAGGTCAACTTGTTTTTCTTCTTGGCCTTTTTTGGTGACAATATTAATTAATCCACCACTACTACCGCCACCATATAAAGAAGTCGCGCCAGAAATCACCTCAATATGGTTAATATTAAATGGGTCGATAGAGTCTAATTGGCGGCTGTCACTACGCGAAGAATTTAAACGTACGCCATCCACCATCACAATCATTGAGCGGCCACGCATATTCATGCCGTAATTAGTACGTCCTTGACCGCTAACACTCATACCGGGGATCAATTGTGACAGAATATCTTTTAACTCTTTGCCACCTTCTGCTTGCTGTTCAATTTCAACATTATCAATAACCCATGTGGTTTGGGCCATCTCCGACACACTTCGATAAGAACGCGTTGCCGAGACAGTCATTTCATCTTGTTTGTTTTCTGCTGCGAATGTTGCTGGTGCAATAAATGAAGCAAAACATGGAGAGAGTATCCAAAGATGCTTAATTTTCATGTGCCTAAGATCCTAATAGGTTGTCGTGTTTTTTTAAAAGCCGCGGCCGATAGCATTACGGCTTTTTATCCGGCTAAATTAGCGGCTAATTTTAACTGATAACAAACATACTATTAAGAACTATTATCATTATTATGTCTTTTTTTAGACGCTTTCGGCAGATAAGAAGATAGGAGAAGCCAAATATTTATAAATCAGAAAAAGAAATGCTGGAGGAGATCAGACAAAAAGCAGGTTTATCGGATTTTGAGCTACCATCAATAACAAGTTATGACTAAGTCGCTATGTCGTCGTCGAGCCAATTAAAACGATATATAAAACGAATAGTAAGGTGTTTGCCTTTGATTAAACTAAAAACAAACACCACATTAACAAGGCTTTGATTTTGTACTACCCATAATATTTCAAGTGACAACGTTATTGATTAGGTTCGCTCGTATTCACCACAACATTTTGTCTGTGCCTAACGACTTGCTCACTTATCAACTAACCTAAATTGAAATTATCTAGGGCATAAATTTAACTTATTTTTTTGACGCTAAGTAATCTTGTAACGTACCTTCAGGGTGCTTCTTACAGAATTCAACAATCTGTGGCGCTTCAGCAACGCTTTGCTCTGTTAACGCAACATAATCACCACCTTTAAATTGTGTATCCATATTGGTGATCCACAATGCAACAGGTGCCCAGCTTTGCGGGTTCAGGTTAATATATTCCTGACAAGTCATTTTTTCAGGCGTGACAATATTCGAGTCCGCAGCCATCGCATTAAAAGAGAATGCTGCCATAGCAGCTAAAACGCTAGAGATAACAATCTTTTTCATTATAAACCTCTTATGTGTATAAATAATGCATAACAATGTGGCTGTTTATTTTTATCACAAACTTATTAAAGTTTATATAATCTTATTTGGATGATAAAAATAGAAAATAAAAGACTTAACTTGACCATCTTTTTATAATTAACTTAAATTGATAAAATAGAAAAAAAAGCTTTCATTTAAGTTTCTATAAGAGTAAATAAAAATAATAATATAAACCTATCACTGAACCTAATATTTAAAATATAAATTGTTTATTGGAATAAATGAGCATAGAGATTTCATTATTTTTCTGTCCCCGGAAAATAACCGGCTAGCTTACTTAATGACCTAATTGATGATACTGCCACCTCTTTGTTAGGATCCTTGCATAGCGCCATTAATCTTACAACAGCATTATGTTGCTCAATCGTTGAGTAATCCTCCCGAAAAACCAGAGTGTTCATAAGTGGAATTTTCTCGTAATATGAATCGAGGGGATCCATATGAAAAAATCACGTTTTACTGACAGTCTGATTATCACAATCCTCAAGTAGACTGAGGCAGGAACACCAGTTCCCGAGCTTTGCCGCGAACACGGCATGAGCAGCGCAAGTTTTTATAAATGGTGTTCACGGTTCGAAGGGATGGATGCCTCCATGATGACCCGTCTTAAAGAGCTTGAAGATAAGAACTGGCGGCTGAAAAATGGATGCCGAAGAGTATTTTAAAGCCGAAATTATTCAGGAAGCCATGCAAAAAAGTGGTAACACTACTGCAGCGCCGTGAACTGGCTTAGACTGCGGTGGAGATCAGAGGTATCAGTGTCCGGCTTACGTGCGAGACTTTTTGTATTAGTGAAAGTGGTTATCGTTATCAGCCTGTGCTCTGCGATGAAAATCAGCAAATTACAGATTTGCTGACTGAGCTGACAACAAAAAATAAGTACAGGAGGTCGCGACAAACTGGTTATGCCATTATAATCATGAGTGACCACACATGGGTCTTAGCGGTATTACGCCGATGCAGAAGCGGCTCGGTTAACATCATTCTACTGAAAACCTCTGTGGAAAATGAACTGGGCGATAAAGATGCACAGCTCAACCTTGGCTTAATGTACTATCAAGGAGATGGAGTTCCTGTTTCCATTGAACAAGCACAGAAATGGTTTATGCGTGCAGCAGAACAGGGCAATGCATATGCACAATATAACCTTGGCTGGCTCATGCAAAAAGGTGAAGTCGAAAATGCTTCTCCTTATGCGGCACGCTACTATTTTGAGTTGGCCTGCAAAGGGGGCTTAGAAAAAGCCTGCTTCGCGCTAGAAAAATCGCATAGCGAACATTTCTAAAACAGCCTCTCTATTTAAACGTTAATGGGAACTTAAATCCCATTAACTTTTCCCAATGTATGTTTATTCAACCTATCAGATAATCTGCAAATTTCTTGATGTTGCCGCTAAAAAACAAAAAAAGCCCTATTTTTCGTTCTTAAGAATGATAGTCACCTTTCGTTATTTCACCCTAAAATCGACAAGTGATTATTAACTTTTTATTAACATTCACCGAAGGTACTGCTTATTATTGACGAGGTGCTTAAATGAACGAATCGCTGCACACACAAGATGTCAATGCCATGCCACCAAAAGTCATCCTAAAATCTTCATTGAGTTTACTACTCGCAATTATTATTTTTGCGGCCATTGCCCCAGGTATTTTGATGACAGCGCCGGCAGTTGCAACTCAATTGGGCTCTCAATGGCAGTTATCGGCCGATAAAATAGGTTATCTTTTTTCAGCAGAATTAGGGGCTATGAGCTTTGCAACTGTTCCTGCTTGGTATTGGATCAACCGTATTAATTGGCAAAAAATAGCCATTATCTCTGCCATTATTTTTATCATAGGTAACCTACTCTCTGCTTTCGCGGCCACCTATATCACCTTGTTAATTTTTCGCGTCATAGCATCATTAGCTGGTGGTACATTAATGATACTGTGTATTTCATGTGCCGGAAAAACAGAAAACCCGAGCCGCATGTACGCTTTTTGGGTTTTAGGTCAACTCGCATTAGGTACACTTGGACTACTTGTCTTACCACCGTTATTTGAACTCTACGGATTACGTATCGTTTACTTTATTCTCGCTGCTTTTATGGTCATCTTTTTTCCATTAATTCGAGCATTTCCTAATGTGATAATGGAAAAAGATCAACATCATCACTCATCAACTCACCCGCGAAATGCATTTATTAATAAGGCGATGGCCATTATTGCGATACTCATTTTCTATATTTGTTTGAGCCAAGTTTGGACATTCATAGGTGTATTTGGCCAAAATAGCGGGCTAGATGCTGAAGAGAATGGTCAGATTTTAGCGATCGCCACCATTTTAGGTATGGTTGGTGCGGTGATTGCGGCAACTGTTTCTAATCGGTTTAAAACCAATAAATTAGTGTTTTTAGGATATGGATTATTAATGGCAAGTATCTTGTTATTGATTGGTTCACCTACCGTAATACGGTTTATTGTTGCCGCCTTATTGTTTAAATTCACATGGACATTTGTCTTACCTTTTATTATGGGAGCGGTCTCCCAGCTTGATACCAGCGGTAGGCTCATGAATAACATAAATTTGGTAATTGGTGGTGGAATGGCTATTGGCCCTGCCATTGGTGGATATATTTTAGTCAATTCGACACAAATGTTGACCTTTATTAGTTTTGCAGCGTTATGCACCCTATGCTCATTCGCCTTAGTTGCTTACTTTATAAAACAGTCAAAGTCATAATTTAAGTTATAAAATAATAATTTTCTTACTTTTGATAAGTCGAGGTTTTCTTCACATTAATGATAACGTATGACTCTATCCATTTTCAGTAAGCTCATTTTGTCTTATGAGGAAATATTGGAAAGCGGTTTTCTCTCAAAATTGTCATGGTCAATAAAATTTGCCCACAGCACTTGAGCTATCGCGAATTATACAGAAGGTCTAGTATCAGCAGTGCGGTAGCTTTCTTGAATTGTATTGTGTGCTTGCAACCGGCTGATTTTTTTATTCATCGGTGAGGCTTATTGTGAATGCCTTTAGGCTTTCACTTGAACTGCCTGCTATTCATCTATGGTTGATTAACGCATTGATAGCTTTAGATGCAGTGTTATTTTAGCCTAGACCCCGTTAAGTGACCCCAAATTAAAATTCAGCACTGAGATTACGTGAACCTGATATGTTATCAATATCCTCTGTTGAGTAATGAAATACTCGTTCCCCAGTTCAAGTTGCTAAATTAGCTATATCACGACAATCGCACCATTTCCTTCTGCGTGAAAACAATAATACCGCCAAGGTAGCAATTCAAATAGATAGTCGCTATCAAAAACAATTTATTTATCGAAACGTTCAAATATTTATAGCTGTAAAAATATACCGACCGATAACGAACCTATAAAATCACTCATTCTCAGTTCGCTTTTGTCAACTTGATAAGATTATGATTGTATGATTAAGGTAGGCGCTTTAACATTAAGGAGCTTTTTACCTAACTCCTACAGTTATTTTCAAAAAGAAACTATTTCTACAACACAAAATATAGTAACCAAGCGTTAATAAATTATTGTAATTGTAGAAATAGTAACATGGACAAAAAATTAAACTTCAGAGTGCACAACAACCATATTAAAGTAAAACCTGGGAGGACAACACTTTATATACATTTATGTGCAAACTAAATTTAAACAATATATTTCAATCGTCGTTACACCTAATTCGGGATTAATAATATTCCAGCAATTTTAAATATTCAATAGCTTAAAATTCCCCAAAAACCCTTTAAAGTTGTAATAGTTAAATTATAAAATTAAAAATACTCATTAATAATCATGAACTTAATAAGTCAGAATAAATTAAAACAAACTTATTACAAAAGATTTCAAAAAAATAAAAAAACACCATTTAAGACTAATCTCACCATAGAACAATAACCACATAAGTAAAAACAACTATAAAAATACGAAAACCTACAATTACAGCCTACAAAAACGCAATAAAGGATAACTAAATAGATTTAAACACCACACAAATGCTATAATATATTTTTAAATTCCATTAATTATAAAAAATTAGACCAATTAACAAGAAAAACACTTCTTTATATAAAAATATTTCTTTCTCACTTTAAATTTTAATTAATAATATAATTTAAAATCTTAACAGATATATGCTTTTTAAAATTAATCGTGATTTTTATGAGGATATTTTCTTTAAACCAATGTGCATGATTAAACATACAACAAAGTTGTCATCACGAAACACCTATAAAATCCATCAATCTGATCACTATTAAGAACATTCTCAATGGTGATTTTTATAATTAATTAAACATTCATAAAGGAATAGTTTTAATGATTATGGGAATACTTCTTTCTCATTTAAAAATAAATATTACTCAACCAACCTTAAATGGATGATCTATATATGACAATCAAATAAAAATAAATCGTATCTTGTAGAAGTCAAACTCCCATTAACAGCATAAAGAAATATTTTTATCATTAGGTTCTTAACCGGAACGGATACCTAATTAATCTTGAAGCGAATAGTTTAAATTCATTATTTTCAATAGATAGGGAGAACTTCAGTGAAGAGATTTCTTGAACTAAAGGAATAGGATGGAAACAAAAAAGCCACTTGCTAAGAAGTGGCTTAATGCGCTGATTTAACAGCTAAAATTTGGTGGCCCCTACTGGACTTGAACCAGTGACCAATCGATTATGAGTCGACTGCTCTAACCAACTGAGCTAAGGGGCCAAAGTGGAAGCGATTATACGTGCTGTTTTCTCTCAGGTCTAGTCTTTCAAAACTGTATGGTGATTTTCTACGCAATTCCATTTTCTACTTTATCATTCAGCAAGATATCATTACTCAAAATGATAACTCTTGTTCAAAGAGCCGCATTTATCCCTCTTCCCTCTGCCTTTTAAACAAGTATTTTTACAACTCAGCACTGATAACAACCAAATGCTATGCATAAAAAATCAAAAAAATTAGTCTAACTATATAAAAATCAAACGATTTAATTGATAATGACTATTTCTTAAACAGAAAACAGCACCGATTAACCAACCTCTCTTATTGATTAATCACAGAGACTTATTTTTTATAAACTCAGCGAATGGCTATTAGCGAGGTTTCTCCAATTGCCACTGTAGATGGTGTTTTATCGATGGCCACTCTGACGCAATAATACTGTATACGCAGGTATCCCGTAATTCACCAGTACGAGTATACATATGACTTCTTAGTACCCCGTCAAGTTTAGCGCCCAGTCTCTCTATCGCCCTTCGACTTTGCTGATTTAAAAAATGAGTTCTAAATTCCACGGCAACGCAAGATAAGGTTTCAAACGCGTGTTGGAGTAACAAGAATTTCGCTTCTGTATTAATTGCAGTTCGTTGAACTTCTCGACTATACCAGGTTGCACCAATTTCAACTCGACGAGTCTCTTGGTCAATTTTATTGTAGGCGGTCATCCCAACAGCTTTACCTGATTTTTTATTCATCACTGCAAAAGGTAACATTTCTTGTTGCTGATATAGCTTTAAACGCCGTTCAACATCTTTAGCAAGGTTTTCTGGTTCAGGTACTGAGGTATACCATAGTTTATGTAAACTATCTCTTTGAATAATTTCCATAAACTCAGAGTCATATTGGTGGGACAGCAGCTCCAGTTTTACAAAGCCCCCTTCAAGTTCTATAGCCTCGCAAATCGTTTTCATCGTAACCATCCTTTTTCGTACAATGGTAAAATATCTTTACTGGTTAAGTTCCCTAATAGCCACCCTGTTTTACACGCCAATTATGACAAAAAAATAAAATCGCCTGTGCCGACCTAGACTACCTGCAATTTACCAATAAATCATATGATAAATATCACATTTTTTTAACATATTTTTCTATTGTTCCCATCATTGCGCTAGAGTTAACTCATCTGACCTGTTAATAAAACCCCGCAGGGGAGCAAAAATATGAGCAATTTTCCACATCTTTTTACCCCACTGAATTTGGGGCACACAGTACTAAAAAACCGTATTTTAATGGGTTCCATGCATACGGGGCTTGAAGAACATCCGGAAGGAAGCCAGCGTTTGGCTCATTTTTATCGGTTACGCGCAGAAAATGGTGTTAGCTTAATAATTACAGGAGGGATCGCACCAAATAAAGAAGGTGCCTTAACCGCTCATGGCGCGGTGCTCAATACTCCGGAACAGTTGCCTTTTCACCAAGAAATCACCCAAGCAGTACACAGCGCTGACGGTAAAATTGCTTTGCAGATCTTACATGCGGGTCGTTATGGTTTTCATCCTCATATTGTTGCCCCTAGTGCCATCCAAGCTGAGATCATTCCATTTACCCCCAACGCTCTCACAACAGAACAAATTAATAAAACGATTAATGATTTTGTCATCACAGCAAAACTCGCACAGCAAGCAGGCTATGATGGTGTCGAAATAATGGGCTCAGAAGGCTACCTTATTAATCAATTTATCGCCAAGCGCACAAACCATAGAACTGATGAATGGGGAGGAAGTTACGATAATAGGATCCGTTTCCCTCTCGAAATTGTCAGTAAAATCCGTCAGGCAGTGGGTGAAAACTTTATCATTATTTATCGCCTCTCAATGTTAGATCTCGTAGAGGAAGGTTCCAACTGGGAAGAAATTGAATATTTAGCGAAAGCGATTGAGCAAGCTGGCGCAACAATGATCAACACAGGTATTGGTTGGCATGAAGCGAGGATCCCAACTATTGCAACACAAGTACCACGTCATGCATTTAGCTGGGTAACAGAAAAATTAATGGGAAAAGTCACCATTCCTTTGATCACAACGAATAGGATCAACGATCCCTTTGTTGCCGAACGGATCATTAGTTCAGGTCAAGCGGATATGGTATCGATGGCTCGCCCATTCCTTGCCGACGAAGCATTTGTTCGGAAAGCACAAGAAAATCATGCTGATGAAATCAATACTTGCATTGGCTGCAATCAAGCCTGCCTTGATCAAATTTTTAATGGCAAGCTCGCTACCTGCCTAGTGAATCCTCGGGCCGTAAAAGAATTGAATTATCCCGATGAACAGGCGACACAAATAAAAACAGTAGCCATTGTTGGTGCAGGCCCTGCCGGACTCTCTTGTGCCATTTATGCAGCCAAGCGCGGTCATAAAGTGACTTTATTTGAAAAAGCCAATCAAATTGGTGGCCAATTTAATATGGCTAAACAGATCCCCGGAAAAGAGGAGTTCCACGAAACAATCCGCTATTTCTGCCGCCAACTGGAAATTCTAAATATTGAAGTCAAGCTTGAACATCAAGCGCATATTCGTGACCTTATTGGTTACGATGAAGTTGTTATTGCAACGGGGGTTGTGCCCAGAACCATTAATCTAGAAGGGCGTGAACACGAGAAGGTACTCTCCTATATTGATGTACTAACTGGAAAGCGCATGGTAGGCCGTTCAGCTGCTATCATTGGTGCCGGGGGAATTGGCTTTGATATTGCTGAGTTTTTAAGCCAAAAAGGCCCAAGCAGCAGTTTGAATATATCGTTATTTAATCAAGAGTGGAATATTGATACCAGCATCAATTCGACCGGAGGAATATTGAGCCAATCTCCTCATCCTATCCCCTCTTCTCGCCAACTCTATTTGTTACAACGCAAAAACAGTAAAGTTGGCGCTGGGCTAGGTAAAACCACAGGCTGGGTTCATCGTTTATCACTCATGAAGCGTGGCGTGCAGATGTTTAATGGTGTTGAATATATGCGAGTTGATGATGATGGCTTGCATATTCGCTATCAAGATAAAATACATTGCCTCCCCGTCGATAATGTCATTCTTTGTGCAGGCCAAGAGCCATATCACCCATTAAAAGAGCCTCTCGCAGAGCATGGGATTCAAGCTCACGTCATTGGTGGCGCTGATGTCGCTGCTGAGCTTGATGCAAGAAGAGCAATTGAACAAGGAATGAAAGTAGCCTATCAGCTATAAAAAGCGCCATATTTATAATGCTAACCTATAAAAAAACCCGCTATCCGTCAGCGGGTTTTTCTATGGATATTTATCGAGACTAAACTAGTCTTTTTGTGATAATTGCGCTGTAGGATCAGCCAATTTCTCATCTTCAGCAAGGCAAACTGCTGCTGTAAATAGTACGTCAGTCGAAGAGTTAAGTGCTGTTTCTGCTGAATCTTGCAGCACACCAATCATCACCCCAACAGCAACTACTTGCATAGCGATTTCGTTCGAAATACCAAACATGTTACAGGCTAATGGAATGAGCAGTAAGGAGCCACCCGCAACACCAGAAGCACCACATGCGCAAACCGCAGCAACCACACTCAGTAAGAGCGCTGTCGGAATATCAACAGGGATCCCTAAAGTATGCACTGCCGCTAAGGTCAGTACTGTAATGGTAACCGCAGCCCCGCCCATATTGATCGTCGCACCCAGAGGAATAGAAACCGAGTAGGTATCTTCATGCAAATTCATGCGACGACACATCCCCATATTCACTGGAATGTTTGCAGCAGAGCTACGCGTAAAGAAGGCGGTTACACCACTTTCACGTAAACATGCGAAAACGAGTGGATACGGATTACGTTTAATTTTCCAATATACAATCAGAGGGTTAACAACTAATGCCACAATCAGCATACAACCAATAAGCACAGCGAGAACATGGAAGTAGCCTTTTAATGTTGCAAAACCTGTTATTGCGATTGTTGAAGAAACGAGACCAAAAATCCCAAGAGGCGCTAAGCGGATCACCACTCTAACAAGCTGTGTCACACTTTCTGAGAAGTCTTGAATCAGGTTCTTAGTCGTCTCGCTAGCATGGCGTAAAGCGATACCTAAACCAATCGCCCATGCGAGGATCCCGATATAGTTCCCCTTGATCAATGCATCGACTGGGTTAGCAAAAATATTCACTAACAAGCCTTTAAGCACTTCTGCAATATTTCCAGGAGGTGTTAACTGAGTATCACCGAGTGCTAATACCAGTCTGGATGGGAATATAAAAGAACCAATAACGGCTACCAACGCCGCGAAGAACGTACCTAATATATACAATACTAAGATAGGACGGATATTGGTTTTTTGCCCTTTGCGATGATTCGCAATGGATGCCATGACCAGTACCCAAACGAGTATAGGAGCAACCGCTTTTAGCGCACTAACAAACAAATCGCCCAATAACCCAACATTTTTTGCTGCTGATGGCCATAACCATGCCAATAAAATACCTGCGATCAGGCCTACGAGTATTTGCTTAACTAAGCTACCGCTCGTAATAACCTGCCATAACCCTGTTTTGTTTGTTTCCATAAGAGACCCATACATTATTTATCTTTATTAGGAATTAAATGTGTTTGCTCTGCCAGTATAAGGAATAAATACCTTATGGAAAGGCGATTATTTTAAATATAGACAATAATTTTTTTATTTTAACAATATATTTACATATCTGTGATCCTAATTGTATTTTGTTTCTTATAGTAGGATAGGAAACTGAGAAATCTATGATATTTTTCAGTCTGTTAAAGAGAAAAAGCACTCGGTTTTTATGCCGAGTGCTTGAGTTAATTAAGCAGTGAAAGATTAGCAGTTAGAAGCGTTTCTTTTATTAACGATAATATTAATCACTAAAGTGGCGACTAAAATTGTTGCAACCGTCCCCAAAGAGATGATCGTTGGAATGTGATAAATATCCATTAAAAGCATTTTCACACCGATAAAGGTCAAAATCACCGCCAAACCGTACTTAAGCATAGTGAATTTTTCAGCGACCCCAGCCAGTAGGAAATACATTGCACGTAAGCCTAAAATAGCAAAAAGATTTGAGGTTAATACGATAAACGGATCCGTGGTGACAGCAAAAATAGCGGGAATGCTATCTACCGCAAAAATCACATCGCTGATTTCAACAAGGATCAAGACTAAAAAAAGTGGTGTAGCAAAAAGTAACCCATTTCGTTTAATGAAAAACTTTTCACCGTGTAATTCATCAGTCATGCGTAAATGAGAACGAACCCACTTTACCAAGGGCTTATCGGTAATTGGAGAGCCATCTTCCTTTGTAAAAGCCATTTTGATACCTGTAAAGAGAAGGAACAGGCCAAAAATGTAAAGAATCCAACTAAATTGAGATACGAGCCAACTGCCTGCAAAGATCATAATGGTACGCAGTATAATCGCACCGAGTACCCCATAAACTAAAACACGTCTTTGTAGGTTCGCTGGGATCGCAAAATAGCTGAACAACATTAACCACACAAATACGTTATCAACCGCTAAAGCTTTCTCTAATACATAACCCGTTAAGAAAGCCGTTGTTTGGCTATTAGCAAATTCAAGGCTTACCGTATTTTTGAGATACCACCAAAATCCCCCAGCAAACATCAATGCTAGCGTCACCCACACCGTGCTCCAAATCGCCGCTTGTTTCATCGACATAACTTGGTCTTTATGTTTGCCTTGCCATAATAGGTCAACAAGCAACATTATGAGAATGATAACCGCGAAACTTCCCCATAAAATAGGGCTACCAACAGAGTGCATATAATTTCCTTAATTACAAAAAAAACGGCTGACACCTCAGAAGGCATCAGCCGCTTAATTGTTTTTAACCTAGAGTGACTATCTTTTGGTTGTAAACGATGAGCAAACCTTGCCTTCTGGCAAGGTCTCACTTACAACACAATAATCCTAGGTTAGGAAATTGTGGTGCTCGGCTACCGGGTGCAATATGATGAGCACCGTAATGACGATAAACCGACAAGAAGAAGTTACTCCCCTTTGCTATGACTGATAAATTAGGGTAATTAGTCCTAAAAATCAATAATCCATAGGTATAATTTGAGTAAAAATATTTAAAGACTATTGAATAAGGAAACACCTTTTTTTACCATTTTTGTCAAGAAACATCTTGGTAAAGCCCATTTTCACACCATTTATTGTAGAAAAAACGCGAGGAAGAAGATTGCGTTTTTCCGCAAAACTTAAATGAATTCTAAAAATAGAACGAGAATTCGCTGTTTAGTTATTTTTTGTTTTGTTAAAGTGGAGAGGCTTTGAACTAACAGCCTGAGGAAACATGACTTTTCACTTAGGTATTCGCATAATCCATGTCTCCCTACCCAACAATAAAATTGTTGCTGTTATTGCCGTTTAGGAAACATTAATGGAATTAGTTAAAGAATTATTTTTTGCCCTTTGGCATCAAGACTATGTCACGCTCTCCAACCCTACGTTGGTTTGGGCTATTTACCTTATGTTATTCGCTATTCTTTTTCTTGAGAATGGGGTTCTCCCTGCCGCATTCCTACCAGGTGACAGCTTATTGATCCTCGTTGGTGTTCTCATAGCAAAAGGTACACTAAGTTATCCATTGACGATTGTTATTTTGACTGCTGGCGCTAGCCTTGGTTGCTGGGTTGGTTATATTCAAGGTCGATGGCTTGGCAACACGAAACTGGTGAAAGGTTGGCTAGCCCATCTTCCTGAGCATTATCATCAACGTGCTTACGGCTTATTCCATCGCCATGGTTTAGCAGCATTATTGATTGGTCGCTTTTTAGCTTTTGTCAGGACGCTCCTGCCTACAATTGCTGGTCTAGCAGGGCTACAGAATGGCCGCTTCCAAATATTTAACTGGCTAAGTGGTCTTCTTTGGGTCTTAATCTTAACAGCTATTGGTTTTGGTTTTGGGAAAAGCCCAATATTTCTACAGTATGAACAGCATATTATGAACGTGTTGATGCTGATCCCTGTCGGCCTACTTATCATTGGTCTTATCGGAAGTATTGCCGTCGTCATTAAGAAAAAACTTTCCACAAAAAAAGTTAACTGATCACATCACGAGGCGAGAGGCAAATTACGCCTCTCGTTTATTCTCTCTGACAGTAAATACATCTTTATTAGAGCATCCGTCTTGGATATAAATTCGTTTTTTATTTAACATAAACATAATATTATTCTCTCTTACTTGAAATAAAACATTCTTTTACATTAATTTAATCAATAATTCCCCCTCTCCTCATTGCACTTACTGTAAAAATAGCTATTGTTAAAGCTGCTAACTATATTTTTCTATTGATAGGAGGTTCCATATGTCATCGAATAACTCATCAGAAGATCTACGCGCAGAACTAAAAGCACTGGCTGACTCTCTCGAAGCGATGCTAAACGATACTGGAAACAAATCGAAAGAAGAAATAGACAGCCTGAAGCAAAAAGCTCAAGATGCCTTACACGCTTCACGCGCCAAACTGAGCAACGCGGGTGATAAAATCACCGAGCAAACAAAAGAAATCGCGGGTCGTGCGGATAATTATGTGCGCGAAAATCCGTGGACTGGCATCGGTATCGGTGCTGCTGTTGGCGTCGTTCTTGGCGTATTACTCGCTAAGCGTTAATTTTTATGGAACAACAAGAGCGTCAGGGCCCCGGAAAAGGGGTCCTTAATACCTTACAACGCATCGCCGGTATCGCCGTGCAAATGGTGGAAACTCGGATCCAATTAATCGCAGTTGAATTAGAGGAAGAAAAAACCACTCTTATTCAACTCATTTTAATGGCGGGTATCACCCTACTTTTTACTGCCTTTGGTCTAATGTGCCTCATTGGTTTGATCTTTTGGTCAGTTGATCCTATTTATCGCTATCAAGCCCTTGCGATTACCACAGGCGTTTTAATATTACTCGCTATTATTGGCGCAATTTGGACCCTAAAAAAAGCGAGACAATCGACCTTACTCGGCGCAACTCGAGAGCAGTTAAAGGAAGATTCTAAAGCGTTAATGGGGTCAAAAGATGAATAAAAGCAAGCGCCTATTATTGGTTAAAAAGAAACAGCGTTTAATCAAACAAATTGAGCAACAGCGTTCTGAACTCTCTGCGGCTTCCAAAGATTGGTTACAGATGACAGAGCCTTACGATCGCTCATGGCAAATCTTTGTCACCTTCCGGCCTATTTTTGTTGCCGCTGCCGGTCTTATTTCTCTTTATACCATTAAACGGCCTCAGCGTATTTTTTCCCTAGGCAAAAAAGCGATTGCCGCTTGGAGTTTAGTGCGAACCCTCCAAGGCGTTGTTAATACGGGTAAAAAATAACCTACTCTGCTCCAAACCTGAAATCTGACCATTTCAGGTTTCCTCTCCCTGCCATTATTCAATATTTTTGTCTATCTTTGTTAATAACCTTTGCTTTTTATTGAACCAGCAAATCACTACCATAGCGTCGTTAGGTGATTTCTTGTCATTTAATGCTAAAAAAACAATTTATATCGCGATGTGTATCTCATTTTATTGACACTTGCTGACCTAGTTAGCTGGAGAATCTTAATGAAAAATTTAGAAAATAGCGTGCTATTACTTGCCCGCATTATGATGCCGATTCTGTTTATTGTTGCTGGGTATGGTAAGTTAGGTGACGCTTATGCAGGCACTCAACAATATATGCAAGCGATGGGTGTTCCCGGCTTTTTACTTCCCCTGACTATTTTATTAGAACTGGGTGGCGGGCTTGCTGTGCTTTTTGGTTTCCTCACCAGAACAGTGGCTATTTTTACTGCTGTTTTTTGTGTATTAACATCCCTGCTCTTCCACATTAATTTCAGTGTAGAGCCAAATAGTTTGATGTTTATGAAGAACATGACTATTGCAGGTGGCTTTTTATTACTGGCAGTCACAGGCCCTGGTAAATTTAGTATTGACCATTTATTGAATAGAAAATGGTAAAAGTTGCTTTTTCATCATTAACCTTTACTTGATAAATTGATAACCGAATTTGGTTGCACCTCTATAGTGCTATATAGAGGTGCTTTTTTACTCTTTATTTATTAGCAAATAATTTAGGTATTTCTCGTAAGCACCACGATTTTGCTTCACCCATACTGTCTCTGCGCCACGCCATAATAATATTCGTCTGATGGCTATATTCTGCACTGACTACACGCAAGCGCCCTTCACGAATATCTTGCTCTACCATTGGATATGGCATCGTTGCTACACCTAACCCTGCTAATAGCGCACTACGCTTATCTTCAATAGTGGAGACCGTTAATCTTTGCTGTTTATCTAATAACTGTACTGTAATAACTGGTCGTTCACGTGCGGTATCGGCCACCGCAATACCTCGATATTTAATACGTGTCGTATCTGACAGCGGCTCTGGCTCTTGGTGGATCGGGTGATCAGGGCTAGCAACATAGACATGGTTAACGCTGTATAACGACTTAGAGTTTATCTCGGAGGAGGAACGAAAGTGCATATCCGGTGCGATAACAATATCCGCCTTTCCACTTTCTAACCGTTCCCACGCCCCTGCAAGTACTTCAGTTAAAATAGAAAGTTGCGTTTCGGATTTTTCAGCTAATTTATCCACTAACGGGAATAAGTAATACGCAGGAACTAATGCTTCACAAACAATGGTAAGGTGAGTTTCCCAACCTTTAGCGAGCGCTTCTGCATCGGATGTCAATTTTTCTGCGGCTTCAAGTAATACTCGACCTCGTTCTAACAACATCCTACCGACATTCGTAAATTTTGTTCTATGTCCTGAACGATCAAATAGAATAACATCCAACTCTTCTTCTAACTTTTGCATGGTATAACTGAGTGCTGAGGGCACTCGGCCCAATTCGTCAGCAGCAGCAGCAAAGCTACCACGCCGGTCGATTGCATCCATCACCCTTAATGATTCAAGTGTTAATGCTCTCTCTTTACTCATGGGATATCTCTTTCAGGAAATTTGAATGAAGTAAACAGATTAACTGGCTAACAATTCAACGTCCAGCTATTTATGATAACTCTATAAATTTATCAATTTTTGTGTATTTTTGTCGAGCGAAGGAGGGTTAGCCACCATGATGACATTAAGGGCAGTTAAGCACTGTGGAAAGGCTGACTATGGCTGGTTACAGGCACGTTATGCGTTTTCCTTCGGCCATTATTTTGACCCTGATTTTATGGGGTTTAAGACACTAAGAGTACTCAATCAGGAAGTTATTGCGCCTGAAAGTGCGTTTCAGCCTAAAAGCTACCCACATGTCGATATTCTTAACTTTATACTACAAGGAAGTGCCGAATATCGCGATAGTTTAGGTAATAAAATCAATGTAAGTGAAGGCGAGTGTATTCGTTTCTCACCTCGTCCTGATTTAAGTTACAGTGAACATAATATGTGTCCATATAAGCCGTTAACTCGTTTGCAGTTATGGCTAAATGCTTGCCCACAGCAAGAGTACTATCCGGCCCAAAAAATTCAATTACCGCCTGATAGTAATATGTTAGTTGCTTCACCTGATGGCGAAAATGAGAGCATTCAATTACGTCAACAAATTTGGATTACACAGCTCAATATTACGCCTGAAAGTGCTCAACATATTAAGCTTAAGGGGAAAAATGCTTATCTCCAATCCATTCGTGGAGGAGCGACTCTCCAAGCAGAAAATGGCGAAACCATAGAAATGAGTTGTAATGATGGTGTATTTATTCAAAATGAAAATGCACTAACACTCTCATCATCAAAATCAATGCGCGCTTTACTCATTGACCTCGGTGCATGATCTTCAATGGGCCAAATGACCTTTTTGGCCCATACAAAAAGTGCACTATTTCTTAAAATCTCTCGGTTTTTGCGAAGATATTCTCAAATTTATGATCTGCCATACTCGGTATGTTGATAGGCTTATGATAGAGTCCAATCCATAGTCAGCCAAAATAAAAGAACTATTTTGGCTATTAAGCTTATGGTTTTAGGTCGAGAAGGTATTTTCGTGGCTTTATTCACTCAACAGCGACTCAATCAAATTTTTGCAAGTATCCTTGATGAGGTAGTGCCTCAAGATGAGCTAGCTAAGCGTTTTTCGGTATCAACCCGAACAATTCGCTCTGACATTAATGAGATAAATGCACTCATACAAAATTACAGCGCTCATATCCTCTATGAGCGAGGCCATGGTTACCGTTTAAAAGTCGATGATGAAGCGCTTTTTGCTAAACTTACCCAGCAAAACCAAGTCGAAAATAGTATTCCTCGTACCAGTAAAGAGCGTGTTGATGCGTTATTGCTAAAACTATTGATGCTCTCTTTACCCGTAAAATTGGACGATATCGCGGAAGAGTGGTTTATTAGCCGTGGAACGCTACAGCAAGATATGAGTGTTGTCAGAGAGCATCTACAAAAATACCAGATCTTATTAGAAAGCATTCCACATCAAGGGATCCGTCTTAACGGTAGTGAGTGGGCCATCCGAGCTTGCATGACCGAAACCCTATGGCGCCGCTTTTCACAGCAAATTAATCAAGACTTATCCATTTTCCAGCCTGAATGTTTAGATAACCTTGATTTGACCTATATCGATAAAGTTCTCCATAACAGTATGAACCGTTTTGATGTGCGTTTAAGTAATGAAGGGCATCTATATCTGGTATTTAATTGCGCTGTCACTATTTTGCGGATCACTCGAGGCCATGAACTCACATCTATCGTTAAAGATCATGATAGTGAAGAGACGCTACGTAAAGCCTGTGAAGAAGTTTCGAAAGGGCTTATTTATTTTCTTGGCAGTGATCTATCAAGTGCAGAACTCAGCTATCTGCATGATCAAATCATCGCACAGCGCATTGGCCACCAAGATATTACTCAACAAAAAAATCATCATCATCATGAATTGGTTGAATATATTCTTAATTATATTAATGAATTATATAATTATGACTTACGTGATGATGAGAAACTCAAAAAGGATCTCAATACCCATATTGCGGCCCTGATGACACGTCTGCAATATCACATTATTACCCCTAACCCTTTGTTAAGTGATATCAAGCAATATTATCCTTTCGCCTATGATGTCACGCTCAGTGCACTGACCAGTGCAAGTAAGCAATTACTTCCTTATCCAATCAATGAAGATGAGCTTGGTTACCTTGCCGTTCACATTGGTGTTAGTTTGGAAAGGAATTATGGTGCCGGCTCTATTCGCCAGACAGAAGTGCTAGTTGTCACCGATGCGGGAAATTCCACATTTCGAGTCGTTGAATCAAAAATCATGCGTGAGTTTCCACAACTCAAATTTAGCCGAGGGTTAACTCTACAAGAATATGAGTCATTAGATGAAGTCGAAGAAGACTTTGTGATCACCACCGTTCGTATTTCTGAAAAAAATAAACCCGTGATCAAGATAGCGCCATTTCCGACGCCTTATCAACTAGAGCAGATCGGCAAATTAGCCATGATAGATCAAACCCGCCCCTATATTATTGAGCGCTTCTTTGATGAACGCTACTTTATGGTGATTAATGACAAAATCAGCCAAGAAACATTATTTCAAACGGTTTGCCATAAATTACAACAAGATGGCTATGTGACTGCGGATTTTTATCCATCATTACAAGAGCGCGAATCGATTGTTTCTACATTATTAGGCGAAGGAATTGCGCTTCCTCATTCACTGGGATTATTGGCAAATAAAACGGTTGTCGTGACGATTGTTGCCCCTAAAGGTATTGAATGGAACAAAGAGACGAAAGAAAACGCCTATGTGGTTTTCCTATTGGCGATTAGCAAGGCTGACTATGAGGAGGCTATGGCGATTTATGATCTTTTCGTTACCTTCGTAAAAGAGAAAACCACCCGTAGGCTGATTACGGTTAAAAATTTCAATGAATTCCAAGTGATCGCGAAAGACAGTCTGGCGCGTATCTAGTGGTTTGCTCGATTTATCAATCACTTTGCCTATCTCACTGCGTATTAAACGATAGGCAAAAATTCAGTGTGATAAAACGGTAGCTTCCTACTCTCGAATCACAAGGGCCTCCGGTTGCCTGAAATGAGTTCAACATCTTTGTGGTTACAGCAACTTTTAACGCAGATCATCGCTCGCTTCCACTTGTTAGCGGAAAAGGGAAGAATCGACTATTTTGCGTGATCATAACCGCAATTCTGTTATTTTGTTTTTCACCAAAAATCGCCTGTTTCAGGGCTAATCTCTCTAAGTGGAAATGCTCAGTTCCCTTTTATACCTATTTCCACTTTTCGATTTCCACTTTATTTACAGCGGCTATTTCGCCTTTCCAGTTCTATCATTACATTGCTAATAATTTGAATTTCAAAAGATTTAATAAATAAATTACTTAGTTATGCTTATTTTAGACACTCCAATATTGAGTTGTTTTCCATTTTATTTCCGGTTGGTTTAATTTTTATACGCATTACACTTATTTTCCCTTCCAATTTATTTCCACTTACAAGTGGAAATTCAATGTCTGCACAACTCCTATAGAACCGACTAAGGTATTCATCATGAAGGAACAAAGCGGTTTAATTGCATTATTACCTTGGATTTTAAACAGTTATGAGTGAATCAGTTGTCGTTTTCAAGATGTCGGAAGATAACCTCGATATCGATGAAGTAACACAGGAGCTGTTGGTCATCATTAGTGGCTGGCTTCAACAAGAAGATTGCTACACCACCGATGTACAACAACAGATGTTGGAGTCTCATCTGAGAGCCATGGTTGCGAGAGCAAAAACGGGTGAAGCGTTACCAGAAGTCGATATCAGTTTGTTCGATGAGATTTCGGCGCACTCGATAGCATTATCACAACGTGTTGTCGATGCACTTCCTGGATTAGCGCCAGAAGAGACATTTTTACTCTCTGTTCACTTTGAAGTTATCCGTTCGAATGATTAATTTTTGGGGAATATCACTATGAAACAAGTTGTTGTTGCTATCGGAGATCGTTTAGGGAAAGGCCAAAAAGTTGCCGCAGGTGTAGAGGCAGCAGGTGGCAAAGCGATTGTTGTGCCTGGCGTTGCCGCTGATATGAAGCTAGGTGATGTCATGAATGCCGAACACGCTGATTTGGGGATCTCGTTTTGTGGTAGTGGCGGCGCTGGAGCCATCACTGCACAAACCAAATATGGCTACAAAGCACGTTACGGTATGCGTTCAATTGAAGAAGGAGAAACCGCCATCGCAGAAGGCTGCACTGTATTAGGTTTCGGTTTTATGGATAAAGAAGAATTAGGTGAGCGCTTGGTTAAAGCTTATATCAAAAAATACGGCGACGCGTAATGAAGAAATCTATCGAAACGGTTGTGCGAGTCTCGGGGCAAGGTGACAGCAAGCAAAAAGCGATCGCTGATGCACTGAACTCGGTTCAACGCACGGTACTAAAAGAGAGCAATGACATAATCCTGCGAATCGAACCTAAGGATGTTGCCGTTGTAAGTGCACACTCGCACTCGCGGACAGAAAAATTTCTTTTCGTCTTTCTGCCGCGTAAACGTGAACATTTCCGTGTGGTGCTCGACGTTTCGCTAGATGTCACCCTACTTTCTGTCAACGAAATACCATTTACAGAACAATAAAAACAATTCAGGTCTGGAGGCATTTCTATGAGTGAAACTGCATCTTTCTTAGAAATATTGGGTATGTCCCTCATCATCGGCGGCCTATGTGGCTTTGGCCTTGGTGCAGGGGCTGCTCGTATGTTCCATGCCCCTACAGTGCAAGGAATGGGGGCATTCCGTACACTTGGGGAACTTAATGCCTGTGAAGGAGATCCCGCATCTCACTTCTCATTCGGTTTAGGATTCTTTTTCAACGCATGGGCATCATCCGTTGCCGCGGGTGCATTCACACAAGACGTTGATCACCGCATTATTCCTAACTGGGGGGCAGCCGCTTTATTATCCAAAAATCGTAATGTGGCTGAAACACTGCATAACCCGAAAAAAATGGCGATTGCCTGTACCGTGATCGGGGCCTTAGTCGTCGCGTTCTTAAATACGACCGCTTCTGCTGTTCCTGCTGCGCTGCAAACAACCGCAATTAATGTGTTAGTTCCTGCGGCAAACCTGTTGGTTAACACAGTGATGCCTGTGATTTTCTGGCTAGCCGCTATGGATGCAGGTCGACGCTCTGGCTTCTGGGCAACCCTTTTCGGTGGTTGTGCTCAGCTGATTATGGGAAATGCTATCCCAGGTTTAGTCCTCGGTATCCTGATCGGTAAAGGCGTTGATGATAACGGCTGGAACCGTGTGACACGCACAATGATGATCACTGTCGTATTGCTGTTTGTTTTGAGTGGCTTCTTCCGTGAATTTGACTTGAAGATGATCACCTCTTTCCATCTGGATAAACCTCTGTGGCTTGAATACATCCATGGACTATTGAGCGGGAAATAATCATGACAACTGAAATTAACAAACAAGATTTTTGGTACGCGGAGTGGTCCTTCCCAATCTTTGTCGGACTGTTATCTGCTGGAATTTTTGCCGGTACTCATATGTATGTTGTTTATGGGTTCGGGGCATTTAACGAAGTTGCGTTCGTGGCAATGTTAAAAGCCGGCTTAGATACGGGGGTTTACGGTGCGGTCGCCGCATTTGGTGCCAGCTTCCTATTTGCTCGTATTATCGAAGGTTCATTGGTTGGTATTTTAGATATTGGCGGTGCACTACAAACAGGGATAGGCCTCGGTGTTCCTGCACTGTTCCTTGCCGCCGGATGGGATATTTTAGTTACCAATTTCTGGATCTCACTGGTCACAGGTTTAGTGCTTGGTTTAATTATCGGCCTGATCATTATCTTTGCGCGTAAATTTACCATTGCACAAGCCAACTCCACCTTTGGTGCAGACATCATGATGGGGGCTGGTAATACCTCAGGTCGCTTCTTAGGGCCTTTGATTATCCTCGCCGCTATGGCTGCATCGATACCAATTGGTATTGGGTCACTAATTGGTTCATTGATCTTCTATGTATGGCAAAAACCCGTCGCAGGTGGCGCAATTTTAGGGGCGATGCTATTTGGGTATTTCTTCCCTCTTGCAGCCTAACCTCATGATAAAAAAGAAGGTAACTATGTATTCTCTAATCATCAAACAGGGTAAACGTATCGATGGAACACACATTGATATTCTTATTAAAGATGGAAAAATCGAAGCTGCAGGCCCTGAGTTGGCCTGCAACCAACAAGCTGAAAAATGGATTGATCTGAAAGGAAAAATCTACGTCAGTGCCGGATGGATTGATTCACATGCTCACTGTTTTGTTGAGTCTCCTATCTATTTCGATCAACCAGATTTAGCCGGTGCTGCTGGAGGTGTTACTTCATTAGTTGATGCAGGCAGTGTTGGTGCTGATGATATCGACAAATTTTATCAATTAACCCAAAAAGCCCAAACCAACGTCTTTTCATTATTAAATATCTCTCGTATCGGTATTATCGCGCAAAATGAGTTATCAGATATGAAGAATATTGATGAAACCTGTTTTCAGCAAGCGATTGAGCGCCATGAGGGTTTTGTCGTTGGTATGAAGGCTCGCATGAGTAAAAGTGTTGTTGGTGATAACGGTATTGAACCGCTGCTTAAAGCGAAACAAATGCAGAAAAAACATCGACTGCCACTTATGGTACATATCGGTAATAACCCACCCAATATTGATGAAATTGCCGATCTCTTAACACGCGGCGATATTATTACTCACTGTTTCAACGGTAAACCGAATCAAATTCTCGGTAGTGATGGTAACTTAAAACCCTCTATTGCCCGAGCATTAGCTCGAGGAGTGATTTTGGATGTGGGTCATGGCGCTGAAAGCTTTAGTTTTAAAGTCGCCGAACAAGCCATGCGTATTGGTACCTACCCAGACATTATTAGTTCCGATATCTACCACCGTAACCGCGTTAATGGCCCTGTCTACAGCCTTGCATTTGTGATGACGAAATTCCTTTGCATGGGCTTTAGCGCTGAAAAAATAATTCGTTGTGTAACAGAAAAAGCTGCCGATTTATTAGCGCTTCCCGCAAAAGGTTACTTAAAACCTGGTTTTGATGCTGATATCACGCTATTTGACCTGAAAGAAGAACGCACAGAGCTGACGGATGCAGAAGGAGAATGTCGTACTGGCACTCATCGCTTTGTGCCTATAGCGGCAATTATTGGCGGAAAACATATTGTTCATGCAGAAGGTGAATCTGAATATGCAATCGATTTATGAGAAATATCAGCTAAGACATGTGATTAACGCCTCTGGCCGCATGACCATACTCGGCGTCTCTACGCCGAGTCCAGAAGTTGTCGAACGCGTAGCTTACGGCCTAAACCATTACTTTGAGATCAAAGATCTGGTTAATAAAACGGGCGATTATATTGCCAAATTGCTCAATGTCGAAAGCGCCGTTGTCGTCTCTTGTGCTTCAGCAGGGATAGCACAGGCAATTGCTGCGGTGATCGTGCGTGATGATGATGATTTACTGCTAAATCTGCACTCATCGTCAAAAAACGTACCACGGGAAATCATTTTACCGAAAGGCCATAATGTGAATTTCGGTGCGCCTGTCGATACTATGGTGGCATTAGGTGGTGGTAAGGTTATCGAAGCGGGCTTTGCCAATGAGTGTTCACCTACACAACTATCAGCTAAGGTAACGCCACAAACAGCAGCCATCCTCTATATTAAATCTCACCATACAGTTCAAAAAAGTATGCTCAGTGTTAGCGAAGCGGCTGCCGTTGCTCGCCAACACAATCTTCCTTTAATTGTTGATGCTGCTGCGGAAGAAGATCTCACCAGTTACTACCAATCCGGCGCTGATTTAGTTATTTACAGTGGCGCAAAGGCCATTGAAGGCCCTACAAGTGGGTTAGTGATCGGTAAAAAAACCTATGTGGAATGGGTAAAACGTCAGAGCCAAGGTATTGGCCGAGCCATGAAAGTCGGAAAAGAAGGGATTTTAGGCCTGACGCTCGCGATCGAGCAATATTTGACAGCCACTAAAGAAACTGGCGCGGAGATGGTTGAGCGCATGGGTGAATTTATCGAAGCACTCAATTCGCTGCCTGCCATTTCAGCACGTATCGTTTGGGATGCGGCTGGACGTGATATTGCACGTGCTGAAATTAGTTTCGATGAAAAAATGATAGGTAAAACAACTTACCAAATCATGAATGAATTAAAACAAGGGGATACGGCAATCTATTTCCGTGAATACAAAGCGAATGAAGGCAAAGTGGAAGCTGATATTCGTAGTGTTAGCAATGAGCAACTTAATACGATTGCTGAACGTATCCGATTGTTAGTTAAAGGAATGTAGTATGAAATTATCACCAAATTTTTATCAAGATCGGGTATGTTTAAATGTACTCGCAGGCAGCCATCAAAATGCCAAAGATATTTATGAAGCCGCGGAAACCTTTGTGGTCGTTGGCGTGCTCTCTAAAAATTACCCTGATTTAACCAGTGCCATTGCAGATATGCGCATCTATGCAAAAGAAACCAATAATGCGCTTTCTGTTGGTTTAGGGGCCGGTGACCCTAACCAATCCACAATGGTTTCGTTGATTTCAAAAGCGATCCAACCGCAACACGTTAACCAAGTCTTCACAGGCGCTCCAATTAGCCGCGCCCTGCTTGGGCAGGATGAAACCTTTGTCAATGCGCTGGTTTCACCAAGTGGAACAAAAGGCATGGTGAAAATATCAACGGGGCCATTAAGCTCCCAAGCACCTGATGGTATCGTGCCGGTAGAAACGGCGATTATGATGCTTAAAGACATGGGAGCTAGTTCAATCAAATTCTTTAATATGAAAGGGTTAACTTATATTGAAGAGTATAAAGTCGTTGCACAAGCCTGTGCCAAATTTGACTTTTCCCTTGAACCTACAGGGGGGATTGATTTGGAAAACTTTTCCCAAATTTTACAGATTGCATTAGATGCTGGTGTGAAAAAAATCATCCCTCATATCTATAGTTCAATCATTGATAAAGAGAGTGGAAATACACGTCCAAAAGATGTACGCCAACTGCTCACAATGGTTAAACAAGCACTAAAATAGCGTTAATCAGTTTGCCTCAAAGAGTAGAGGGGGATATTTTCCCCTCTACAATAAACATCTATTATTTTGTCTATCATAAAGAATAAAATTCATATCCATAGCTCCCCCTATTAATCGCCCATAACTATGTTGACTGGTATATCGCTTTTCCACCGGAACCAAAATCAGACCGATAATTTTTTATCTCGCTCATTTTTCTAATAAAGTAATGAGTATCCTTATTCGCAAAAAACTCTATTAATTTTTTACTGCAACAGACTATATCTAAATTAAAGCTTTTTCATCGCGATAGTTGCGTATTTTTCTTTCTGTATCATTAATAATGACTGGCTCACCTATTTATTACTTCTTAAACAAACGACACTTTTAAATTCCATCTAACTGACTTAATCCCCATTCATGACTAAATATACTATTTTCTACTCATCACTTTTCCTGCATTACTTTATCTTTAATAGTGATAACGTTTTTATTATTTTTAAAGCGCTCAACTTACACATTATAAAAAGGCAAAAAAAGAAATACACAAAGCAAAAATATAGCTTATTTGACGGACAATACGCTATTATATATGAGCTATTTAATTAGCTATTCATATGCAAATTTTTTCACTGGGTATTTGCGCTTAAACTCTTTCGATAATATCGTTGCTTTTCTTAGTTCATCAATGGTCATCTGTTTTTCCATGTTATTTAACGTATCCTCATCGTATTTAACGGAATAAGCAGCTATCGAATACCATGCGTAACCTGTAACTTTATCTCCCATGTTAAAAGTTTGTCGCCCCAATTCTGTTTGAGCGCGCTCATTTCCTTGTTCCGCCGAGGCTTTCAATAGTAATAATGCTTTTTGCGGATCTTTTTTAAGATAGCTCCCTGTTAGATAATGTTCAGCAAGATGTTTTTGTGCAACGGGGTCATTTTGAGCGGCTGATTTGTTTAAATATTCAATGCTGAGGCGTTTCATATTGACCTTATTTTTAACATTAGCCATCCAATAATCGTTTTCACTGGTGATATATTGCGCAATAGCATCCCCATGATCTGCCGCCTTTTTATGCCATTCAAATGCCATATCTCTATCACGCTGAATATGAACGGTATCCTTTTCATACATGTTACCTAGCTGATACTGCGCCTCAGCATTCCCAGTATCTGCCAGTTTATTGGTTTTAATAAACAGCTTAGAGGGTTCTCTTAATTTTTGCCCTTCCATTAATGGCTTATAATTAGGCGATAATAACGGAACGATAACATTGACTTCTTCGTCAGGCTTTAGCCAATGACGATTCACATTAGAAGGATAATTATTGAATATGGGGGCAGATGTACTTGATACACTTTGATAATGCTTATCACTATTATTTTTTAATTTAATTAGAAATAAATAGTTATGAGCAATTTCATTGAGCTTCATCATCCATTCATCATTGACGTCTAATCCAAATTCATCGTTACCATTTGCATGAAGTGATAATGTCTTTGGTGATGAACTTCCCCCTAAATCAATCGACGTTTCAAGCACAAGGAAATCTCGCCCATCAATCATTGAACAGTCAATAAATTTAGTATTTTCTAATTCTGTGGCTTGTTCTTTTAATAAATTAACATTATCGCAACTTTCAATTATTGAAAAAAGATTAATTTTTTGTGTTGTCGCTTTTTCATTTATTATTGATTCTATATCAATTGGCTTATAATCAAGTAAATAAGCATTCGCGTCTATCACTATAAGACTTAGAAATAAAGCGAGATATTTCATTGTATAAACTCTCTTTTAGAATGGGATATTTCTCTTATCGGACTTCATTATATGGTATTACCAATATTATTCGAATACGATAATTTACTATAAAAATTTGGTATGCATGACACCCTATAAAAACGTACCAATGAAAAAAGATGCAGCCTTTAGGCCCCCAAAAGATAGGCACTATCGCATATGAGTATAAAAAATGCCCCACCGTACTCATGCACGTTGGGGCGTTTATTTGAGGAGTCGGCCGATAAGCCGGGTTCTGTCGTGGACAACCATTCATCTAGGCCAGCACTTGCGCACTGGCTCCAGCAACCTACCCGAGTTCAATGCGGGCCGCACCATATGAACCCCTATTTGGTCTTGCTCCGGGTGGAGTTTACCGTGCCACGGACTGTTACCAGCCGCGCGGTGCGCTCTTACCGCACCCTTTCACCCTTACCTGAGCCTGTAAACAGGCCATCGGCGGTTTGCTCTCTGTTGCACTAGTCGTAGGCTTGCGCCTCCCAGACGTTATCTGGCACCCTGCCCTGTGGAGCCCGGACTTTCCTCCCCTCTACCCGTCTCCCAAAGGACAACGATAAAGCAGCGGTTGTCTAGCCAACTCCGAGGCGGATTATAGGCACTTTATCTATTCATGTATAGGGGTTTGTACCGTTATTCCTCGTCACTTGATTGTTCAAGCATCAATTTATATAAGCGGTTCTTTTTCAACCCGTATATTTCGGCGGTAATCGCAGCCGCTTTTTTCGGTGGCAACTCTTGCTGTAATAAGTTTAAGGTACGGATCACTTCCGGTGAAATATCATCCTCATCTAGATTCGCTTTATAGCCTTCAACAACCAGCACCATTTCGCCTCGATGACGGTTTTCATCTTCTTTAACCCACGCTAATAATTCACCGACAGGGCGCCCTTCGATTGACTCCCAAGTCTTGGTTATTTCACGAGCAAGTACAACATGCCGTTCTGGCCCCCACACTTCAACCATGTCTGCTAAACTATCGAGTAAGCGATGTGTTGACTCATAAAAAATTAATGTGCGAGTTTCTCGTTCAAGTGCTTTAAGGGCGTCTTTACGACCTTTACTTTTGGCGGGTAAAAAACCTTCATAGCAAAAACGGTCAGAAGGTAACCCCGCAGCACTGAGGGCAGTGATAGCGGCGCATGCTCCCGGTAATGGAACAACGCGGATCCCGGCTTCACGGCAGCGAGTGACTAAATGATAACCAGGATCGTTAATTAAAGGTGTACCTGCATCGGAAACTAATGCGATACTATCACCCTGTTGAAGTCTGCTAATTAATTGATCTGCCTTCTGCTGTTCATTATGATCATGTAAGGCAAACATGCGTGCATTAATGGCAAAATTCTGCAACAGCATTCCTGAATGCCGTGTGTCTTCTGCAGCGACAAGGTCAACATGTTTAAGAACATCCAGCGCACGTTGCGTGATATCGCCCATATTACCGATAGGGGTAGGCACAATATACAGCGTGGATGCCATAACCACTGCTTGATTAGGTTGATTCATTGTTTCATCCGAATAGCCGGTTTAAAATTAAGCAACTGAAAATACACCACTGGATACAGTATGCGTCCTTCAATTTTTTTGCATGTAAAAAAAGGGTTAATCTGCACGGCAATGCTATCTGCTTTAGTGTTGTCAGGCTGTCAACTCACAGGGGATAACAGAGCACCGATCACCCCAACGACACCTGAGCAAATCAGCTCTGAAGTCAGTCGTTATCAGTCTATCATTGATTCTGCACAAGGTAAGCCTTCCGTTGAGGCTTTACGTGCCTATATCAGCCAAGAGCCATTGCTAACAGAACAAGCTGCTCATCAGGCAAATATCGATGGTACGTGGCAAATGTTAACACAAATGGCACCTAATCAGGTGGAGGGAATTGGAGTCGAAGAAAATACCCTCGCTGGATGGGTTGATTTGTTGGATATCTACCTCAATAACCGTGACGATATTGATGCACTACGTGCCGGTATTAATGACTGGAAAATCCGTTATGCGGATCACCCAGCGGTAAAAACCCCACCAAATCAACTTACTCAGTCATTGCAACCACCAGTTGGAACCTCACCAAAAATTGCGCTTTTCCTTCCTATGAGCGGTCAAGGGAAAGTCTTTGGTGAAGCTATTATGCGGGGCTTTATGGATGCACAAAAAGGCTTACCACAAGCACCTGTGGCAACCAGCAATAGTGCACCAGTAGCAACACCTGAGGCAAATAGCGGTAATGATGTATTAGAGCAAATCTATGCGGAAGTTGCAGCGACCACAGGTAATAGTAGCCCAAGCAGTGAGTCTGAAGTGGTCAATCCTTCGTTGAACATTGCGCCCGCGCCAACCAATACCCAAAGTGTCAAAGTCTTTGATACGAATGGGAAGTCACTGCCTCAGTTACTGCAACAAGCACAAAGTGAAGGCTTCACGTTAGTGGTTGGTCCACTATTGAAACCTGAAGTACAAGCGATTGCGCAAGCAGGATCGCCATTAAGTGTATTGGCACTGAATGAATTAGATGCCGATAAGCTACAGCCACGCCCAAATCTTTGCTATTTTTCCTTGTCGCCAGAAGATGAGGCCAAAAATGCTGCTGCACATATGATGGCCGATGGGAAACGTGCTCCATTGCTTCTCGTTCCTTCAAATGCCTTTGGTGAGCGTATTGCTAAAGCATTCGCTGAAGAGTGGCAATCAAAAGGTGGCGCAACCGTACTCAAACAGTCCTTTGGATCTACTGCATCGCTCAAAGAGTCGATAAACCGCGGTGCGGGTATTCGCATGACAGGTATACCTGTTATTGTTAATCAGCAAGTGGCCGCAAAATCAATCGATGGACAAAATTATCCTGAGCTTACTCAGCCTGAGCCGCAAGTAAGTTCAGCGAGTGCCGTTGATGCGGTCTATATTGTGGCGACTCGTGATGAATTAACTTTAATCAAACCAATGATTGAAATGGCGATTAGTAGCCGCCAACGCCCTGCGCTCTATGCTAGCTCACGCAGTAACCAAGCAGGTAATGGCGCTGATTTCCGTTTCGAAATGGAAGGGGTTAAATTCAGTGATATTCCATTGTTAGCGGGTGCAAATAATAATTTGCGCAAACAAGCTCAACAAAAGCTCAACAATGACTATTCCCTATTACGTCTTTATGCGTTAGGGGTCGATGCTTGGGCACTCGCGAATAACTATGATCAATTACAACACAATGCTCAATTCCGCTTACAAGGTGCATCTGGTGCCTTAAGTGTCGATAAAAACTGTGTTGTATACCGCGATCTTCCTTGGTTGCAATTCAATCAAGGGCAAATCAAATTGGCAAAATAAATTTTGTCGCGCAATTAGGATAATTGCCAAACTTTAAGACAAGGACGTCATGCAACCTCTCAAAAAAACATTAAAATGGTTAACTGGCCGGTACTATGAAAATCGGGTACTGGCTTTCCTGCAACAACAGGGGTTAACATTTATTGAACGAAATGCCAGAAATCGCCATGGTGAAATTGATCTTATCATGCGTGATAGCACTGGTTGGGTATTTGTTGAAGTACGTTTTCGCCAAGATAAGCAATATGGTGGAGCACTGTTATCAATTGATCGGTGCAAACGCAGAAAACTGATTGCCACCGCTAAATATTGGCTTGCCGAAAAACAAGAAAGCTTCGAAACTACCGCATGTCGTTTTGATATCTGTGCGATTACTGGTCGTCAGTTTGAATGGATACAGAATGCCTTTAACGATAGTGAACATGTTGGTTAATTTCACAGGAAAATAAGCAAGTGCTGGATAGAATTAAAGTCTGTTTTACAGAAAGTATTCAAACTCAGATAGCAGCGGCAGAAGCATTGCCGGATGCAATATCACGGGCAGCAATGATGATGGTTCAATCACTGCTAAATGGTAATAAAATTTTGTGCTGTGGAAATGGTGCTTCAGCGGCAACAGCACAACGTTTTGCCGCGAGTATGATCCATCGGTTTGAAACTGAGCGTCCGAGTCTTCCCGCACTCGCACTAAATACGGACAATGCCGTTTTAACCGCGATTTCTGGTAGCAAACAACCAGCTGAAATATATGCTAAACAGGTGAGAGCACTGGGTCAGCATGGTGATGTTTTAATGGCTATCTCAACACATGGAAATAGTAGCGATATTATCAAAGCGGTTGAAGCTGCTGTGACGCGAGATATGACGATTGTAGCACTGACGGGTTATGATGGTGGCGAGCTAGCTGGCCTCTTAGGCCCTCAAGATGTGGAAATACGCATTCCATCACAACGTAGTGTCAGGATCCAAGAGGTCCACCTTCTTACCGTGAATTGTCTTTGTGATCTCATCGATAATACACTTTTCCCCCATCAGGATGATTAAGGAGCAAAAATGCGATTACTCCCAATAGTAGCCATTGTTGTCAGCATGACAATGCTACAAGGCTGTATTGGCGCTGCCGTTGTTGGTTCAGCGGCGGTTGCCACCAAAAGTGCGACAGATCCTCGTACGGTCGGTCAGCAAGTTGATGATGGCACGTTAGAAGCTCGTGTCAGTGGTCAACTCAACAAAGATAAAGACATTACAGGCAAAGCGCGCATTATTGCGACAGCATATAAGGGAAATGTTCTGCTAACCGGCCAAAGTCCTGATATGTCATGGGCTGAGCGAGCGAAGCAGATAGCAGCAAATGTCGAGGGAACCAATGCGGTTTATAATGAGGTCCGCCAAGGAGAGCCCGTTACTTTAGGAACAGCGTCAAAAGATACTTGGCTCACAACCAAAATCAAATCCAAAATTCTCACTAGCGATGCGGTGAAGTCCTCCAGTGTGAAAGTGATTACTGAAAATGGTGAAGTATTCTTGCTAGGTGTTTTAACTAAGCAAGAAGGTGATGCTGCTGCAAAAATTGCCAGTGAAACAGATGGCGTCCGTCGTGTTACGACCGCTTTTACCTATCTCAATTAATCATAAACAATAATATATTGTTATAAAAACAAAAGTCATGAGTAAAAATTCATGACTTTTTTATTTGGTCGGACCAATAGCGTTGCTTTTCAGATAATTCCTACCTCCAAGAAGGTACATCTGATTCAAGATCCAAGCCTGCCGCTTTAACACATAAGAAGAAGGTGATTCTACCTTAAATCGATGAGGATTTGGTAGAACTGCTGCTAATAGTGCAGCTTCCTCCATAGTTAATTGATTTGCTGACTTTTTAAAGAATTTTTTTGATGCCTCTTCAACCCCAAAAACCCCATCACCAAACTCAACTATGTTTAAATAAACAGTAAGGATTCGTGTTTTAGACCACATAACTTCCATAATAGGAGTCATCGTTGCTTCAAGCCCTTTTCTTATCCAACTTCTCCCATTCCATAACCAAAGGTTTTTTACTGTTTGTTGAGAGATAGTTGACGCGCCTTGAATCGTCTTTTTTTTACTCATATTATGCTTATAAGCCCTCTCTATCGCTTCGAGATCAAAACCCCAGTGATGAGGAAAATTTTGATCTTCGGCGGCTATTACCGCCAAATACAGATAGGGAGAAATGTGATTTTCATCAACCCACTCAGAATGAGAAACATAAGAAAAGTTTAAGTTTATCCATGCGGATATTTGCTTTTCTATCATGACGGCAGAAAATGGCACTGGTAAGAACTTAAATGCAATCACAGTCAAAAACCAAAAAGCGGCTAATGAAAGAAAAACTTTCCTTAACCAGCGCCATAATAGAGAAATTTTCACTCTCATTTAGTTGATCATGCCATTTCTAATACTTTCTCAACGAGCTTATTAATACCGATTTCAGCCTCTGAGATCGATTGAGCCAGCATATAAGCAGGTGTTGTAACGACTTTGTTAGCATGATCGACCACAATATTATCGACAGTACAGGTAATGTGCTTACCTCCCATCTTTTCAATGTGGGCAATCGTTTCCTTATCGTTACCAATTGTTAATTCAACTGATGTATTTAAAAGCTTAGGAAGCATAACGGGCGCAATACATATTAGGCCTAATGGCTTTTTCTGTTGGTGCATTTGTTGGACTAAACTTAATAGTTCTTTATTAATTTCACAGTCACTTCCTTTAACCGCGAAATCACATAAATTCTTTGCTGCACCAAAACCACCAGGAATTATGAGGGCATCTAGCTTATTTGCATCCGCAGAGGATAAAGGCGCTATTTTCCCACGAGAAATTCTTGCAGCCTCCTCCATTTGATTGCGTTTTTCTGTTTTTACTTCACCAGTAATATGATTTATAACAGTAGGTTGATCTTCATCTGGTGCAAAAAAGTGGACTTCGACATTTTTTTTACTTAAAGCTAGCATAGTTAATACTGACTCATGGATCTCGCTTCCATCAAAAACACCACATCCACTTAAAATAACCGCAATTGATTTCATATCTCGCTCCATTTGTAGTAAATTATCACTGAACCGCAAAAAGGGAATAAACATCAATCTTCATCACAGATTTTAATGAATCTTGTAACAAATTCGCTAATATTTGGTATCTTGGTATTATTCTCTTAAGCAGTAAACAGATTCTAAAGGTCTGCCCAAAAAGAAAACCATAGGTAGATCAACGATTTCCCTGGTGTTGGCGCAGTATTCGCGCACCCCAACTTCGGTTGGGGTTATTTTTTTGCACGCCCGTCAACGTAGTTTCTCAAAGTTTCTATATCCGACTTCCAATCCTGTTTTAACTCATCCACCCACTCTTGTACATTATCCCACCAAGCAGGTAGTTCAGGTGATTGAATTTGTTGTGCAATTTTTTGCAAATTTTTCAATCCTACAGAGCCTGCGGCCCCTTTAATTTTATGCGCTTCTTCGACGATACCTTTCTGATCTTTTGCCACCATATTGGAATCTAAAATCGCTAAATAGCTTGGTAGCATTTTTTCAAAGACTTCGAGGCCGTCATAAATAACTTGCGGGCCAACCAACTCCATATACTGTTCCAGCATCTCACAATCTAGCACGGACTCATCAGTATCGCCGCAAACGCTTTGTATGCCCTTCTGAGGCGTTTCATTCGCATGCTCACCCCAGAACTGCTCAATGACCTGTTTAAGGGCTGAGACGGCCAATGGCTTGCTTAATACGCCATCCATGCCTGCATCGAAATACTCTTTCTTATCTTTCAAAACATTCGCCGTCAGTGCGATTAATGGAGGGAGATCCTCTTTCTGGTAGCGTTGATTCAATTCACGAGCAATATCAATTCCCGTCATATCTGGCAGTTGAATATCTAGTAGCACTAAATCGTATTCACCAGGAGCGAACATCGTTAATGCCTCTTTACCGTTCATGGCAACATCAACGGTATTTCCTAATTTCTCCAGCACAGAGCAGGCTACGACGACATTTAGCTCAATATCTTCCACAAGCAAGATATGTAAAGCAGGTAGTGGATACTCATCGTCATTGACTTGTGAATCAATCACTTCTTCTTCAATAACAGGTGCTACAATGGATAGCGTAAAAATTGAGCCTTGCCCAATTTCACTTTCAACTTGAATATCCCCGCCCATATTTTGTGCAAGGCGGCGTGATACCGACAGCCCGATCCCTGTGCCTGTTGCGGGTTTGCCACCCGCACTGTCTGTTACTTGGTAATACATCGCAAAAATTTTATCTAGCTCATCTTTCGGAATACCAATACCGCTATCTTGAACACGGAAGAATAGCTTATCTTCCCCTTCTCGCCAGATACTCAATTTAACTTCACCTTGCTGAGTGAACTTGACGGCGTTTCCAATGAGATTCCAGAGAATTTGACGAAGTCGGGTGCCATCTGTCAGCACTTTTTCAGGCAGTCCAGCCGCCACATCCATGACAAATTTCAACCCTTTCGGTTGAACTAAAAGACCACTGAGATTTTCTAAGTCATTGACAAATTGAGGTAAAGCAACAGGTTGATTATCTAATTGAACTTTACGACGTTCTATCTTATCCATTTCGATCACGTCATTGAAAATGTTCCCTAATGTGACCGCACTAACATGGATGGTTTTCAGATAATTCATTTGTTCCGCCGTTAGGTCTGTGTCTAACAGAATACGGCTTAGCCCGACAATACCATTGAGCGGCGTGCGAAGTTCGTGGCTAATTGTTGAAATAAATGTCGTTTTATCGCGGCTTGCGTTCTCCAATGCCTCTTGATAGCGCTTACGCTCTGTAATATCACGCCCAAAGCCCATTAGACCATGTCGCTTACCAACCCGATCATAAAACGGCACTTTACGTAGCTCAAAACACGCTTTTCGCCCATCCGGATAAACGAGCCACTGTTCATAGGTGAGAGAAACATTGTGGCGGAATACCTTTTCGTCGGTTTCCATCACTTTAGAGGCGATTTCAACATCATAAATATCTAACGGGGTTAACCCAACAAGGTGTTTTTCACTCTTACCTGTTAACAGCTCCATTGCCCGGTTACACCCTGAAAACTCATTGTTTTCATTACGGTAATAGACCAAATCTGGCGATGCATCAAGAAACGAACGCAATAATGTGGACTGCTGCTCAAGCTCAATTTGTGTTTGCTCGCGGTGTTTCATTTCTTGTTTTAATTGCTCAAGCAATTCAAGATGCGCGCTTTCCGCTTTTTCCCGCTCAATAATTTCCTGATTAAGCTGCTCTATGTTGCCTTGCAATTGCGTATTAAGTTCAGCATCGCGCTTACGCATCACTTCCAGCTTATCGACCATGCGAGAAAGGCGCTGCCGAGACTCTTCAAGTTGTTCAACCACCACCGATAAAAAATAGACAGCTAATGGTGTAATAATTAAACCAAAGAAAATAGAGCCAACCAAATCAAGGCTATCAACTTGACCACGCAATACAATTGTCACCGCCATTTGCATTATCATTGCGAGAACAACCAATGCAGATGCGAGTAAGAGCGAAAACCGGACGAGTCCGAGCTTCATCATTAAATCGACATAATATTGCGCAAGACCGCGAAGTACTTTCATAACCACCCCTTAATATGATACTCATTGAATCATATATCAAATAAGGCAAATCCGAGTCATTGTTGATAAGAAATGTCGATCCTGCTCATCAATAAAAGGGATTTTTTGTTACTCATACGATTACCACCCCTCTTTATTCACGGTCTTTATGCTCGATACCTTATTATTCAAAAATAAAATAATACGCGATATTCTTTAATTGAAGCACGTTCCTTATCTAAAATACACTTTATTTTTCAAAAATATAAGCATTTATAATAACAAACAACTACATTATTAATTTTATAAAACAACAAAAAACAGAATAAAAAACCAGCCTAACTCTTAAACTAAAAACATTTAATTATTTAATAAGTAAAACTCGATAGAGTTAGCGCAAAAAAAATCAATTTATTGGTGATGTATATCACAGTATTTACAAAAACAAGACGTGCATCACAAAAGCATTTTTGATAAGTTTTTCTTTCTTTATCAAATAAATAACATTATTTTATCTTGCAAATAATGCTTATTACGCACTATTTGACCTAGAAAAAGAATCTCGCTAAGTTAAAACCTGACCGTGTACCGCCCTCTCTGCTGATGACGTATACATAACAATTACTCCCATACACTGTTTATTTTTTATTAAGAATAGAAACAGCGACTCATTGGCGCTGTTGTTTGGTGTGCTCAAAAGATAACCAGTAAAAAAGATGAGTAAATGAATGAATTAACCCAAAGCAATAAGCCAGAGCAATAAATAGAAGAAACCAAGATAACCCATTGAATTTATTTACAGTGAAGAGCAAAGAAGTACGCCAATACAGTTGTAGTTAAAACCTCTACGGTAGCTATTTCCTAGATATTTCGCGCTACAACTAGGCATAAAGAACCGGTTCCCTGAAAGTAGAGCAACACTCTCTATTCAGCGGAAAAAACATAGCAATAACGTTGTAGTACGAAAGACGACGGAGAATCTATGCTGTACGATAAAAGATTAGAGAAAGACAACTGTGGCTTTGGCCTGATTGCCCATATCGAAGGTGAACCTAGCCATAAAATCGTCAGAACCGCTATCCATGCACTCGCCAGAATGCAGCATCGCGGTGCAATCCTCGCTGATGGAAAAACAGGCGATGGTTGCGGCTTATTGTTACAGAAACCTGACCGCTTTTTCCATTTAGTGGCACAAGAGCAAGGGTGGCGTTTAGCACGTAACTATGCCGTTGGGATGATCTTTCTAAGTCAAGATGAAACCATTGCAGCAGATTGCCGACGTATTATTGAAGAAGAGATCTTAGATGAAACCTTAGCGATTGTTGGGTGGCGTGAAGTTCCTATTAACCGTGAAATTCTTGGCAGCATTGCACTTTCTAGCCTCCCGAAAATTGAGCAGCTATTTATCAATGCCCCTGCCGGCTGGCGACCACGAGACCTTGAAAGACGCTTATTCGTTGCCCGTCGTCGTATCGAAAAACGTATTCATGACGATGATTTTTATATCTGTAGCCTATCTAACCTTGTCACCATTTATAAAGGGTTATGTATGGCAACGGATCTGCCCCGTTTTTACCCTGATCTCGCCGACTTACGAATGGAATCTGCTATCTGCCTTTTCCACCAGCGCTTTTCAACCAATACCGTACCACGTTGGCCACTGGCCCAGCCATTTCGCTATTTAGCGCATAACGGGGAAATTAATACCATTACAGGCAACCGCCAATGGGCGCGGGCGCGCTCATACAAGTTTCGTACCCCCCTGATCCCTGATTTGCAAACAGCGGCACCTTTTGTCAATGAAACCGGATCAGATTCAAGCTCTCTCGACAATATGCTCGAATTATTGCTCAATGGAGGGATGGATCTTATTCGAGCGATCCGTTTACTTGTTCCCCCCGCTTGGCAAAATAACCCCGACATGGATGAAGATCTCAAAGCCTTTTTTGACTTCAACTCCATGCATATGGAGCCTTGGGATGGCCCAGCAGGTTTAGTCATGTCTGATGGCCGTTATGCTGCTTGTAACCTAGATAGAAATGGTCTACGCCCAGCCCGTTATGTGATTACCAAAGATAAGCTCATTACATGCGCTTCTGAAGTTGGCATTTGGGATTACCAACCTGATGAGGTGGTCGAAAAAGGCCGTGTTGGCCCCGGTGAGCTAATGCTAATCGACACCCAAGAGGGGCGTATTTTGCACAGTGCGGAAACAGATAATGACCTAAAGAGTCGTCATCCGTACAAAGAGTGGCTTGAAAAAAACGTTATTCGGTTAACGCCATTTGAAGCCATGGAGCAAGCGCAAGATGCGGTAGGGCAACGCTCCATGGACAACCAAACCCTTGCCTCATATCAAAAGCAATTTGCTTACAGCAGCGAAGAGTTAGAGCAAGTTATCCGAGTCCTTGGTGAAAATGGCCAAGAAGCCACAGGGTCAATGGGGGATGACACCCCATTTGCCGTGCTTTCACAGCGTCCACGCATTCTTTATGATTACTTTCGCCAGTCATTTGCACAAGTCACTAACCCCCCTATCGATCCACTTAGGGAAGCACATGTGATGTCGCTTGCCACCTGTATTGGGCGAGAAATGAATGTGTTTTGTGAAGCGGAAGGGCAAGCGCATCGGCTCAGTTTTAAATCCCCTATTTTGCTCTATTCTGATTTCCAGCAATTATGCCAACAAGATAGTCGCTACTATCAAACAGCCACTGTCGATATTACCTATCCACCTTCTGTTTATTCATTAAAACAAGCGATTGAAAATCTGTGCCAAGAAGCACAGCAAAAAGTACGTGATGGCGCCGTATTATTAGTGCTTTCTGACCGTAATATTTCACCAGAGCGCTTGCCTATTCCTGCCGCAATGGCCGTAGGTGCCGTCCAGCACTGTTTAGTTGAAAACCATTTACGTTGCGATGCTAACTTAATTGTCGAAACAGCCAGCGCCAGAGACCCACACCACTTTGCGGTGTTATTAGGTTTTGGAGCAACGGCTATCTACCCTTACTTAGCCTATGAATCACTCGCAGCAATGGCGGAAAAACAGCTGTTTGATAAGCCTCTTGGTAACGTTTTGCTGAATTACCGCAATGGTATTAATAAAGGGCTATATAAGATCATGTCGAAAATGGGGATTTCGACAGTGGCCTCATATCGCTGTTCAAAATTGTTTGAAGCCGTTGGCTTACATGAAGAAGTCACCCAACTGTGCTTTGACGGTGTAGTCAGTCGAGTTAGTGGAGCTAACTTTAGTGACTTTGAATTAGACCTATTTAATTTATCCCGTAAAGCATGGCTACCGCGTCTACCTATAGAGCAAGGCGGTTTACTCAAATATATGCATAATGGTGAGTACCATGCCTACAACCCTGATGTGGTAAAAACCTTACAGCAAGCCGTCCACAGTGGTGACTACAATGATTATCTAAAATATGCGCAACTGGTGAATAATCGCCCAGTCACGACGTTCCGTGATTTACTCGCCTTAAAATTTTCAGATAATGGAATTTCGCTGGACGATGTAGAGCCTGAAGAAGCGCTATTTTCACGTTTCGATACCGCTGCAATGTCGATTGGGGCATTAAGCCCAGAAGCACATGAAGCGTTAGCCATCGCAATGAACACGCTCGGTGGTTTTTCCAATTCAGGCGAAGGTGGAGAAGACCCCGCACGCTACGGTACACAAAAACGTTCACGTATCAAACAAGTCGCTTCTGGGCGTTTCGGCGTCACTCCGGCTTATTTAGTCAATGCTGATGTCATTCAAATCAAGGTGGCTCAAGGTGCGAAACCGGGTGAAGGTGGGCAATTACCGGGAGACAAGGTCACCCCGTATATTGCACGTTTACGTTATTCCGTGCCCGGCGTCACCTTAATTTCACCACCACCACATCACGATATTTATTCAATTGAAGATTTGGCACAGCTTATTTTTGACCTCAAACAAGTCAACCCTCACGCTCTTATTTCCGTCAAGCTGGTGTCTGAGCCGGGTGTTGGCACTATAGCGACGGGGGTTGCAAAGGCATATGCTGATTTGATCACCGTCGCAGGTTATGATGGCGGAACTGGAGCGAGTCCAATTACCTCGGTTAAATACGCTGGGTGCCCATGGGAGCTTGGCCTTGTAGAAACGCAGCAAGCTCTTGTCGCCAATGGGTTACGTCATAAAATTCGGCTACAAACAGATGGCGGCCTAAAAACGGGCCTTGATATCATCAAAGCCGCTATATTAGGCGCCGAAAGCTTTGGTTTCGGCACAGGCCCCATGGTTGCATTAGGTTGCAAATACTTACGCATATGCCATCTCAATAACTGTGCAACCGGTGTTGCAACACAAGATGATTCCCTGAGGCAACATCACTATCATGGGTTACCTGAGCGGGTGATTAATTACTTTCGATTTATTGCAAGGGAAACCCGCGAGCTAATGGCGGCATTGGGTGTGACTAAACTGACTGATTTAATTGGTCGCACAGATTTACTTGAAATTATTGAAGGTACTACGGCAAAACAGAGCAAAATTAACTTGCAAAGCCTATTAGCGACGAGCGTACCACAGGCTGGCACAGCGGTGTTTTGTACTGAAAAGAACCCTTCTTTTGATGAAGGTTTATTAAACCAACGTATTTTACGTGATGCAGAGCCTTATTTAGCCCAAAAACAATCAAAAACCTTTTTCTACGATATCATGAATACCGATCGTTCCGTTGGTGCCGCACTCTCTGGTGAAATTGCTCGTCGTTTTGGTGACCAAGGCTTTGCAGCAACGCCGTTACAACTCTATTTTACAGGAACAGCGGGGCAGAGCTTTGGCGTGTGGAATGCAGGTGGTGTCGAATTGATTTTAACGGGTGATGCTAATGATTATGTTGGCAAAGGCATGACGGGAGGGATTATCGCGATCCGTCCACCGGTAGGCTCTTCCTTTGCAACACATAAAACCACCATCGCGGGTAACACCTGTTTATATGGCGCCACAGGCGGTAAACTCTATGCAGCGGGTCTAGCTGGTGAACGTTTTGCGGTACGTAATTCAGGTGCAACCGCCGTCATTGAGGGGATTGGTGATAATGGTTGCGAATATATGACAGGTGGGATCGTCTGTGTGCTTGGTAATACAGGGATCAATTTTGGGGCTGGTATGACAGGCGGATTCGCTTATGTTCTTGACGAAGAAGATAACTTTTCACGTCGAGTTAACAATGAAATGGTTGAGTTGCTATCCGTCAATGAGTTGCCTATCCACGCAGAGCATTTACGTGGGCTCATCACTGAACATGTCCGCTTAACACATTCATCCCGTGGCGAAGCTATCTTAGCTGATTGGGAGTACTGGGTAAGCCGTTTTGCATTGGTGAAGCCCAAATCCAGTGACATCAATGCGCTCTTAGGCCATCGTAGCCGTTCAGCAGCCGAATTACGCGTCCAAGCACAGTAAGGAGAGAAAAATGAGCCAGAATGTTTATCAATTTATCGACTTACAGCGTGTTGACCCGCCGAAGAAAACATTAAATGTTCGTAAGATTGAATTTGTGGAAATCTATGAACCTTTTAGCGCGATCCAAGCACAAACACAGGCAGATCGCTGCCTTTCATGCGGCAACCCATACTGTGAATGGAAATGCCCTGTACACAACTATATCCCTAATTGGTTAAAACTAGCGAATGAAGGGCGTATTATTGAAGCTGCTGAGCTTTCTCATCAAACTAACAGCTTGCCTGAGGTATGTGGTCGAGTGTGTCCTCAAGATCGCCTATGTGAAGGCGCATGTACCCTAAACGATGAGTTTGGTGCTGTCACTATCGGTAATATTGAGCGTTATATTAATGACACTGCCTTTGCAATGGGCTGGCGTCCCGATCTTTCCCATGTTGTGCCAGTCAATAAACGTGTTGCAATTATCGGGGCTGGCCCTGCTGGTCTCGCCTGTGCCGATGTTTTAGCGCGCAATGGTGTTCAAGCAACCGTGTATGATCGCCACCCTGAAATTGGGGGATTACTCACTTTTGGTATCCCTGCCTTCAAGCTCGAAAAAGAGATTATGTCTCGCCGTAGAGAGATTTTCACCGCTATGGGAATTGAGTTCAAACTGAATACGGAAATTGGCAAAGATCTGCCTTTAAGTGATTTGCTCAATGAATATGACGCCGTATTTATAGGTACAGGAACTTATCAATCAACGAAAGGGCAGCTAGCCAATGAAAATGCCCATGGCGTCCATGATGCCTTGCCGTATCTGATTGCCAATACGCGTCATTTAATGGGGTTTGAGGAGTTACAGGATGCACCTTATATCGACCTCAACAATAAGCATGTTGTCGTGCTTGGTGGTGGTGATACTGCAATGGATTGTGTCCGTACTGCTATTCGGCAAGGTGCAAAAAGAGTTAGCTGCGCTTATCGTCGAGATGAAGCGAGTATGCCAGGGTCGCCTAGAGAGGTAAAAAATGCGCGTGAAGAAGGCGCTGAATTTTTATTTAATGTGCAGCCAGTCAGTATTGAAGTCGATCAACAAGGAAAAGTATGTGGTGTTAAGGTGGTGAAAACCAGTATGAGCACATCTAAAAATGGTCGTGCTCAAGCTGAAGTCATTGAAGGGTCTGAGCATTTGCTCCCCGCAGATGCCGTGATCACCGCCTTTGGTTTTCGTCCACATGTTATGCCTTGGCTCGCAGATCACGATGTGCAACTCGATAATCAAGGGCGTATTATCGCGAGTCATGATGCGCTTTTGGCCTACCAGACTTCAAACCCCAAAATATTTGCAGGGGGGGATATTGTCCGAGGCTCTGATTTGGTTGTCACCGCAATCGCTGAAGGGCGTAAAGCTGCCGATGGTATTTTATGTTTTATGGGAGTCTAATTGCTAACGCCTTAGTAAGCGACCGATAGGCCGTAGTGATACCCCCTCCTAATGCCAGTCAGCTAAACTGACTGGCATTTTCTTGTCAGGATATTGATCGGATTTAGATTTATGGCTTATCCATGTATTGCAAAACACCGATTTTCGCGTTTTCTAGTTTGTTTCGTTTTCAACCTAAAGATCATCTATCTCGCGAGTCAATCTCATCACACAAATACAAACCCATAAAAAAATAGTGCGGTTCGATTTATCAATAGTCATGAGAGCCGCTATTTCATTATATTAGGAATGGTTATATAACGTTCATAACAAATATTGATGAGCGGCTTCGACTACTTATTAGTAATTTTAGCTATATGTGTTTGTCCCATCTAAAGTGCTACAGCACGATACTATTTTATCTAAGCCTTAAGCTTCGTTAAATGGCTATAGAGGGTAACTCGTCTCATTTACTGATAAGGGATAATAAAGTCTACAATTCATCAGACGCTTTATTTTCTCGATAATATTTTTCAATTATGCGTATTACGAATAAAACCATTTGTATAAAGATAATATCAATATACAAATGGCTATCTCGAAGTGATCGCCTAAATAGGCCACTGAGAGTGTTTATCGGCATGATTTAATCGCTATCTATACCGATTATGTTGAAATAAGTGACAATATTATTGATATTTATCTCACTCAACGAATAAAAGATCAGATCCACTCTCGTGATATCAGTTGGGATTATTATATTGATGCCCAAGATATATGTGATTTTTGACTAAGAAATATAACTGTAGAAGAGGCTAGATAAAGCCAAAGTAAAAGTAGCTTTCAGTAATTATACGTATCATCCAGCATCGCTAGTTGAATTATTAAAAGGTTTATCTGGCTGGAAAATTGATGCTGTAGTTCTTCTTGAACGCGATAGCAAGCAGCTTACTGATTAACTGGTTAATATAAATTGGTGTATCTCAATTAATAAGGAGTGGACAGCATCACCGATGCTAGAAGTAAGTAGACTCAATCAGCAACACCATAAAAAAATCCGATATTATATTCCTTAATATCGGATTTTATATATTCAAAGGGTCATCAGCCATTTCGCCAATTTTTTCTTTATTGATCAGCGTCGAAGATGCTCTTCCCTCTATTTTTTAACCTAGATAACTTACCAACTATTTGATAACTCTGAGAGATGGCCTACCTTTAGGGGGTGGCGTTGGTTCATCATCCGATGCTGTAGATTCATCACTTGTCGGCTCTGATTCGTGAACTAACATGATGTTATCCGCTGGGTTATCTTCAACCACTTCTGGCTCACCTGATAATTGCTCTTCATAGGCTGTTTCAGGTTCGAACATCATGCCAGCCCCATTTTCACGAGAGTAGATAGCGATAATCGCAGCCATCGGAACATACACCTGACGAGGTACGCCACCAAATCGTGCGTTAAAACGTACTTCATCATTTGTGATCTCAAAATTACCAACCGCACGCGGCGCCACGTTCAAGACAATTTGCCCATCACGAACAAATTCCATTGGTACGTTGGTATTAGGAACGGAGACATCAACTACCAAATGCGGCGTCATATCGTTATCGAGCAGCCACTCGTAATGCGCGCGTAACAGATACGGGCGTCGAGGTGTCATTGGTGCCATTTCCATCATGACACTTAGCCTCGTGCCGAAAGACGCATTTCGCGCTCTAATTCAGTCAGTGAAGCCAAAAATGCGTCACGTTCAAAAACACGTTGCATATACATTTGCAGGTGCTTGCTGCTTGAAGGCTTCAGTTCAATACCCAATACAGGTAAACGCCATAATAGCGGTGCTAAATAGCAATCAACGAGACTGAACTCTTCGCTCATAAAGAAAGGCATTTCAGCAAAAACGGGTGACACCGCAATCAGCTCTTCAGCTAATTGGCGACGCGCGTTATCGGCTTCCTGTGCACTTCCCTTCTCAATTTTGTACATCAGAGAATACCAGTCTTTTTCAATGCGATGCATCAGTTGACGGCTAGTACCACGCGCAACTGGATAAACAGGCATTAATGGAGGATGAGGGAAACGCTCATCAAGGTATTCCATGATGATATGTGGGTCATATAGGGTCAGATCACGGTCAACAAGAGTAGGAACACTCTGGTATGGGTTTAGATCAATCAGATCTTGAGGCAGATGACCTTGTTCGACATGTTCAATCTCAACGCTAACCCCTTTCTCAGCCAAAACGATACGGACTTGATGACTAAAGATGTCGGTTGGCCCTGAAAATAATGTCATTACCGAACGTTTGTTAGGAGCGACAGCCATTAAAACCTCCAAGTTGCATAAAAATGAACTAAACTGTAATAAGTTTTTTAATAATTACGAGCCCGCTCATTTTAAAATCCCCTGTGCTAAAACTCTCATTTATCCATATTGAAAGCCAGCACAACCCTCTCGCAATAATGCTGCGAGAAATAAGAAAATAAAAAGCAGTCGCATATTCTAGCAGATTTTGTGCAACTTAGGGGGATGTTGATGAAAAAATCATAACTAAATGTCTTTTAAGACAAATAAAAACATAAAAAATAGAGCATTAACATACTTAATGAAAACTTATTAGCATATAAACCTTGAAGTTAACTCTAAAGTTATCACTTTCAGAAAGAAAATAGTTTTTCTCAAAAGTGAGTAAATTACCTAAAGATCAGTAATTGAGACTAACAATATACTGTTTGCATAATTTTTATATGCAATAGATTTATATTAGCGAATCACTTACCCTTTTTCACCACAATAAATAATATTCAATCTCTTCCAGCCTAAAAAGATAAAGCGTTACAACATATTGGATACCATTCCCCTAAAAGATCCGCTCCCCCACAACGATAAATTCAAGACAATAAAAAACCCGCCATAAAGACGGGTTTTGTCATCAATTTTATGCCCAAAGGGCAACAAATTAACGTTTGGAGAACTGTGGACGACGACGTGCTTTGCGTAGACCAACTTTTTTACGTTCAACAGAACGCGCATCACGGGTAACGAAACCAGCTTTACGCAGATCAGAACGAAGAGTCTCATCATAAGCCATCAGTGCACGAGTGATACCGTGACGGATTGCGCCTGCCTGACCTGAAATACCACCACCTTTAACAGTGATGTACAGATCCAGTTTTTCCAACATTTCAACCAACTCTAGCGGCTGACGAACGACCATGCGCGCAGTTTCGCGGCCAAAGTACTGTTCCAGTGTACGCTGATTGATTGTGATGTTACCGCTACCTGGCTTAATGAAGACACGAGCGGAAGAGCTTTTGCGGCGACCAGTGCCGTAGTATTGATTTTCAGCCATTGCCTATAATCCCGATTAAATGTCAAGAACTTGCGGTTGTTGTGCCGCGTGGTTGTGCTCGTTACCTGCGTAAACTTTCAGTTTACGGTACATTGCACGACCCAGAGGCCCTTTTGGCAACATGCCTTTAACCGCGATTTCAATCACACGCTCAGGACTGCGAGCAATCATTTCTTCGAAAGTCGCTTGCTTAATTCCACCTACATGGCCTGTGTGGCGATAGTAGATTTTGTCTTCGCGCTTATTGCCGGTAACAGCAATTTTTTCTGCATTCAGAACGATGATATAATCACCAGTATCCACGTGCGGAGTATATTCCGCTTTATGCTTACCGCGCAGACGGCGAGCCAATTCAGTTGCAAGACGACCTAAAGTTTTGCCATCTGCATCAACAACGTACCAGTCGCGTTTTACGGTCTCTGGTTTAGCTGTAAAAGTTTTCATTAAAACTTACCCAATATTGAAGTTACACGTTGGTGAACACTCATGTTCATAAGCTTTGTGAGGTTCACACGACTCTTGTCCAGCAAACCTACCCCTTCGAGCAGCCTAGCCGGCATTATGCGATATTTCTTGGGAAATAAGAAAATATCGCTGTAACGTGGGGTCGCAAGATTATAGAGAAGTCAGCAATAAAAATCGACCCCAAAACACATTTTTTTTCACCACGCGGTGAACTGCGTCTTTTTTGTGCGAATAGCATGCCGGCATTTAATCGACTTAAGCCAAATGCGGGATCTTTAAATACTCTTCGCTTTGCATTTCCTGTAAACGAGAAAGGCAGCGCTGGTATTCAAAGGCTAATAAATTACCTTGGTACAGCGATTCCATCGGCACCTGTGCGTTAATGATCAACTTAACCTTACGCTCATAAAACTCATCCACTAACGCCAAAAACCGCCGTGCTGCATTTTCTTGTTTGGAATCTAACGCTGGCACATCATATAAAATGACAGTGTGATAACAATTGGCTAGATAAATATAGTCATTTTGGCTACGAGGCTCATCACACAATGCTTTAAAACCAATCGCAAGTACCCCTTCTGCGCTGCTGATAGCCTGCATTTTGCGATGATTCACTTCTAATACAGGTTGTTGTTCGCCTCGCTTACCTGCCAGCTTCACGAAAATTTCATTGAGATGCTGGCGATTTTCTTCATTTATTGGAGAGAGGAAAAGATGAGCCTGAGTTAATGTTCTTAGCCGATAATCAACCCCAGCATCAACATTCATCACTTCGCAATATTTTTTAATTTGTTCAATTGCAGGTAGAAAACGAGCGCGTTGCAGACCATTACGATACAGCTCATCAGGGATAATATTGGATGTCGCAATAAGCGTGATGCCTCGGGCAAATAGCCCCTCAAGCAATGTGCCTAAAATCATCGCATCCGTGATATCAGAGACAAAAAACTCGTCAAAACAAAGGACATCCGTCTGTTTTTTAAACTCATCAGCAATAATATCTAGCGGGTTTTCTTGACCTTGCAGAGCCATCAAGTCTTCTTGGACTTTTTTCATAAACCGATGAAAATGCAAACGAAGTTTCCGGTTTCCCGGTAAACTTTCATAAAACATATCCATAAGCCAAGTTTTACCTCGGCCAACTCCCCCCCACATGTATAACCCTTGTACAGGTTCAGTCACAGCAGCATGCTTTTTGCCTAGTAGACGTTCTAAGCGCATTTTCAACCCAGAAGGCTTTTCCTTTTGTTCATTTGAAGAGGATGACGCGATCAGTTGCTGATAAATTTCATCTAAACGCTCTACAGCACGTTTTTGTACGTCATCAGGCTGGTAGTGACCTTCAGCAAGAGCCTGCTGATAACGCATAGTAGGAGACATCGGCGACATTAACTGAATAATCCTTAAAAAATTTTCGGTTTTTTTACCGTTATATGGTATACACTGCCCTTATTATAACCAGATTCATTTATTATTTAACGTCTAGTTAACGAATGCTAAATAGAGTAAGGAATTTCACCTTAGTATTCCACTCTTTAGTGATTAACAGGTATAGTTATAAGTAGCCAAGCTTAATTTCTGCGAACAGTGAAGTAAACGAAGGAGTCAGCATGACCTGGGAGTATGCACTAATTGGATTAGTTATTGGTTTCATCATCGGCGCATTAGTTGTCCGTTATGGGAACCCAAAACTTCGTCAACAAAAAACAGCACAAGCTGAATTAGACAAGAAAAACACTGAGCTAGAAGAGTACCGTAAGGAGCTAGTCGGTCATTTTGCTCGCAGTGCAGAATTACTTGATAATATGGCTCGTGATTATCGTCAGCTATATCAGCATATGGCTCAAAGCTCATCTGAGTTAATGCCAGATATGCCAGCGCAAGATAACCCGTTCAATTATCGCTTAACAGAATCAGAAGCGGATAATGACCAAGCACCCGTCAAAATGCCACCAAGAGATTATTCCGATGGGGCATCAGGGTTATTCCGTCCTATTGACGAAAAAGAGAAGTAATTATTCATTTATGCTCTAAAGTATTTGAGGGGCAGCGCGCGAACAATAGCTTCATACAGCAAGCTGCAACTTAAAATATAACGAGTCGAACCACCAGCAAAGCAATTTGCTGGTGGATACCAAATATCATTTTCTATTTACACTAAACCAACGAGTTTGCTGCTGTAAATTAATCAGTTAACTCTATTTCACAATATATCGTTTCATATTAAATATTTCTTTTTATTTCAAAACTGTATAGAAATTAAGTCCTCATCTACAATACATGTAAATAGATGTAAAATAATGGATAACCGCTACCCGTTGTATGAACTTTTGCGCATAATCCATGGTCATAGTTATCAGTAAAATCAAATCTGATATGAGAAAAATATCCTGATTGGTGTAGCAAGGCTACAACCTGATAAATTTTATTCTTGAGAGAATCTACGGAATGATGAAAAGAAAAAATTTCTTTCTCACTGCAGTCGCAATGAGCCTAGGGTTATCCCTTTCAATTTTACCTTCAATTAGCAGTGCTGCTTTGCCTGCGACATTACCAGCAACGGCACAAAGCCAAAATATGCCAAGCTTGGCATCTATGCTTGAAAAAGTACTGCCAGCGGTGGTGAATATCCATGTTTCTGGTACGCGCGTTCAAAATCAGCAGATCCCAGAAGAATTAAAATTCTTCTTTGGCCCAAATATCCCTTCACAACAACAAAGTGTTAGGCCATTTGAGGGCTTAGGCTCTGGCGTTATTATTGACGCACAACAAGGCTACATTTTAACGAATAATCACGTGATTGATGGCGCGGATAAGATCCAAATCCAACTGAATGATGGGCGTGAAATTGATGTCAAACTCATTGGTAAAGACGCGCAAACCGATATTGCGTTACTGAAAATCACCAATGCGAAAGATATCAAAAACCTTACCGCCGTTAGCATGGCAGATTCAGATAAACTCCGTGTTGGTGACTTTGCCGTTGCCGTTGGTAACCCATTTGGTTTAGGGCAAACAGCGACTTCAGGTATCATTTCGGCACTGGGTCGTAGTGGTTTAAACCTTGAAGGGTTAGAAAACTTTATCCAAACCGATGCTTCTATCAACCGCGGTAACTCCGGTGGTGCTCTGGTTAACTTAAACGGTGAATTGATTGGTATCAATACCGCAATCTTAGCTCCGGGCGGTGGTAACATCGGTATCGGCTTCGCTATCCCAAGTAATATGGCGAAAAACCTCAGTGAGCAGTTAATTAAGCACGGTGAAGTAAGACGCGGTATTTTGGGTATTAAAGGCACCGAAATGAATTCAGATATTGCTAAAGCCTTTAATATCGATGCTCAACGCGGCGCATTCGTCAGTGAAGTTCTGCCTAAATCTTCTGCCGCTAAAGCAGGCATTAAATCAGGCGACGTCCTCGTGTCTGTTGATGGTAAACGTATCAACAGCTTTGCTGAGCTGAGAGCCAAAATTGGTACTAGCCAGATTGGTAAAGAGATCACGATTGGTTTGATCCGTTCAGGAAAACCAATGGATGTTAAAGTGGTTTTAGAAAACAATGAAGGCGAAGCCACTAAAGCGGAAAAACTGAGTGAATCATTACTTGGTGCAACATTATCTAACGCAACAGTTAATAACACCAAAGGTGTACAGATCGATAACGTAACACCTAAATCACCAGCAGCGGCTGTCGGTTTAGTGAAAGGTGACCTCATTTACGGTGTAAACGATGTTCGTGTCGAAACCATCGAACAGTTCCGTAAAGTCATTGATGCTAAACCACCAGTACTTGCTATGAAGGTTCTGCGTGGTGGTGAAACCTTATATCTATTGATGAAAAACTAATTAGCCCTCTGTACTTCGAGTGACTGTCAGTTACATATGGCTTCCTTTAACTCGAAATATTTAGAGCGTTACACAAAATTGTTGTAAAAGATCAAAACAGGTACAGGACAAACTGCTGTGCCTGTTTTTTTATGTTATGCTCAAGTTCCCTTTATTAACATCAACAACCTGAATAATTCGATATCTTATGGTGAAAAAGCTTATCTGGGCAGCAATGCTAGGCCTATTAATCGCTATGATTATTATCGTTGCGGTTCCTTCCCTACGTCCTCAAGGCTTAGCAGATTTGCTTTATGGTAAAATAGATAGCGAACCTGTCAGTTATAATAAGGCTGTGCGTAAAGCCGCTCCAGCTGTTGTTTATGTTTATAGCAGCTCAAAAGGCAGTTTTTCTCAATCAGGCCGCGAATTGAAATCACTTGGCTCGGGTGTGATCATGAGTTCAAATGGCTATATCATCACCAATAAGCATGTGGTTGATAACCCTGATCAAATCTTAGTCGCCTTACAGGATGGCTCTATTTTTGATGCGCTATTAGTTGGCTCGGATGCTCTGACTGATTTAGCTGTACTAAAAATTGATGCAGAAAATCTTCCCGTTATCCCAATTAATAAATTCCGCGTCACCCATGTAGGCGATGTCGTGCTCGCTATCGGCAACCCATATAATATTGGTCAAACCGTCACCCAAGGGATTATCAGTGCAACAGGTCGTGTAGGGTTAAGCTCCACTCGGAGGCAAAACTTTTTACAAACCGATGCATCGATTAATTCAGGTAATTCAGGGGGAGCTTTGATTAATAGCGAAGGAGAGCTTGTCGGTATTAACACGCTTTCGTTCAGTGCAGGCCAAGGGGTTAGTTCAGAAGGCCTAAGTTTTGCTATTCCAACAGCACTGGCTACAAAAATTATGGAAAAACTGATCCGTGATGGGCGTGTGATCCGAGGTTATATTGGGATCACCGCACGTGAATTACCGCAAATTAGAACCAACAACAACAATATCGATCAGATTAAAGGTTTGCGCGTTTTCCAAGTTGCTCCCAATGGCCCAGCGGCTAAATCCGGCATTCTCCAAGGGGATATTATTTTATCCGTCGATAATAAGCCTGCAATATCAGCCGCTGAAACGATGGACTTAGTGGCAGAGATCCGCCCCGGTAGCAAAGTGCCAGTAAAAATCTTACGTGATGGTGAAGTAAAAGATGTCGATGTGATCATCGAAGAGATACCTGAAGGGCAAGCGGGCTAGGCTATTTTCTGAGAGTCTCCCCCACAGCAATACAAAAAAAAAGTTGTTCAATTTGAACAACTTTTTATGTTTATCTTATCGCTCTCATCCACGAATTAATCGTCAGATTTGATCCGTTCGATATTCGCGCCTAAACCACGCAGCTTATCTTCAATATGCTCATATCCGCGGTCAATATGATAGATACGATCAACCGTTGTAGTACCTTCCGCGATACAACCTGCAATGACTAAGCTTGCTGATGCACGCAAATCTGTCGCCATGACTTGTGCTCCAGTTAGCTTTTCCACACCATGGCATAACACAGTATTACTTTCGATTTCAGCATGCGCGCCCATACGAATTAATTCAGGAATGTGCATGAAACGATTTTCAAAAATTGTTTCTGTGATCATCCCTGCACCCTCAGCCACTAAATTCAATAGGCTAAATTGAGCCTGCATATCTGTTGGGAAGCCAGGATGCGGTGCAGTACGCAAAGTAACCGCTTTAGGGCGTTTGCCTTGCATATCAAGACTGATCCAATCTTCGCCCACCTCAATTTTAGCACCTGCTTCGCGCAGCTTCGCCAAAACGGCATCTAGTGTATCTGGACGAGCGTTACGGCAAACCACTTTCCCTTTTGAAACTGCTGCTGCAATAAGGAAAGTACCTGTTTCAATACGATCAGGCAGTACACGATAGGTACCACCACCTAGGCGCTCAACCCCTTCAATAACAATGCGGTCAGTACCAGCACCGGTAATTTTGGCACCTAATGTATTTAAGAAATTAGCCGTATCTTCAATTTCTGGCTCGCGAGCGGCATTCTCAATAGTTGTCGTGCCCTCAGCTAATGTTGCCGCGGTCATAATAGTCACCGTAGCGCCAACACTCACTTTATCCATGACAATACAAGCGCCTTTTAAACGCCCATCAACCGTCGCTTTCACATAGCCGTCTTCTAGGATAATGTGCGCGCCGAGCTGCTCTAAGCCTGAGATATGTAGGTCAACAGGACGAGCGCCAATCGCGCAGCCTCCCGGTAAAGAAACTTCCCCGTGACCAAAACGAGCGACTAGCGGTGCGAGAGCCCAAATGGAAGCACGCATGGTTTTGACCAGATCATAAGGCGCACAGTATTCAGTGACATTTCTGGCATCAACATAAATGGAACCATTACGTTCAACTTTCGTTCCGAGTTGATTCAGCAGCTTAATCGTTGTATCGATATCCCTAAGCTTAGGTACATTTTGGATCTCTACCGGCTCTTCAGCCAACAGCGCAGCGAACAGAATTGGTAATGCGGCATTTTTCGCACCAGAAATTGTTACCTCACCTTCTAAGCGGGTAGGCCCTTTAACTAAAAATTTATCCATTCGGTTACTCTCGTATTCACACTCGCCATACTTCAAGTTGCGGATGTAATCGACTTCCTTAGTCCAGTGGCTTGCTAGAACTTCCTTTCATTGAGCGACGACAGGCAACGTGAAATATTTGGAGTATAGATTTTAAATACTGTTCGCGGATTTTTTATCAAAAACCGTTTAGCTTGCGGTCGCGAGCCCACTCTGCTGGGGTATATGCTTTTATTGAAAGCGCATGAATACGGTTATCCGCGATATACTCCATTAAAGGGGCATAAACAGCTTGTTGCTGTTTGACTCTGCTCATATTTTCAAACATGGCACCGACGGCAATAACCTGAAAGTGGCTGCCATCACCATTAACAATTACCTCATCCAGAGATAGCTTATCCATCAATACTTGTTTTATTTCGTTGGGTTCCATATATGACTCAATTTTATAATCATTGGTTACGGGTATAAATAGACGTCTATCCTAAAGGATCCGTCACAATTCTTAAACCAAAGAAAACGCCTCTGGTGCACAAAAACACGCAGAGGCGCCTTTCTTTACACAAACTGACCTTAACTTAGCAATAATGACTTAACACCATAAAGCTCCATCAAGGTTGTTAGATTATCACTCATACCGACTATCTTCAGTGAGCGTTTTTCTGTTGCCAATTCGCCTTTTAGGCGCACTAGCATTGCTAGCCCTGTTGAATCAACGTGTTCCAAGCCCGAAACATCGATTTGCTCAACCTCAGCAAGTAATGATTTTCGCTTTTCCCAGAACACCAGCAAAGAGTCTCGGCCTAATGTGCCGGACAGTAACAATGCCGATGATGACTTTTCCCACGTAAGATCATGACTCATTTGACTATTTCTCTTCCAGCGTAATAGGTGCTTTCGCACTGATTTCTAACTGTTTTGTTAAGCCATCAATGCCTTGTTTACGCAGGATATCACCCCATTCGTTTTGTTTGGTCGTGATCATACTGACGCCCTCTGCAATCATATCATAGGCCTGCCAGTTACCTGTTTTACTGTTTTTGCGCCATTGGAAATCAAGGCGTACTGGTGGACGGCCATTTGGATCTATGATGGTGACTCGAATAGCAACAATGTTTTTATTCCCAATAGGTTGCTCTGGTGCTATCTGATAAGTTTGACCATGGTACATCGCGAGTGCTTGACCATAAACTTGCTCAAGATACGCTTCGAAAGCAGTAAAGTAAGCGTCACGCTGCGCAGGCGTCGCGTTCTTGTAGTAAGTGCCTAAGACTAAAGCCCCTGCATATTTAATTTGTACATATGGCAATAATTCTTCACGAACAATAGTTCTCAGGTAGTTAGGGTCTTTACGAATTTGCGGCTGCTCATTCTTTAAACGGGTAAAGGTTTTTTCAGCCGCTTCATCCATCAGCTTATACGGGTTGGTTTGATCTATCGCCATTGCAAATGGTGCAATCGCTAACATTGCTATCATCATTAAGCGCTTAAACATAAGTTATTCCTTCTAAATTCGTCTTAACATCGAATCAATTAGCAGCAGGAGCAGGTTGAGATTCAGCGCCTTGGCTATCGCCGCTCTTATACAAGAATTGACCTATCAAATCCTCTAAAACCATCGCAGGTTTGGTATCTTCAATACGTCCACCATCTTTCAATAATTCTGCATCGAGACCTTCACCATAGGGCCCGATATTCATCGCAATATATTGCTCACCGAGTAAGCCGGAAGTACGAATAGATAATGAGCTGGTATCAGGAATATTATTATATTCACTTAGTAGGTCAATTTTAACATCAGGCACATAGGTCTCTTTGTTAAGCGTAATGCTAGCAACGCGCCCAATCACAACGCCCCCCACTTTCACTGGGGAACCTTCTTTTAAGCCACCAATATTTTCAAAAGAGGCCGAAATCTGATAAGTCGATTGGCTACCGAGCGATTTTATATCCGCCACTTTTAGGCACAGAAAAATAATTGCCGCAATCGCTAGCAATATAAAACAACCTACCCATACTTCACTTTTTTTACTTTGCATGACTTAGTTCCCAAACATCAGTGCTGTAAGTACAAAATCTAGACCAAGAACCGCTAACGATGCATGGACCACGGTTCGTGTTGTCGCTTGGCTAATCCCTTCCGATGTTGGGATAGCGTCATAGCCGTTGAACAACGCAATCCAAGTCACCGTTATGGCAAACACTAAGCTCTTGATAAAGCAATTTACAATGTCCATCCGCCAATCAACGGAGGATTGCATTGAGGCCCAAAAGAACCCTTCATCAATCCCTTTCCAATCAACGCCAACCAATGCACCACCTAGGATACCTACTGCAACAAATATCAGTGATAGCAATGGCATGCTAATAAAACCAGCCCAAAAACGCGGTGCTATCACTCGACGAAGAGGATCCACCGCCATCATTTCAAGGCTAGAAATTTGTTCTGTTGCTTTCATTAAGCCAATTTCAGCCGTCAATGCAGAGCCTGCCCGCCCTGCAAACAAAAGGGCTGTCACAACCGGACCAAGTTCACGCAACAACGATAGTGCCACCATCATACCAAGGCTGGCTTCTGCGCTAAACGTTGTCAGAACTAAATAGCCCTGTAACCCAAGCACCATACCAATAAATAGCCCTGAGACAGCGACAATCAAGAGTGATTGCACACCAACAGCATATAACTGCTTAATTAATAATGGCCACTGCTTGGAAAACTCAGGTTTCCCAATTAATGAGCGAAATAGCATATAACCCGCTCGCCCAAAGGCCGAAAAAATTTCAATCCACCGACGTCCGAGGGCAGCAATTGCCTCTACTATCATCTTATTTTACCCTAATAAATCAGCCAGATAATCATTGGCGGGGAAACGGAACGGTACAGGCCCGTCAGCAATACCATCTAAAAACTGCCTAACACGCGGGTCTTGGTTGTTACGTAGTTCATCCCCCGTTCCTTTCGCAATCACATGCTGCTGAGCCACAATATAGGCTTTATCCGCAATGCTCAGTACTTCAGGAACATCATGAGAAACCACAACACAAGTCACGCCTAACGCCTGATTAAGCTCATCAATCAATTTGACCAAAACTCCCATCGTAATGGGGTCTTGCCCAACGAAAGGCTCATCAAACATGATCAGTTCAGGATCAAGTGCAATCGCTCGAGCTAATGCAGCTCGTCTTGCCATCCCGCCTGATAACTCTGAAGGCATCAATTTCGCAGCACCACGCAAACCAACCGCCTCTAGTTTCATCATCACCGTTGTGTGGATCAATGACTCAGGTAAGTTGGTATGTTCACGCAGCGGAAATGCGACGTTATTGAACACATTCATATCCGTAAACAGCGCACCAGACTGGAAAAGCATGCTCATCTTTTTACGCGACTGGTACAATTTTGAACGTGATAACGCTGGAATATTATCACCATCAAACCAAATTTCACCTTGTTCTGGGCGTAACTGACCACCAATGAGACGTAATAAGGTGGTTTTACCAATCCCTGAAGGCCCCATAATTGCCGTTATCTTACCGCGTGGTACGGTTAGGTTAATATCCTCGAATATTTTCCGACTACCACGGGTAAAAGACATGTTACGTACTTCAATTAAGTTGTCTGTCTGTGCTTGCATTTGTTTGATAGCTCATTACACCATGAATTTTGTCTTTTAGACGCACCAAGAGCACGATCTTACAGAAAGATAAACCGAAAATCGTCTAATATCGCATCTGATTGTATTTATAGTATTATAACGTTCGAAATATGTCTGTTGATGTTCAAAATGTGTATTTATATAACTAAAAGGAACATAAAACAGTTCAACGACTTATAGTTAACCAGATTTTTACGCAATTAAAGCAGATAGCTCTTAGACTTTAAAAATTTGTTATCGTTTGAGAATACTAAAGTTTATCATCTTTTATTTGGTTTATGATGCTAATAAATGCAAAGCGCTCTTTGACTTAAGTTTTTGTTAATCACAACACCGTTAGTATTCATTAAAGTACAATGAATATTCGACTAATTTGACAAAGCACTTACTGATAGTAAGTATTCGTTATACAATTCGCGCTCGCTAATCCGATTAACTGAAAAGCTACGCATGGAACAGAAAATGTCAAACATCGATTTTCAGCAAGTAGGCAAAGAAGTTCTCCATATCGAAAGTGAAGGCCTAAAAAACTTAGAACAATATATCAACGATGACTTTACTCACGCTTGCCAGCGCATTTTTGCCTGCCAAGGGAAGGTTGTTGTGATGGGCATGGGGAAATCGGGACATATTGGGCGAAAAATTGCAGCAACATTAGCCAGCACAGGTACCCCTTCTTTCTTTGTTCACCCCGGAGAAGCCAGCCATGGTGACTTAGGGATGATCACCAATAAAGATATTGTATTGGCGATTTCTAATTCAGGAGAGTCAAGTGAGATCCTTGCGCTGCTGCCTGTTTTAAAGCGAATTAAAGTTCCGCTGATCTGTATGACCAATAATCCCAATAGCAGTATGGGCAAATATGCAGATATCCATCTATGCATCAAAGTACCAAAAGAAGCTTGCCCACTGGGACTTGCACCAACCACCAGTACAACAGCAACGCTGGTAATGGGGGATGCTTTAGCTATTGCGCTACTGACGGCAAGAGGCTTTACGCCAGAAGATTTCGCCCTTTCCCACCCAGGTGGCGCACTAGGGCGCAAACTTTTACTACTAGTTCGTGATTTAATGAACGTTGGCGATGATATTCCGCATATTCCTCAAACAGCAACGTTACGTGAAGCTTTAATTGAGATTACTCGCAAAAAATTGGGGATGACGGTTATTTGTGATGACGAAATGAATATTGCTGGTATTTTTACCGACGGTGATTTACGTCGTATTTTCGACATGGGCATCGATCTTAATAATGCCAAAATCGCCGATGTAATGACCCGTGGTGGAATTAGAGTGTCACAGAATATGCTAGCAGTAGAAGCACTCAACCTAATGCAGTCTAAACATATTACTTCGTTAATGGTTGCTGAAGGTAATAAATTAGTGGGTGTCTTGCATATGCACGACCTCTTACAAGCAGGCGTGGTATAAAAAGGAATGATTATGGATCCGCACTATCAGGATACCTGTTATGGCCCAGTCGCCGAGACAGTATTGCAGAAAGCCGCTAAAGTTAAATTATTAATCTGTGATGTCGATGGCGTTATGTCTGACGGACTGATTTATATGGGTAATAACGGCGAAGAACTCAAAGCCTTCAATGTCCGTGATGGATACGGTATTCGCTGCTTACTCACCTCTGGTATCGAAGTGGCGATTATCACCGGTCGAAAAGCCAAATTGCTTGAAGATCGCGCGAAGACATTAGGGATTACATATCTTTACCAAGGTCAAAGCGATAAGCTTTTGGCGTATCATGAACTGTTAGATACACTGAAGATAACAGAAGAAGAAGCGGCCTATATTGGGGATGACCTTATTGATTGGCCTGTTATGGCAAAAGTTGGGCTATCGGCAGCGGTTGCTGATGCACATCCATTATTACTACCAAAGGCAGATTACGTCACACGTCTTGGTGGGGGTAAAGGGGCGGTACGTGAACTTTGCGACCTCATCCTTCTAGCGCAAAATAAACTGGAAGAAGCTAAAGGCTTATCGATTTAAAGAATAAAGACACCCATGAGTAACGCTAAAAAGTGGTTAATTATCCTGTTATCATTGATAGCACTTGGTCTGATCGGCTGGAACCTTGCCGGTCTTGACACAGACACGCCCACAAACAGTGTCCTTGATAACAGCCAACCTAATTATCAAACCGATGATTCAGTGACATTTGTCTATAATCCAGCGGGTGATTTGGCCTATAAATTAGTATCAGATAAAATTGATAATTATACGGCTGAAAAAATCACTTGGTTTGCTAACCCTGTTTTAACAACATACAACGAAGTCGGTGTACCCACTTGGACTGTACGGGCGCTAAAAGCCAAGTTAACAAATGATAGAGTGCTCTATCTGTATAACGATGTACAGGCCGATAGTTTAAGCCCGGATTCCCAAATCCAACGGATTTCAACCCAAAGTGCCGTCGTTAACCTGATAACACAAGATGTTTCATCAGATGACAAAGTCACTATTATCGGGCAAGGCCTTAATTCTACCGGTCTAAAAATGCGCGGTAACCTGCGCTCAAGAACCGCAGAGTTAATTGAAGATGTAAAAACACATTACGTGCTACAAAAAGAAGAGCAAAAAAATGAATCAAGTAAATAAAAAGCGTTTTATTCAAGGAGCCGTTGCCAGCGCAATTTTTGCTCTTAGCGTACCAGCTTCTGCATTAAAAACTGACACGCAACAGCCAATGACGATTAATTCAGTCAAGCAATCCCTTGATTTAGAAAAAAATGTCACCACATTTACTGATGATGTCGTTATTAAGCAAGGCTCTATTGATATCCGAGCAAATAAGGTGGTTGTGACGCGCCCTAGCAGTAATTCAGATAAAATTACGATAGAAGCGTTTGGTAACCCAGTGACCTTCTATCAATTACAAGATGATGGTAAGCCAATTAAAGGCCGAGCGTCAAAAGCACGCTATGAGGTGGATAAAGAGCTCCTTACATTAACTGGCAATGCTTATCTTGAGCAGTTAGACAGTAATATTAAAGGTGATAAGATCACCTATATCGTGCCAACGCAGCAAATGGAAGCGTTTAGTGACAAAGGGAAACGTGTCACGACAGTATTATTGCCATCACAGCTACAAGAAAAAGGCCCAGCGGCAAACAACGGAAAGAGTAAATAATCGTTATGGCGACATTAACCGCAGAGAATCTGGCAAAAGCCTATAAAAAACGCAAGGTCGTTGAAGATGTTAGCCTTGAGGTGAAATCTGGCGAAATTGTTGGTCTTTTAGGCCCTAATGGTGCGGGAAAAACGACCACCTTTTATATGGTCGTCGGCATCGTCCAGCGGGATGCAGGCAAAATTACCATTGATGGTGAAGATATTAGTCTCCTTCCGCTTCATGAACGTGCGCGCCGTGGTATTGGCTATCTTCCTCAAGAGGCGTCGATTTTCCGTCGTTTGAGTGTTTATGATAATCTAATGGCAGTGCTAGAAATACGCCATGACCTCAACACTGAGCAACGCAAAGAGCGTGCAGAAGAGTTAATGGAAGAATTTAGCATTACCCATTTGCGTGATAGCATTGGCCAATCGTTGTCTGGTGGGGAACGTCGCCGCGTAGAGATTGCTCGTGCATTAGCAGCAAACCCGAAATTTATTCTATTAGATGAACCGTTTGCAGGTGTTGACCCGATTTCGGTATTAGATATTAAAAAAATTATCCAACATTTACGTGATTATGGCTTAGGAGTACTCATCACTGACCATAACGTACGTGAAACGCTCGATGTTTGTGAAAGAGCCTATATTGTCAGTCAAGGGCACTTAATTGCTCATGGCACACCTGAAATGATCCTAGAAAACGAACAAGTAAAACGGGTATATTTAGGGGAAGGTTTCCGGTTGTAAGTCATTGGTTAAGCATTCAATTGAGGTGGAGATAAAAGCACATTCATGAAGCAAAGTTTGCAGCTCAGAATCAGTCAACAACTTGCAATGACTCCTCAATTGCAACAGGCTATCCGTCTGTTGCAACTTTCTACGCTTGAGCTACAACAAGAGATCCAACTCGCCCTAGAAACTAACCCGCTTCTGGAACAAGAAGAAAACACCTCTGACTTAGACTCCCTTGATAGTCTCGATATTCATACTGACAGCAGTGAAATCGATACTAAAGATGCCCTTGAAAAAAGTGATATGCCAGATGAGCTTCCTTTGGATGCGAATTGGGATGAAATTTATACTGCGGGTACGCCATCGGGTACAAATAATGACTATAGCTTTGATGAGTTACCCGTCTATCAAGGGGAAACCACACAAACGCTGCAAGACTATTTGTTATGGCAATCTGAATTAACGCCTTTTACAGACACAGACAGAGCGATTGCTACCGCGATTATTGACTCAATTGATGATTCTGGCTATCTGACAACGCCAATAAAAGAGATCCACGAAGGTATCAATAACCCAGATATCACACTTGAAGAAGTGGTCGCTGTTTTAAAACGCATTCAGCATTTTGATCCGCTTGGTGTGGCAGCACAAGATCTGAAAGAGTGCTTATTGATCCAGCTATCCCTTTACCCAAAAGGTACTGACGGGCTAGATGAGGCTCGGTTGATTATTAGTCAACATATTGATTTACTGGCTAATCGTGATTTTCGCCAGCTCAGTAAACTCACCCGTCTAAAAGAGGATGCTTTAAAAACCGCTATTGACCTGATATTGACGTTGAACCCTAAACCGGGCCAATCTATCAATACCGGAGAGTCGGAATATGTTATTCCCGATGTTTTGGTGAAAAAAATCAACGGGCACTGGCAAGTTGAATTAAATACAGATAGCATCCCTAAATTAGGTATCAATAATCACTATGCTTCTTTGATAAAAGATTCCGTGAACGAAAGTGATTCACAATATATTCGTAGTCACTTACAAGATGCCAAATGGCTGATAAAAAGCTTAGAAAGCCGTAATGAAACTTTGTTAAAAGTGGCGACTTGTATTGTAGAGCAACAACAAGAATTCTTTGAGTTCGGTGAAGAGTACATGAAACCCATGATATTGGCAGATATTGCTTATCAGGTGAATATGCACGAATCAACGATTTCGAGAGTGACAACTCAAAAGTTTCTCCATAGCCCGCGAGGAATTTTCGAGTTGAAGTATTTTTTCTCTAGCCACGTCAGTACCGATACAGGAGGTGAAGCCTCTTCAACGGCAATACGTGCGTTAGTGAAAAAACTGGTTGCTGCTGAAAACCCAGCAAAACCATTAAGTGACAGTAAATTGACAAGCATGCTAGCCGAACAGGGCATTCAGGTTGCACGTCGAACTGTCGCTAAGTACCGTGAATCGTTATCTATTCCGCCCTCAAACCAACGCAAACAGTTGGTTTAATTGATAAAATAAGGAAGGTTGTATGGAATTTCAGATTACTGGACACAATATTGAAGTCACCCCTGCATTACGTGAAACTGTTGAGAAAAAGATCAGAAAATTGGAACAATTGTTTGATCGCATTAACGGTATTCAAGTCATTCTGAAAGTTGAAAAAGTTCAGCAAATTGCTGAAGCAACTGTGCAGGTTAATGGTGCTGAACTCCATGCGTCAGCGGAAGAAAGTGATATGTACGCTGCAATTGACCAACTGGTAGACAAACTGTCACGCCAATTAACTAAACATAAAGAAAAACTGAGACAACACTAATACATTTATGGTGAAATCACAGGTTGATTTCAGGCCTTCACCAGACCTTCAATGTTTAGTGGCGGTCATTAGGGATTGTAAAAATAAGCGTCGAAAGCCAAACGGTTGGTTTTCAACGTATGAAACAATGCGAACAACAGTATGCGTTCTCAGTTTGTTAACAACAATCCCAAATCATACTGTGGTGTATAACTAATAAATGGCTTAAACCAGATGGTGGCATACACCATCTGGTTTTGTAGTCCTAAGTGAACAATAAAATGAACAGTGATATAGAAATCCAATTAAGCGCCGTATTATCTTCAGCTTGTACACGCAATAACCTTACTTGTACTAGTAAAAAAAGAGCACTTGAGATTATTAGTGAACTGGCTGCCGCAGAGTTGGGATTACCGGAAAACACGGTATTTGAAGCTTTACTCACCAGAGAAAAAGTAGGAACAACAGGTATTGGCGGAGGAATCGCCATCCCTCACGGCAAGCTAGCAGAAGGTGAACATACACAAGCTGTTGGTGTTTTTTTGCATCTGGAAGAGCCAATCGCCTTCGATGCCATTGATAACCAACCTGTTGATCTGCTTTTTGCGCTATTAGTGCCCGCAGATCAGTGTAAAACGCATCTACACACTTTATCATTAATCGCGAAAAAATTAGCCGACAAATCTCTTTGTAAGCGTCTGAGATCGGCACAAAGCGATGCAGAGTTATATAGTATTATTACTGAGTAGCCTATAATTAAATAACTTCGTCATCACAGGGTTACATGTCTATGAAATTTTGATATTTTCTATATAGCTGTACTGACATAGACTGTGATGTTCTGATAAGTAAGCAAACGATCTATTCAACTATCGGGGTCCTATGATCACCGAAAAGAAACAAAAGGGAGTTAGCTCATGGTGCTGATGATTGTCAGCGGCCGTTCCGGTTCGGGAAAATCCGTTGCCTTACGTGCGCTGGAAGATATGGGTTTCTATTGTGTGGATAACCTGCCGGTTGTGCTGCTTCCAGAACTGGCCAATTCACTCGCAGATCGTAATATTTCAGCTGCTGTGAGCATTGATGTGCGTAATATGCCTGACAACCCAGAAATCTTTGAAGAGGCTTTAGGTAGATTACCTTCTAGCTTTTCGCCGCAATTGCTATTTCTGGATGCCGATCGCAACACATTAATTCGCCGCTATAGTGATACTCGTAGATTACATCCACTTTCGAGCAAAAACTTGTCACTTGAAAGTGCTATCGATGAAGAAAATGAGCTTTTAGAGCCTTTACGGTCACGCGCTGATTTAGTGATTGATACCTCAGAAATGTCAGTCCATGAATTAGCCGAGATGCTCAGAACGCGTTTGATGGGTAAACGTGAACGAGAGCTAACCATGGTATTCGAATCTTTTGGTTTCAAACATGGTATCCCTATCGATGCAGACTATGTTTTCGATGTGCGCTTTTTACCGAACCCACATTGGGATCCGAAATTGCGCCCAATGACAGGCCTCGATCGCCCTGTTGCCGCATTCCTCGATAGGCACACAGAGGTACACAACTTTATTTATCAAACACGTAGCTACCTTGAATTATGGCTGCCTATGCTTGAGACCAATAACCGTAGTTACCTCACGGTGGCAATCGGCTGTACCGGAGGGAAACACCGTTCGGTCTATGTCGCTGAGCAATTAGCTGATTACTTCCGTTCTCGTGGTAAGAATGTACAATCTCGCCACAGAACCCTAGAAAAACGCAAGTAATGACCTTAAAAGCGACAATCACATTAAAAAACCGGCTTGGTATGCATGCTAGGCCGGCAATGTTACTTTATGAATTAGTTAAAAAATTTAACTCTAAGGTTATTTTACGCAATAATAATCAGATTGAGGCTGAGGCCGATAGCGTTATTGCGATGTTGATGTTAGACTCAGAGCAAGGAAGTACCATTGATATTGAGGTTAGCGGCCCTGATGAGGATCAGGCTTTATCCGCGATTATTAACCTGTTCGAAAGTGGATTTGATGAAAGCTAGTATAATCCACCATTTATTTATGAACTAAATATCAATAATTTTACAAGTATTGGCTCAAAGATCGTGATCATGATCTCTTCCTTTTGGAGCTTGAAGAGCCTAATATTTTATACAATTTTATCACAGCGACACCCCCTACCTTATTGGGTGGGGGGTGTTTGCTTTGTACGTCTCTATTGGAGTGTGGTATGACAAAGCCAACAATTATTATCAATGATTTAGATGCAGAACGCCTAGATGCACTGTTGGAACAAGCAGCTTATGCGGGTACCCCAGTTGCTGACGCACTGAATGATGAACTTGATCGTGCAGACATCCTGTCACCACAGGAAATTCCTGCCGACGTCGTCACAATGAACAGTACGGTGCGTTTTCTTGATTTGATTAGCAATGAAGAACGCACACGCACTTTAGTTTACCCAGCCTCTTTAAAAGATAGTGCTGAGCAGCTCTCTGTTATGGCGCCAATCGGTGCGGCTTTGCTTGGTCTGCATGTTAATGATGAGATCAGTTGGGCATTGCCTAATGGTGTTGAAACACGCGTAAGAGTACTCGAAATTATTTATCAGCCAGAAGCCGCGGGTGAATACCATCGTTAATGGTATAAAATCGCCTAACTTAGCAATAACATCAATGTATTAAATAAGCAGGCTGACGTTAACAGAATAAAAAATGGGTTTTCCACGATAGGCTTTGCAGGCAAAGCGCTTGAAGCCACTTTATCAGGCAAAAAATAAATCTATTCTGTTTATTGATAAGGCACTTCAAAAGGAGTGCCTTATTCATTTGAGCAAATTACTCTCCCGCAATACTCATTTCAGGTAACAATACAGAGCCACACTGAATATTACTGCGAGTTTCAATATCATCGGCAATCGTGACGATATTTGCCCACATATCTTTTAAATTACCTGCTATTGTGATCTCGCTGACAGGATATTGGATCTCACCATTTTCCACCCAAAAACCGGAAGCACCACGTGAATAATCTCCGGTGATCCCACTGACCCCTTGCCCCATCAGTTCAGTAACAACCAGTCCTGTTCCCATTTGTTTTAGCAATGCTTCGAATGACAGCCCCTGACCAGCAATACGCCAGTTATGGATCCCTCCAGCATGCCCTGTACTTTGCAAGCCTAACTTTCTGGCTGAATAAGAGGTCATTAGCCACGTTTGCAACACACCATTTTCAATAATATTGCGCTCAGTGGTGCGAACCCCTTCACTGTCGAATGGCGATGACGCTAATCCACCGATTAAATGCGGCTGTTCAGTGATGGTTAACCAATCAGGTAAAATTTGCTTACCTAAGCTATCGAGTAGAAAAGAAGATTTGCGGTAAATACTACTTCCACTAATTGCCCCAACAAGATGACCAAACAACCCTGTCGCCACTTCAGCAGCAAAAATAACAGGTGCCTTCATCGTTGGCAGCTTTCTCGGTGAGAGGCGTGCCAATGTACGACGAGCGCACTCTTGCCCCACCCATTCAGGCGATTTCAAAGCACTTAAGCTGCGCCCGATGGTATAAGCATAATCACGTTCCATTTCACCATTTTGCTCTGCGATCACACAACTCGACATCGAATAACGGCTTGAGCAATAGCTTTGTAGCATACCGTGAGAGTTACCAAAAACCCGCACGCCATAATGACCATTAAAGCTTCCCCCTTCCGTATTCACAATACGCGGGTCAACCTTAAGTGCCGACATTTCCGCTTGTGACGCCAATTTAATTGCTTCTTCAGGAGTGATATTACTGGCTTGGAATAGTTGTAAATCAGGGGCATCAAAGGCTAATAGTGACTTCTCAGCAGGGCCTGCACATGGGTCTTCCGATGTGTAACGGGCAATGTCTACCGCAGCTTGCACTGTACGCTCAATCGCTTCGGGGCTTAAATCTGTTGAAGAGGCGCTCCCTTTACGTTGGTTGTGATAAACGGTGATCCCAAGTGCGCCATCACTATTGAATTCAACATTTTCGACTTCTCCTTGACGGGTACTGACACTAATTCCAGTGCTTTTGTTCACAGCAACTTCAGCGGCATCACAACGACTTTTTGCAAAATGAAGCGCCCGTGCAACCGCCTCTTCTAAATTTTTACGTTGTTCGCTGACTTGTTCAGTTAAATTCATCGATTCAATCCACATAAAATGGGGGAAACCCGGCTTTTTTTACACCAACTCACAAATGTCGGGTGTCATCAGGGCTTTTTCCCAGTTACAATACATAATATATGAATGTTAACATCCACAACGCGGCAGGTCATGCAATTACACGCTGCGTTCTGTAAAAAGGAAATCGATATATGGCCAAACAGCCTGAAGACTGGCTGGATGATGTCCCAGCGCCGCAAGATGAAGACGATGATGAGATCATTTGGGTCAGTAAAAGCGAAATTAAACGCGATGCTGAAGTTCTCAAAAAACTGGGGGCCGAACTTGTTGAATTAAGCAAAAATGAACTTGAGCGCATTCCACTTGATGCTCAGTTACTCGATACCATTGAACTGGCACAAAAAATCAAGCGTGAAGGTCGTCGTCGCCAACTACAATATATTGGTAAGTTGCTACGCTCTCGAGACGTTGACCCCATCACAGAGGCTTTAGATAAACTGAAAAATCGCCATAATCAGCAAGTTGTCATTCTGCATAAGCTTGAAGACCTGCGTACACGCCTTATTGAAAATGGTGATGATGTTATCGAAGAAGTCGTTGCTCTGTTTCCCCATACAGATAGACAACAACTTAGGGCATTGGTACGTAACGCTAAAAAAGAGCGTGAAGGCAATAAGCCACCAAAAGCCTTCCGCCAAGTTTTTCAATATTTAAAAGAGCTGTCCGAAAGCGCTTAAATCACCATCCCCTATACCACTCACAATATGCTATAGGGGATGATGTCAAAAATAGATTAAAAACTAACCCCTAAACATTGCCTTGCTTCTTTTATATCAACTTCATATTCACCCATAATGAATTTTTTAAGGTTCTCTCTGAGTACGATTGCATCAATAATTGTTTGATCTTCTAAGACACTATCAATAACCAATGTATTCCAATTTTTGACGGCTAATAGTGCTTGAGCCACCTGATTACCATAGAACGGATTATCACTCTTTAGAAAATTAGCGATATATTGTAGCTTAGGAAGTTTTTGTAAAATATTGATATGACTTTCTTCCATATAGAGAATTGAAAAAGAGAGTTTTTTTAATTTTTTTAACTCAGAAAACTCATCAGGTAGCCATCTCATTTTATGATTATAACTCATATCCAAGTGTGTAAGATGTGTTGACTTGGTTAATGCAATTGGAAAAGTATCCATTAGACAATGGCTGATATTCAGTTCATATAATTTGGGTTGTGGTGCAGTAATATTGATATTTGCATTACCCGATAGCAGTAACACCTTTAAACTTTGAAGTGCTTTGTCGATAAGAAATAAGGTTTCTTCATCTTGAAAACCAAGATCTAAATATTCTAAATTGACTACCTGATATAAAATACAAGGGAACTCGGTAAAATTACAATGGCTTAACAGCAGTTTTTTCAGTTGATTGAGTACAGGTAGTCTTTCGGGTAAACTTGAAATAGTGTTAAAACTTAAATCAATAGATTCTATCTGATTGATATTTAATATATCTATTGGAAATTCAGTCAACGAGCAGCACGCTAAATTAATGGATTTTAAATGGTCAGTCTGCATGCCCTTCAACGATAATTCTTTTAGCGGATTATTTGATAAATCTAGCTCTTTAATATTTTCAAGCTGAAATATTTCTTCGGGTATTTCTGTAAGATTTAGGTTAGACAAATTAAGTTTAGCATTTTTTGATGCTTTAAACTTATCTATTGCCTTCTGAACTTGACTTACTATATTACCATTTTTCTTAATCGAATTACCTTTTTTTATCGCCTCAATGATTTTATCTATTTTGATATTTTCTTCGGCGTCATCATAATACTTTCCAGATAATACGTCTTTTGCATGATACCTTAAATCTTGGAAACCTAAAAAGATGCCTTTACTCCCCTCATCATAGATTGAAAAACAGTGGTCATCCGAAATAATATATTCCGCTGTGACTTTACCTGTTATATTTATCACTCCATGATTATAAATTCCTATCATGGTTTGCTCAACGGTCACATCCCCCTTGATGATAATACAAGCTCCCCCAAATGCTATGTTCTTAGCTGATACATTCCCTTTTACAATAACGGTTGGACCATAATCTACATTACTTTGAGTTAACGCATTTTCGATAATAAGGTCTTTTTCAAAAAGAATAATAGTCCCTCTCATCTCGTCTATATCATCAATTTCTAAAGAATCCAATGTGATACTTTCTTTGACCCGTAAAAGTCGGCCGTTATAATAATCCTCAAGATAACTAGGTAGAAACTCGAGATGGTATTTTTTAACACAATCGGAAAAACTGATGTTTATTCTTTCAAAAAAATTCATTTCCCTTACCTTATTTAGCATTATTTTATTATAAATAAATCTAGCTTTAGTCATAAATATTCAATTATCATTAACCTTGCGATAAATGTAAAATGATTAAACCCAATAACAGTAGAATAATCATTATTAGGATATAAATAACGTAATAATCCTAAAAAACGTTAACTATCTTGCATTTGCTTGATAGTCATACAATGTCTCCGTATGATACTGACGTTAATCATATTCTTACCCGTATTATCGCGGCTGCTATCCCCGATAACCTTATGTGGAAGATATGGATAATTCAAGAAATCGAGCATGGCGTAGAGCCAAAAATAGAATCCACTCGCCGCGAAAAAAACGAGATCGCTTTCCCGCTGAGAAAAATTGGAAACAGATGTATGGGCGTAGGAAAAAATTATTCGCGCGACACAGCTAGGTATGGCATACCTCCAAATCAGTAACAGACAGCTTGCTCTGAAAGGTTTGGAGGAAATACATAACAGTAAATGAATATTTTATTTATTTGTAGTCGTAACCAATGGCGTAGCCCAACCGCAGAGCAAATTTGGCGCCACCATCCAAGCTGGTCGGTACGCTCTGCTGGCACCAGTAGCAATGCAAGACGCCGAATTACCGCAGATTTGCTCCGTTGGGCTGATGTTATTTTTGTCATGGAACAAAAACATAAAGATCGGCTAAAAGCCAATTTTACTCGCCTACTCGAACACAAATCACTTTATGTACTCGATATTCCTGATGAGTATCAATACATGGACCCGCAATTAATTGAGATACTTAAAGATATTGTTCCAAGTTATCTCAGCGAGTTTATCCCGTAAGAAATGACGATAAGTGAAACCTTTTTTAATTACCCTTAAAGAAGGTTTTATCACAAAATTGATTGAGCCAACATCGAACCTACCGTGTTATCTATTTTATGATTAAAAAAACATTTTATTGGCTTATTCAATATAAAAACCCATAATTCAAACACAATAGGATGTTATCAAAAATGAAAAAATGGTTAGCCTCTCTTTTTAAAAAAGGACAAGAAAATTATCCTGTCGTTTGGAATACGAATATCACGCCAATCTATCAGCATTTATTGCCTTGGATAAACGAATTATCCCCACTCCCTGAATCACTGTCTGAGCTCCCAGATACAACTGAAGTCGATGAAAATACAATTCGTTGGGCTAATGGCGCTGAAGATGGTGTATTCAGCCACCACGGAATGGGGGCTTCTGAAATCACTGCTAGCGAAATTTACACTTCACTAAAAAGAGCGCTGGAGAAAAACGACAAAGAATCGGTTTATCATTTCTATCAGCAAGTCGCCGAACAAAGCCCGTTATCTTATATCGACGACCTAATCCATTTAATCGTCGATAAACAAGAGATCCATGCGCCAAAATTGGAAGCCTTTACCGACTGGTTACTCCACAATAGCCCCGATACTAATGTGGTTAAATTGGCCATTTCCTTTACTGTGTTTTTTCCAAGTGATGAACGCCTTAAGACACTTTATTGTCTTGCTTGCCATGATGAATTCACGCTTTACACTATTATCCCAATCCATGCGATGCTCACATCCACATCTGACTATGATGCAATGTGGCTAAAGTTAGCAAAACGTGTTGAAGGCTGGGGGCGCGTACATCTTATTGAACATCTACCCGATGAAATAAGTGAGGAAACCAAGCAATGGATACTGACTACAGGCTATCAAAATAGTGTTATGGTTGAATATACCGCTTGGCACTGTGCAACCTATTGCCACTTGGCAGATGCATTAGAAACACAAAATGATAGCCAATTATTAGTAGCCTCATCCGATATTATTCAAGCGTTGCTAGGCGGTGGGCCGGCACGTGATATCAATGACTATGATGATGCTTTTCGTTGTTGCTTCAATTACTTGAGCCGCATTTTAGAACAAGATTATTTATTAGACTATTATTTTACTGTACTCGGCATTAATGATTATTTTCAAGAAAATAGCGAGAAATTTGAAAATAGCACAGCCATCACTTCATTAGCACAAACTATATTGGATAACCCTATATGGGATAAATTAATCGCTCAAGGTTTAAATAGTGATGATGATATCTTATTCCGTAATAGCACCAGTATAGCCAGAGCCCGTGGTCAAGATATCTTCCCTTATCTATACGAAAAACAGTTAAATCATCCTGAGAATGATTTGTGGTTTGAGTTAATGAAAACGAACGATATAGACCGACCAATTCAAACAAGTGATAGCCTTAGCAGAGCAGCAGCTCCCATTAGAAGCAATATCGACAGGGCCGAGTGATAGCCTTGGTCTTGGTGCTGGCTATGTACAACATGGAAAACTTGATTTTATTTTACAAGAATTACCGCGTTTTCCTGGTGTCGGTTTATCTATGATCCTCTGTGGGTTGCAAAGCCCTGTAGTGCGTAACCGTAATATGGCTCTTAGGGCATTAGCGAATTGGAAAAGAGAAGATTGGCCTCAAGACTTAGAGCCATTGCTGACTCAATGTCATGCCATTGAGCCGGATAACGAAACCAAGGCAAGATTTGCAGCCCTCTTACGGGGCGAGCCACTTGAAGATTAATAAAATCAGGCTGGTTGACTTCAATCAGCCTGATTTTATATTCAGTTAAATTGAGTTTTTATTGAGTGAAGTAATGTTGGGAATTCTGTATACCCTTCTCTATCAAGGAAATGCCCAGCTTCTTCCTCAATAATCACTTCGGTTTGTAATGCCTTGGCGAGTGTTTGTGATGATTGTGGTGAAACGACCCAATCATTGGTAGAGATAATTGAAATCCTTTTATCTGCTATATCAATTAAATATGGGTAATCCAATCGGCTCAACGTGTGAGGCTTTAATTCAGGTAGTGTGCTTTGCTCCTGATCAAAACCCGCTACTAAAATATAGCCACCGACTTTATTGCCTTTTGCAACCTGCTGCTCTAAAAAGCGCAATACGGTCACACACCCTAGGCTATGCCCAATAAATAGGGTATTTTCATCAATCTCAATTGCTAAGTTTTTGAGATGTTGTTGCCACTTTAATGGCTCGGGTGATAGCGGTTCAGGCATTTCAGGTACATACACTAACGCGCCTAACGACGCCAACTCAGCCTTTAACCATGGAAACCAGTTTTTTTCTGGTGAAGCGGTATAACCATGCACAATGACAAACTTCTTACCTTTCAATGACTCATTTTGAGAAACGTCATTTGCCATTTTTATTTCTCCATAACCTTAATCAGTTGGCATATACTATACCACGCATCATTTAATGGTTATTTAGAATTTTTCGTTATATCTAGGGCGAAAATAAACTCATCTTCCCACATATCTTGTGCATCATTCATTACATCAATAATATCCGAGAATTCTATCCGCTGAGTTGATGTCATGTGGCTAAAAACAA